>JAYTVM010000102.1:0-28997 GCA_043743995.1 Pirellula sp. | reverse complement strand
CCGGGCCAAGCGCCTGCTCGCAGCCAAGGAAAAGCGGAACGCGACCGCCTAGCCGATTTGCGACCAAAATCCCTACTGGTTGACGTGGGCGCTTACTGATGAGCGACGTTTTGGCATGGATGTACATTGGCGTAAGGGGCGGTAATTGAAGTCCATGAATAGCGCATGACTGGATTCCCGAATCCGTCGTACGCCCTAGTCTCATAAACCCCTGAAGTGTTGGGAATTGGAAGTCGGACAATCATCTGGGTGAGTGCGTTGTACGAGTTATCAACTCCGTCGTACCCGCATACGGAAGTGCAATTAAAGATGCATATCCCGAATAGTAGGTAATATTGGGCTGCCTCAAATACACTAACACATAAGGCAAAAGTTGCAAAAAACGATCTCCACATGTTAGTTATCCTTTTTATTATCGTTGACTTTTATTCGATTCGACAGGACACAATTTGTTTCTATGGTTGTTGCGCATACTGGCCATAACGCTCAGCAACTCTCCTGCTGTCGACAGTCTGACCCATTCTGTACAACTCTTTGGTGTACGATTGAAGGAACTGTTCCCTTCCACGTGGACGCATCAATGCCATTACACAGGGAAGAAAGTCACGAATTCCTATTTTCTTCCCCTGCCGATAACTTCGCGGATGATACGCTATCGGTAATTCGCGAATTGAAATTCTTCGGGACAGCAATTGAAAATTCGTATGCTGACAATACTCAAAACCGTCACCCAGTACACCAAGCTCTCGCCACAGTTCAGTGCGAATGAGCTTGTAACATGTCGCCGGGTCAGTTAAGCGTAGTGAAAATCGAATCGCAATGACGGCGGAAAGCAATTTTACTGCGAAGTAATTGATCCAACGCCCTCCCAACTGGCGGCCACTCAACAGATAGCGAGAGCCGTATACGACCGGGAGATCATGCTCAGTAGCGACCCGAAGTAAGAACGCCAGATCCTGCGGATCATATTCAAGGTCTGAGTCTTGGACGACGGCATATTCGCGATTCACCAACTCCAACCCATGTCGTATCGCAGCGCCCTTGCCGCGATTAGTAAGCAATCGCGTTACCTCAAGACACAATTCAGAAGCCACTTGCGATATTCGCCAAAGGCTTTCGTCGGTGGAGCCATCATCGACCACGATTATCTGTGAAAACGGTAAAGCCGTACGAAGACGAAGCAACAATTCTACAACGGTGTTTTGCTCGTTGAAGCACGGAACGATGATTGAAAGCCGTCTCGTTGATTCGTCGTGAATCGCACCGCAAGCTAGATTATCACGACGAACAAGACCCAACATTGGCTTGCATTGGCTTGCATTGGCTTGCATTGGCTCTCTACCTAAAGAAGCAGACCCTACGCTTGACACATTTTTGATTAAAACCTTTGAAGAAAGACCCGTCAAGCAGTCTTGTCAAGATTTCAAAAATAAACTTCCCATCGGCGCACGGCTTGTTTTCGATCGATTCGGTATGGTTCCACCCAGTGCAGATCGCTTGTCCCTCTTCCGTGAGCCGTTCCCTGTTGGCGACTCGCCTGGGATGTTCCGGCTACACTGACCGCAGTTGGGTGATTTGGAATATGATGTATCCCACCGGTTTTGATACAGCAGGAGTGAATGAGGCAAGAAATCGGAAAAACAAAGCCTGTCAGAAAAAGCTTGATTGCCAACGAAACGCTCGCTACACGTGGTTTCACTTGCGTTTCGATTGCTGCAAGTGGCACCGGTCGAAGTCGTATCGCTTTGCGATGTCGATTCCAAAATGGTCTCGGACGCCGCCGATAAAGTTCAATCAAAACAGAAGTCTTCCAACCGACCACGCGTCTTCGGCGACTACCGAAAGATGCTTGCCGAGAAAGACCTCGATATCGTCTTGATCGCAACCCCAGATCACTGGCACGCACTCCCCATGATCGAAGCGGTTAAGGCCGGAGCTGACGTCTACGTACAAAAACCGATCAGTGTCGACGTGATCGAGGGGCAGGCTATGTTGGCTGCCGCCCGCAAATACAATCGCGTTGTACAAGTCGGCACGCAACGTCGCAGCACGCCGCACTTGGTCGATGCCAGGAAGCAGGTCCTCGAAGCGGGGTTGCTGGGGAAAATCTCCCACGCAGAGATTTACTGTTACTATCACATGCGAACAAAAGACAATCCAGCCGACGAAACTCCACCCTCTACGTTGGACTACGAGATGTGGACAGTGCCAGCCCCCATGAGGCCTTACAATCGACTCTGCCATCCTCGTTCTTGGCGCGCCTTTAAATAGTACGGTAACGGAATCGTCGGAGACATGTGCATCCACATGCTCGATCTGGTCCGCTGGATCATGGACTTGGGATGGCCGAGCAAGGTATCCTCGCACGGAGGTATCTTCATGGACAAAAACTCCAAAGCCAACATCCCAGATACACAAACCGCTACGTTCGAATTTCCTGAACTCAACGTTGTTTGGACCCATCGCACCTGGGGTGATGCCCCGGACAAGGATTACCCATGGGGCGCAACGCTCTACGGCGAAAAAGGTACTCTCAGAATGAGTGTTCAGCGCTACGATTTCACTCCAAGGGGAGGAAATGCCAAACCGATCCACCGTGACGTAGTCATGGAGTTAGAACAATATCCTGAAGACAAGACCGAAAAAGACCTTGAACAACACGTTGCACCGGCGATTCGAGCCCACATGCTGGATTTTTTGAAATCCATAACCGACCGATCCAAACCCGTTGCGGACATCGAACAAGGGCACATTTCCACCGCCGCATGTATCTTGGCAAATATGTCCATGGAGCTAGGCCGGTCACTTACGTGGGATCCAAACAAGCACATCGTCGTCAATGACGAACAGGCGACCGCGATGTTGCGTCGCCCCTATCGCGCCCCGTGGGTTCATCCGGAAAGAGATAGCTTCTAGGTCTCTATCAAAATTATCTAGAACGAGATTATTCGATTTGCGGAATAATCTCGGTCGCCGACTTTGCCTAGTTTGTTAGAATACATGTGGAACACGAGCTTCGTCGTCAGTCTGATAACATTCCAAGTGAAAGGACCATTAATGTCTCGTACCAATCGAAATCGCCGCGATTTTTTAATTCAGTCCTCCGCCTCGGCCGCATTCGTTCCGTATTTCTTTTCGCAATCGCGAACTTTGGCGGACGCAACGAAGTCCAAAAACGATCGATTCCGGCTAGGCTTGATCGGTGCTGGTGGGATGGGAACGGGCAATATGAAAGCGGCAGCCAACTGGGTTGATGTGGTTGCGATTGCTGACGTGGATTCCGTGCGAGGCGAGACCGCTAAAGAAACAATGAGCAAGGGCAAAGCGGATGTTTACAAAGACTACCGCAAGATCCTAGATCGCAAGGATATCGACGTCATTCACATCGCCACACCAGACCATTGGCATACGAAACCGCTCATCGAAGCCATGTTGGCTGGAAAAGATGTTTATTGCGAAAAGCCCCTTACGCTGACGATCGATGAAGGCAAACTCATACGCAAGGTTCAAAAGCAAACAGGTCGCATTGTCCAAGTTGGAACTCAGCAGCGGAGCTAACACGGCCCTACCGAACCGGCTACGCGATTGAAATGTAGTGCGGTGCGGATTGACTCGGTAGGGACCACCGAGCCACACTCCCTAAGGCGAGCGGCAGACAGAAGACTACCAGGCCTGGCCACCGTGTGGCACGCCCAAAGCGATGGGCGTGAGAAGTGTGGCAAATGACTTTAGCGATTCACCACGCCCTTCGTACCTCAGAGCGTGCCACCCGTACCTCAGAGCGTGCCACCCAGTTTACAGGTAGATTTCAAACTGCCCCTCGCCTAAGAGATCGTCCAGCATAGGACTGCTCGCTCAATTATTGTCATAACGAAACTCGCCTAAGAGTTTCGGCTGCCCACAGTTCCGAAAGTCTTGGCGACTTTCGCTACGGTCAAATCGAGCGCTTATTTCGGCAAAGCGGTCCTAAGCGGCTTCACGCTGCATTACTCGGTCCCCGACCAGGATCCAGTCCTGGCAGTTGATATTACTGTCATCGAGCGTCTGGGGATGATACCAACTTTTGGGCGCAAAGACCGTTCTATCTTTGCGTTCGCCTAAGTAGGCTCCCCACCAACTAAAGGTGCTGTTGGCCACGACCAAACATTCAGCCGCCGTCATTAGACATAGATCTTCGTTTGCGGTGGCGTTGTTGGTATGCTCGACGAAATGAACGGGACAGGGAAGATCTAAATTTGCGCTACACCACGGAATGTCATTCGAGAAAACGTAAACTTCACTTTCAGGACGTCGCTCGAGTTGTGAAACGACGCATTCTCGATAGTAGTCCAAGCTCAAATTTCGGGCGGCCATCGGTTTCGTCGTGATGTAATCACCCCGTCGTAGATGGATCGCGATGCTGGAAGAGTTGAGCATCCTATCTCGGATTCGCAAAGTCTCTGAACTCATTGAGACGGCCGGACGAAACTGCTCGCGGATGTCGGTTGTTACGTCTCGAAAAAAACGTTCGCCTTGCCAATAGCCGACCAGGTAGCTGTCGTCGGGTGCCGACATATATTTTTCGGCAAATCCAAACGGGCGTTCGCGTACGCGTGACAGTTCCTTCCCGGCGAACACAAGAGCGTGAAGAAACGATCTTCTTCCTTCACTATAGCGCCCTGGAATACGTTTCCGCTCCTCGGATCGCAGCTCGCGAGCCCGAATAGAAAACCGATCCAGCATGTAACCGTGGGCTGGTTTGCTAGCGTACGAGGATAAGTCGAGAACCAGTTCGGTGTTGTGTTTGTAGGCAAGTTGAGTTCCGAAGGCGTATTGGAAGAGTTGGTTTCCAAGACCACCTTCGATACGGGCAACAATCATTGAAACTCTCCAAAATACGAACTTGCAAATTCGCAAATAACGCTGCAATTTTTGTTTTCGGCTGTGAGGGTTGGAAAGTTTAGGCAATCGTTAGATTTTGCGCATTATACCCATTTGAAGTTGCTCGTCGGTACCAGGGGGGCGACACCACCGCTCCGGTATCTGAAAAACAGTTGACAAATTACACGTAAGATGGTATCTTACTGTTATGAAAACTCAAATATCTTCCAAAGGGCAACTTGTTTTGCCGGCGGAGTTGCGAGAAATGGACGGGATTGAGCCCGGTCAGCAATTCGAGGTCCAACGGCTTTCAGCCGGTGAGTACCTCATCAAGAAGATTGCGGTGCCAGGAAAGCCGGGTTTGACGCAATGGTTAAGTGAATGCCCGGCTCAAGGCTGGTTTCAATGCATAGAATCAGAATCGACGGATACCGTATAGATGAAATTTCTCGTCGACGCAAACGTCTTGAGTGAAGCGGTAAAGCCGATCCCCGAGCCTAAAGTGTTGGCTTGGTTAAGAGCAAACGAAACCGAATTGGCTATCAATCCAATTGTTTTGGGTGAACTCCAATACGGCATTCTCCTTTTGCCAGTTGGCAAAAAACGGGACCAACTACGCAAGTGGTTGTTGTCTGGCATTCAATATTTGGCGATGTTGGATTGGGATGCGAATACCGCCATCGAGTGGGCTCGCCTCCTTGCAGAACTAAAGACCAAAGGGCGTGCCATGCCTATCAAAGATAGCCTCATTGCAGCCAGCGCCAGTCAGCACCGGTTATCCATCGCAACACGAAATACAAAAGACTTTGTTCACACTCGCGTGCCGATTATCAATCCATTTGTTTAGGCACTAGGAGTTGGACGCTGCCAGCGTCCACTACGTGGCTTGACGTGGCATGACGTGGCTGACGCTGCTAGCGTCAGCACTACACTTTTAATCCGGCGAGCATCGTCGCCAACATCTCCATCGGCAAGCCAACCACGTTCGATTCGGATCCACTCTCTAGCCGGATCCAATTTGGACCGTCCTGAAACCCAAATGCGCCCGCTTTGCCAACCCACTGCTCCGTCTCCAAATACGCTTCCAACTCCGCGTCCGTGATCGGCTCCATCCATAGGTGCGATACGTCGACACGAATGGATCGATTCGATGTCGCCTTGTCCCAAAGGCAAACGCCGCTATAGACCGAATGCTTTCGGCCTCGAAGCCGTCGCAACATTTGTCTTGCATGCTCTCGGTTTTCTGGTTTACCGAGGATGATCGCGACACATTCAGCCACCGTGTCGCAGGACAATACCAAACCTGAATCGATCTTTGCGATGACGTTGGCGGCTTTTTGATAAGCCAATCGGGCGACCAACTCAGGCGGTGTTTCTCGAGAGCAGATTCCGCACTCCGCGTTAGGGTCCGGTTCCAACACTAGAAACTTGTAGCCGAATCGAGCAAGTAATTCGCGTCGGCGCGGCGACGAACTCGCAAGGATGATCTCGCGAGGGTCCGGTTGAAAGGTTGACGCTGGATGGAGTGACATTACCGAATTCACCGAGGTGGCTGTGGCGGTGGATTCGGCGGTGGTGGATTCGGCGGTGGACTGCCTTGGGAGAGCCTGGGACGCAACTGTTCCCACGAAGCTCGCAAGGACTCAAGCAATCGATAGATGTGCCCCGATGCCAAATACACTCGGCAACTAACTGCCGATTGCGGATAAAAATTGGTGATGAAATCGAAACTGAATTCGTAGGGTCCATGCCCGATCATGACAGCATTGGCATACGCGCCGCTTAGAATTTCATCGCGAAGTTTGAGGTCATCGTAGACTTCCTGCGGATTCTGTCGCCGGAGATGTGTCGCTTGATTCGGTGCAGCATTGTGGGCATTGGCTGAATTGGAATTGGGATTCGTGGGGGCCGGTGGCTGGTTTCCTGACGTTTCTCCCGTCTCTCCAGTCGGTCCTGAATTAGAATTCGATTCGCCAGACGGAGTTGAGGCTCCGGGGCCAGGACTCGAGGTCGAACCGGGCCAAACGTCGACCGAGCTGGATTCCGCAGCGGGAGGGGAACCAGGCACTTGGCTCGATGGATTGGTAGCGACCATTCCTGCCCCAAAAGGAATGGGTTGCGAAACGACCGCGGGTTGTGGGATTCCCGGCAATTCACCATACCGCTGCCTAAATAGCTCGACATTGGCTGCCAACGCGTCAATAAACTGGGGCATAACCATGTGAGGCAGGACGACTCTGGCCACAATCATATTTGGCCGAGGCAAATTTCGAACGAAATCGAGGACGTATTCCGTTCCACCGGTTACAACGATCACGCCGGTGCTCACTTCCCCCCGAGCGACATGTTCAGGAATCCGGGCGCGCATGGCCGGCATGTTTTCAAGCGGATCTGGTCTATCATCTGGTGACGCAGGAAAAGGCATCTTGCAATTCCAAAATGGATTGTAGTGGGGAACTTTGGTATTACGGACCTTCGCGTTCCGAAAACGCGATACTTCAAAGGATACCAGAATTACTCCTTATTGTCGGTAACGGAGGAACTTGTTCACTATGGCAACAGCGGCGGAGGATTTTGGGTTACAATCCGGTGATAAACCAAGCGGGATCTCCCGTCTGCCACTCCTCTTCTTTTGCTGATTCAGTATGCCCCGGTACGTTGTCCGATGCGGTTTGATGCGCACTCTTTTCGTGATGAATTCCCGAACGGACCAACATCGTGGCGATATCGTCGTTGCTCGAACCAACCGCGGTCTGGAAAGGGGCGAAGTCCTGTGCGAAGCGACCGATCATGTTTTGAGTCAAATGAACGATCCTCCGAATGGTAGTATTCAACGTGACGCATCGGTCGATGACGAAAACGAGTACCGAAACAATTTGGAAAGGCAAAAGCGAAATTTTGCAAAGTGCAAGCAATTCATACAAGAAATGAGCTTGCCTATGTCGCTGGTGGATTTGGAGATCATCCTCGGAGGCGAACAAATGATGGTATACTATTCGGCGGATGACCGAGTGGATTTTCGCGAATTGGTGAAGCGACTTTCCTCGGAATACAAGACCCGAATTGAAATGCGCCAAATCGGAGCACGCGACGAAGCTAAATTGCTGGCAGATTATGGCGACTGTGGAAAGCCGGTGTGTTGCAACACCCATCTGTCCGAAATGCCACCGGTCTCAATGCGAATGGCCAAACTTCAAAAGGCCACCCTGGACCCGAACAAGATTTCAGGTCGTTGCGGACGGCTAAAATGCTGCCTTCGCTACGAAAACGACACCTACGAAGAACTGGCCGCTGACTTGCCAACAGTCGGAAGTGAGATTGTGACGTCGCAAGGACGCGGTAGAGTAATAGGGGTCGAACTTTTGGCACAACAGCTTTTGCTCATTACCGAAGATAACCGAAGGATCTTGATTCCGGCAAGCGATTGCTTGACCGTATTAAAACGTGGAGTTGAGAACTGATTTTGCTATGAACGAGCACCTACAAGCCATAATTGAGTTACTGATGCAAGACCAGCGGTACCATTTGGAAGCCTATCAATTCGTGCGAGAAGCTTTGTCTTACGCCCAAAAAATCATGAAGATGCCGGCCACCAACGATGAAGGAAGCGAAGCAAAGCAAGATCATCATCTGACGGGTCAGCAACTGTGCCAGGCGATTCGCGAGTTCGCTCTCGAACAATACGGTTTCATGGCAAAAACGGTATTGAACAGTTGGGGCATCCATTCGACGGGCGATTTCGGCGAAATTGTTTACAACCTTATTCGGATTCGCGAAATGCGCAAGAGCAAGACCGATCATCGCGAAGATTTTGACGACCAATTTGATTTCGACAGAGCTTTTGAACCTCGATTTGAGCTGGCGACCGATGCGGGCTGATTGGAAAATCAAGCTATTTGGCGTTGCGACCATTGTCTTAGTTGCATGGTCCGCCTATTTGATCTGGGTTTGCGTAAGAATAGCCAGTACGTCGAATCTTTGAGTCCATCCAGAATCGCACGTCGATCCTCAGGGTTCCAGCTCTTTGGACGATTTTTTCTTTTTGGCTTTTGCCTTGATCTTCAGTATGGGTGTCAATTCATCGACGAAGTCCTGGGCGTCGCTGAAGCTCCGGTAGACGCTTGCGAACCGGACAAATGCTACTTGATCCACCTCCCTCAAAAATTCCATACACAAGTTCCCTATCTCCTCGCTGGAAACCTCCTTCTCGTAGTTATCTAAGATGTGCGATTCAATGTCGCCGACCAGTTTTTGAATCTCTTCCGCGTCAATTTTCCGCTTCCAGCACGCCGCTCGAAGTCCACGCTCGATTTTGACACGGCTGAAGTCCTGATTGGTCAGGTCTCGCTTCCGAACTTGTAGCAACCCCTCGACTCGTTCGTAGGTCGTAAACCTTCGGCGGCAATGGTTGCAAAAACGCCTCCGTCGAATCGCTTTGCCATCCTCAACGATTCTGGAGTCTCGAACTCCGTCGTTATCACTGTAACAATAGGGGCATCGCATGAATTATGCTGTCTGGAACGCTGAATGGAAGGAACAGAGCTTTCCACCTATTTTCGCAGGGAGGCAACAATTGTTCAACCCGCGGCCTTTCGATTTAGCCTTGGTCGAGTTCTTCTCCAACAGTCGTGGCGGAAGCTCGGTTTTAAGATCGCCAGGATTTGCCTGCACGACTACAATTACCGGTAGATCCTAGGAAACTTCGACGCATTGTGCGTCCATCAACCCGTAGAACCAGTAGCTATCATGTCCTCAACCGAAGACTCCACCGCACCTAAAAAAGAATCGACAATGCGGTCCTCGCCAGCCATTCTCCCCCTTTTGCTCGCAGGCGTGTTCATGGTAGTTGGGATTTGCGTTCTGCTCATCATCGGGAGAGAAAAAGCTCGCATTGTCGGCCAAACTATCACCGAGATGGACATTCAACCACTTCTCAACACCGAATCGAAGATCGAGGAAGCGGATATGAAAGGCAAAGTCGTTGTCCTGCATTTCTGGGGCTATTGGTGTCCCGATTGTGTTAAGGAGCTTCCGGACTTTGTCAAAACGCAACGCGTTTACAGCCAAGATTCCGAAGTGCTTTTTGCGAGTATTGCATGTAGCAACGAAAACAAAGAGACGCTTGACTCCCTCAAGTTTTACACCAATAAATTCCTTCTGAAAGTTGAAGCGAACGATCTCCCAGTTTACTCCGACCCAGCTGAATTCTCGAGAACACGCGTTAGTCAGTTGATGACCGCTGGTGGATTCGCGTACCCAACGACGCTTGTGGTGGATGGTGCCGGAAGGGTCGTCGATGTGTGGCGTTCCGCCGTGCCCCCAAATGCACTGGCCAAAGCAATTGAAAAGGCAAAACTGGCCAACAAAGCCGAACGCTAACATGACGCAGCAAGCCAAGCCGACCATCGCCATCACCATCGGGGATCCAACCGGTGTTGGGCCTGAGATTATCGTAAAGTCGATTGCAAGTGGTCAACTGAACGCACATTGCAAGCCGCTGGTACTTGGACGCCCTGCCATCCTTAAGCAGGCCGCACAAACTTCCGCTATCGATCTCGATATCGTGGCAGTGGAGTCGGTGGATGAGTGGCTGACGAAGTCAAGTGCGCCCAGTTCTGAAACGGTTCCGTCACTTTGGTGCCTTGTGACTGGGGACGCGGAAGCGGATTGTGCTACCAAACCAATCGTTGATAGGCGAGGAGGACAGCTTGCCTACGATTGCTTGGTCCGTGCGACGGAATTGGCCTTGGAACGCCAAGTGGATGCGATCGTTACCTCTCCGTTGCACAAAGTTGCGTTGCATGCGACTGGTCACGATTGGCCTGGACACACCGAACTCCTCGCTCATCTTTGCGGCGTCAAGGAACATGCGATGATGTTGTACTTACCACCTGGTCGCCCTCGTCATGGCAGTGCAGCAGGTTTCGGTGTTGTGCATGTCACTTTGCACATGGCACTCCGAGAAGTTTTTGAGCACCTGACGATCGCGAGCATCGGCGAAAAGATTGGACTTGCCAACGATGTTTTCAAACGTATTCGCAAGTCGATGGGCCTAAGGGGCGCACCCCGGATCGCGGTAGCGGGCCTCAATCCACATGCTGGCGAAAGCGGTCGTTTTGGTTTGGAAGAGCGAACCATCATTGCGCCAGCCGTCTTGAAGGCCAGGGAGAGTCAAATCGATGTTGTGGGGCCGCTGCCAGTCGATACGCTGATGCCCAAAGCAGTCGATGGTGGCTTCGATGCCGTGGTTGCGATGTACCATGACCAAGGCCACATTGCATTGAAACTGTTGGATATGTTTGACGCAGTGAACGTAACGCTCGGTCTGCCCATCGTTCGAACCAGCGTGGCCCACGGAACGGCGCATGACATCGCTTGGCAAAACCGCGCGGAATCTTCGGGGATGATCCAAGCCGTCATGACTGCAGCGAGGCTAACCACGACTTGAACTCACCGTTTTTCAACACGCTCATGGTGTGTTTAGGGACCACAGCCCTGGCGACTTTGCTTGGCCTGTCGCTTGCTCTGCTTACGGTTTGTTTTCGAGTCCCAATGCATCGATGGATGTCCACTATCGTGCTAAGCCTGATCCTAATACCCATCTACGTTCAAGCTACCGCATGGAGCGCGGGCTTTGGGGTCCAGGGATGGTTTCGATTGAGCCAGGTGTCGGCAGCTCTTTCGCCAAGTACCGCCATCGCTTCGGTCGTTTGGATTCATGCAATGGCGGCGACCCCCGTTTGCTTTTTGCTGTGTGCATTGGGTGTTAGACGTTCCTTCGATTCCAACTGTCGGCAAGCCCTGCTAGATTTCGGTCGGTGGTTTGCCACGTTTACTGTGCTGATTCCCAAGCTCTGGCCCTGGATTGCGGCGGGCGCGATCTGGACGATCGCCATGACTGGAAACGATATGGTGGTAACCAATTTGTTTCAAGTTCCTACCATTACGGAGACGGTTTACCAACAAGTTCAATTCAATGAGCTAAACCAATTCGCCATTGGACAAGCGGTTTCGTTTGCGATCGCGATCGGAATCGCAGTGCTAGTTCTGGCTCGGCGATTTCAATCGCGAATAGGGGGCGAGAAGACGGAGCCAACCTCTTCCGGCTTTCAAGCGTTTGAACTGCGAGGAGGTCCTCGATGGCTGGGGGCCGTTCTTGGATGGGTGATCGTTTCGATGGTTGCGCTCATTCCATTTGTGAACCTGATCGTGAAAGCGGGCTATCTCGCAACCATGGACAACGGCGAGATTCGACGCAGTTGGTCGGCGTCGGTGTTGGTTCAGTCCATCGTACAATCGAGGACCTTTCTGAATGAGATCAGCTGGAGCATTCAACTTAGTCTTTACGCGTCAGCGTTATCGCTAGTTCTGGGTGTTGCGATGGTCGGATGCGCGAAAGCTCCATGGGCCACATGGCTCGCCATCGGACTCATGGCATTTCTGCTGGCGCTCCCTGGCCCAATCATCAATTTGCTGATTATTTCACTCTTGGATCGAAGGGAGCCGGCGTGGGTTGGTTTTCTCGCCGATCGCACTTTGATTGGGCCGATTCTTGCTTTGCAAAGCAGGTGCTTGCCAATCGTGTTTGGAGTGCTGTGGCTTGCGAAGAAACGGTTTGCTACAAACAATGACCGGCTGTTGCAATTGGACCAGGGGCTACCTTACCTGTCGCGAACCTGGATTCTGCTGAAGGCCATGTTGAATCCTCTGGTCGTCGCCTTGGTGATTGCCTTCTTTGTGTCCTTCGCAGATCTATCGAGCTACCTGTTGGTTCAACCACCTCAAGTCACAACCGTGGCTATGCGTATGTTCGATTTGCTGCACTATGGCATCAAGAATCGAGAATCCGGCTTGGCCTTGACTTTGGTGATCGCTAGCGCGATACCGACCTTGTTCTTTGTTCGGCGCATGGATTGGTAACGTCGTGCGGTACCATCTCGCAATCGGTCACCGGTTAACCTCAATACCGTTCAAGGAAGCCCAGTTTCGCAAGAATTTCGTTTAACCGTTAGCCGTAGGCGTACGTTAATGGTATCGAGTACGCCTTCGGCTGACTGTTAAACAAATAATTGAACGGTATTGCGGTTAACCTAGTTGTCAATCGCGTCGAAGGCGCGTTCCGGTGTGGTTCGAATGAGCTCTTCGTGTTGAAATTGTATCGGCATCTTATCCACTCATCCTTTCATGGCAGTTTTTTTGGAAACCCAATTTGATAACAGAGTTTAGCAGATGGCTTGTCTAAACAACACCGAATACGATATGCCGTAACAGGCATGCTGAAGCGTTCACGGGAAGGTAGCGAGGGAGAAAAGTAACGACTGACTGTCGACCCCTGAACGCTATTGAGCTCCAACCCTTTCTGCTGAAGACCGGGGACTGTTGACCTTGGCTCAAGGTGTGCCGCTTATTCAGAAAGTCGTTACTCGACCACTCCTATAAAGGGTCGACGTGCGGAGATGTTTGACCCGTGAATCGTCAGACGTGTTTTTTTCTCGATGGACAGTTTGGCGGATACGATTGCCGCGCCAATCGAGCTGTCGTCACCGTATCCAGAATCCTCTTCCATCGGCTCATCCTCCTCGCTATCCCAGTCGGCGTCTTCGTCGCCACTATCGATGTCGATCGTCGAATTCTTGAACTTCACCTCGGAATTGGGCGCGTAGATGATCCCAGAGATATCGAGATGGAATTGCTTGCTGAACTCGACTTTTGTTTTCTTTGCCGAGTCCTGAAAAAGACTAATTCCTTGATAAGGTCCCGACGTTGGAGGTGAAATGGAAACATTGCCTTTGGTCGACACCTTAAATCCGCGTTTTCCTGTGTTGTAGATCGTGACCCCAGTGGCATTGAGTGTCGAATCCCCTTTGAACTCGAAACCTCCCCCATCGACATAATAAATGCCTGGGGACATGATTACGGCGTCGTCTTTATCGAACTTCAATTTTTTGTAAGTGCCAGGCTCCAGGTTATATGTATTGCTCTTACCGACAACGGTCTTGAAGTCATCTGCCTTAAGTGTGGTTCCTATGGGTGGAATGGGTAGCGACGCAAACGGATCCGGGGTCGGCGCTACGCCAGTTGAGACTTCGCCGTCTATGTTGCGTTTCGAGTTCTTAGATAAGCCTCCGGAAACAAGCACATGCTCTGCTTTGACTTGCGCTTTTTTGTTTATCTCAACGGCCTTCTTGTTTTTTGAATTCACCATGATATCGCCGCCCACCTCGAGGGACGAACTCTTGCCCTTTAGTTTCAAGGAGTTCTTCGACTTTGGATCCAGGACCAGGACACTGGCTTTGGTTGCGATCAAGAGGCCTCCCGCCACGGACCGACTATTCACGACTTGCTCCTTGTCGCTGAAAATTTTGCTAAAGAACCGTGGTGGATTTGTCTTAATAAGCACTTCGGCGTACCCGTTCTTGCCAACAAACGAACCCGATTTCGGAGGGATATTGACAATGACACTTGAGGCTTTGTAGCCGTGTGCTGCCGCCAGGAACAATGCAGCGTCGCGCGCCTTTCCGTCACGATCAACACCACCATCGGAAGCGAAGTTTGCAAGGAGTTCAATGGCGGCTGCGTCGGCAGATGCATCGGCGGCGACTTGCGTGTTGCGTCGCTCGAGGTACAAGTTCCCACCATCGACCGACAATGCCGCCAAGCCCAAGACGACCACCAGCATAACGGCCACAAATGGAATGATAGCGCCACTGCGACGGGACGCGGAATTCGATTTTTTGGTCATGGTCCAATCCGATAATCTCTAATAGGTTGCTAGTGCCACTGCGACACACGAGAATTTCCGCGGCGAAAAAAAATACTCCGGTGTCCAAGTGTACTGAACAGTCACGGTCACCAAGCTGCATTCCGCATTCCACTTTACTTCATGGGAAATTTTGTTGAGATCAAGACCTACTGCCCTTGGTTTGATGACGTTTTCTAGAATATCCTCCTTGGTTGCGATCGCTTTGTTCTGTTGTTTTGCGTATTCCTTGCCGTGCACAGACGCCCACCTAGCACCTTCGTGGGCCAGGGCGGCTACTTGGTGGTACCGAAAAGCACCTAATTCACCCACGCAAAGGCCGATCAAAAGCAAAATGAGCAACTGCAATACGATCGCCATCTCTACCATCACAGCACCACTGCGTTGGTGGCGAGAAAACTTCCATTTGAAGTGTTTGTTGTCACTCATCGGATTTCTCCAATGCCGCTGGATAAAGATAAGCTCGCGCGGTGCGTTTTATTTGATATTTCGATTCAAAGACAAAGGGACAAATTAAGGTGAAAGATTGTGAAACAGTTGCCTCGACATAGGCATGGGATTGACTATCTGTACCACTGGTAAAGGAAAAGGTTGGCGGTGGATCTAAGTCCGCCACGCACGTTTGTGCCAACTCGACTACCGTTTCGTACGAGGTCCTATCAGCCAGATCTGGGTTCGCCGCAAAGAGCGCTGCCGTCCGCGCACAGTCGGTAAGGACTTGGGCATTGTAAAACACCCTGGCAAAATCGACTGCAGCTACAAAGATGATCAACAACAGTGGCAATACGAGGGCAAACTCGACCACCGCCGCACCTTTTCGAGTCTCGAAAAGACGGTGCTCGCGAAAACGCGCAATTCGGACTTTTGTGGATCCCATATTAAACCCACTCTGCCTCTGGACTTAGTCCATCGGACAAAGTGCGTAGTTGAGGAAAGTCTAAGCTAGAAACAATCTCAGAAAGTTCCATTCCTATTTTCCAGAAGCCGCCGCCAAGCTGTTCGCATTGTCGAATTTCACCGGAAAGAAAGATGGGACCATCTTCCCAGATCACACAAATTACCTGCGATTGCTCGATTGACTGATGGGCTATGACTGCGACCCCATCATCGGATATATCCTTTGTCACAGCAAAAATTGGCTTGCTCCACGGTTGCTGGTCTGCCAAACCTGTTTGCAACAAAACGGGCAATGAAAATGGAATTCGTTTCTCCTTCCGATCGTCTTTTCCAAGCAGCAGTTGTTCGGCGGAGTTCCGATCCAAAATACGTCGTAGGCACTTCCATACCTCCTGCTTCTTTTTTCTTTGATTGAATGGGTCGACGCGTCGACTTAGAAGCGAGAACATAGTATCTCCGATACGCTTTGATAAGAATTTCTAGGTCGTGGATCCAGGGAGGCGCATGAATCGTGAATGAGCGTTCGACCTTCGCCGATAGCTAACAGAAAACTAGGCCCGAATTCGTCGTGAGGTCGAAACCCAAGGAGAAATTTGTTTAAATAGTTCTTCAAAAGGAGGTTTTTTGCGCAAAACCATTGAAACTCGTTGGAAACGAATGGTGATTTAATCAATTACCAGCTGCCCTAAACGCTTTTCCTACAAACACTTATTGTTCGAATACCCCTCGCTTTATCGGATTCGAACTGGCCATATGGGGGGGTTCTTGTTCCTGGCTTGTACCGTCTGAAACTAGAGATCTGCAAGGAGTGCGGCCAGCTCCGCGTCCATTTCCGAACTGCTGTCGCTCGGGTCAGGGGCTGGAGCCTCAAGCGATGCGAGCAGCGAGTCTAGTTCGTCGGATTCACTTGCGGCTTCGACGCTTGCCGCTGCCTCGTCTGTGGTAGATGCAGGACTGGGAATCGGGGCAGATGGCGGAGCGGGGATTTCCATCGGAGGAAGAGGACTACCTCCTTGAATAGAGACGGGTGCCCAAGGGCCAGCAAGAGGAGCACCGGCGACGGAGTTCATGCCACCTAGTCGAACTTCGGATCGTCCTTGGATCGACAGGACGGGGATGATTCCTTGCGACGAGACATGTTGCGCTGTTCGAACGTTGACTAGTCGTTCCGTGCAGGGTAACGCAACTTGGTCGCCATGGGCATCGTTGTAATAATAGAAAGGGATGTCGTCGACCGTGAGGACCGATCCTAGTTTCATGCCCGACATTCCATTGTCTCTGAAATTCTGTCCTATCAACAAACCGGCGATGAACGCGGAGTTTCCCCACAGCATGCCTGACAGACCGCTCTTTTGCGTAAATTCCTCAAGCTTGAACGACTCAATCGGCTCCGTTTTCCTACCGTAAGGCCATCGAAGCATGAAACGCGGGGTAGTCAATCCTAAGTAAACCGATTCGGGCAAATCGCGAAGCGCTTCCCATGATTCCTTAGTTAACGGATGCACTTCTTCCGGATTGAGCTTCTTCAAAAAAGAGCAATCCACGGACGCGATCAGCGGTGCTCCGGCGGAAGCTGCGATTTTAGCTGCTCGGGCGAGTAACTCTGCGTGAGGGGGTATGTGTTCGAAACTAAAGTTGCAAACGAACAACGACAGCGGTCCCTGAGATGCATCCAGCGATGGTGCTTCGACAAGCCAACGATAAAGTCCCGTCTCGTCCAGGGAACTGGAAGAGGCTAGGTCCGCTGCTAGTTCCGCGGCATTGATATCATAAAGCACGACATTTAATTCCTGGTCAATTTCAAGTCGATGAATAAGCAAATCGAGGGAACGCCACAGGGCTTCCATCGCCTGAAAGTCTGGATGGTGCAATAGTCTTCGCATCAATTCTGATAGCGACTCGTCGACGGCAGCAATCAACTCCGCTTGTCCGTGCATCTCAGATACGACATGCTCACGTACGACATCTCGGAGAAGTGTCTTTAATTCGGGCGCCTCATGCACACGCGTTTCCAGTTGAATTAAATCTGCAAAGCTTTCGATTCGGCCGCGTGGAATTGCATTGCTCGATGAGCTGCGAGGTGCCGAGGCAACGCTGGCCCCACCTGTCGAATCCGCCAACGCGTGAACAGCGGCTGCTGCTTTTGGAAATGTTGCTGGGTCTTGCAATCGCTGCCGAAGGCTTACCAGTTTCTCGAACAGCGGAACGTTACTGTAGAGTTGATCGGGATGGAAATCATCCATGCACTTGATAGGCACCTCAATCATCGCCCCACTCGAACCGGCGGGTAATTTGAGACGCACGTCGAGACGCGCAAGGAGCGAGTCGAGATTCTCAGGATTGACCCGGAGTGGCTTGCGGGCAGCCAGCGCATCACCGATCTCAACTCTTCCGGAATTGCCTTTGCCAGAAAAGTCACCAAGCACGGCGATACGAAAGATTTTACTAGGTTTCGAGAGATTTGCCTTGGCGTTAAGCGACCCAAACTGAATTTTATATTCCATGTGACGAAAACCTTGCTAGAACTTGTTCGACAAACTGTCAAACCGCATTCTACTTGTTCGTCAGCTCGTTGGAAGGGAGGGCTTCACCTTGCGATTGGGCTTTTACGAACTCATCGCTAGAAACGGTGGGAGAGAACTCCGCTCGGTTCGTTGGCGCTTGGACCGCTGACTGGACCGGGCGTTCTGGCAGAGAATAATCATTAAGCGTTGTTTCTGCCACGGCGGTTGTTCGAA
Organism: Pirellula sp.; assembly: GCA_043743995.1. Classification (GTDB taxonomy): domain Bacteria; phylum Planctomycetota; class Planctomycetia; order Pirellulales; family Pirellulaceae; genus JBKCUI01. The sequence continues at coordinate 10,742 of JAYTVM010000102.1, read as the reverse complement.
CAATGGATCGCACTGGACGTACTCGGTCGACAAACGCAATGTTATTGTACTCAAGCAACGTTCCCTTTTCGAAGTGAATGTTTTTGAGTGCGATCATGTATCGCACCATCGCGTCATAGTAGGCCGCGTCTGCTTGCGATACTCGGCTTTGAGCGTCTAACATTTCATTGGTATTCACTCGGGCGCTGTTCTCCTCCAAATTGCGAAGACTCGCGAGTTGCTCGTGGGCAGCCAATCGTTGATTCATCGATACGTTGGCGATTTCAAAAGCGCGGATAACCGATGCGTACGCATTGCTCACGTCGTGAATCACACGACGTTGCTTTTGATCGAGCAGGTCCTGATCGCGAGCAAGTTTCAGTTGCGCATTGCGAACGTTGTTGTACGCACGACGAAATCCGACGGGCAAATTCATTTCTAAACCGAATTGCCATTCTTGAAACTGGCCCGACGTCATACTGGCAATTGCATTGTTGAACTGTTCTGTATTCGATCCCCAAAGATCATGACCAAATCCGCGAAGCCTGTACTGAGTCAGTACATCGATTTGCGGAAGGAGTGCATTTTTGCTGGCAATCAGTTCCAAATGGCCGCGTTTCAGCTGTAGGTCTTGCTTTCTAAGTTCAGGCCTAAGCTGTAGTGACTCGCCGACCACTTGCTGCCAATCGAAGATGATTTTCACCAAGATTGGGTCATGGACGGGCCTCAGCATGCGTTCATCGTTGATGGGTAAATTCATCAAGAGTCTTAATCGACGCTCTGCCGTATGCACGCCCTCGGCTGCTCGAAACGTACCTCCACTACTGCCGTTGTTGGTTCGCGTCCCATCCACTTCTCGTCCAGTCAGCGCTTCCAGCACCTGCGCTTCAAAGCGGTAGTACTGTTCGCGTGCACGGGCTTCCTTTTCCCCTGATCCAGACTGTTGTTCGCGATAGACGCGTTCGACGCGCCAAGTGTTCAAGGCAGCGTCGCGGGCCGTAATCTTGGCTTCCAGGTTGCGATAAGCGAAATAGAGGTCCCAGTAAGCGTTTTCGACGTCGCTCACAAGATCACGAAGCCCCATCTCGAAATCCAAAATACTGGAATCGGCGTTCACCCTCGCAATGAGCACGCCATTATAGACACCAGGAAGCGCGCCCGGTCCTGCGATTCGATTGTAGTCGAGTCCGCCCCCTCGCCCCAGATGATGGCGAAAGCCAGCCTCAATATTGGTTTGCCATGAACTCGAAAATAAATTGCTGGGAGCGTTGTTCGCGTCGTAAGTTGTATTCCTTCGAGCAAACAACTCGGTGCCGTAGGCAGTTGCCTTGGTGATCTCGTTTTGAAAGGTGATGAGGTCTTGCTTGAGCAGATTCGTCCCCCCACCGAGCAGTCGATTGTTGATCGGGAAGTCATTTTTGTTGACAAACGACTTTGAATTCAGTTGTGCATCAAAAGCTGCCAACGCCGCTTCGATTCCAAGTCTCGGATCGGTTGATTGGATGGATGGCTCGTGAATGGTGGCAACACCATTCACATTGCGCAGTGAGCTGCCCCCTAAGTCCTGCAGCACCTTGGAGCGTTCGACGGCGATCTGCACCGCTTCGGTAGGGGAGATCAACCAAGCCTTTTTTTCGGGCGTTTGCAGCGAGAGTGGTTCGAAGGCTTGCTCTTCGGAAAGTTCGACTGCTTGCAGCTGGTCCGCCGGAATCGCAACACCGTTAAGGGGGCTGAACAGGCCAACCGTTTCGCCTCGAAATAGGTTTTTTGTGGTTCGTGCTGCGCAGCCGCTAACGCCAACGGTAACTAAAGAGACCAAAAGTGTCTTCTGAAGCAGCTGCAACATGTAACTATCCAACGGTCCTTTTTGATCTTAGTTCAGACGTCATGGAGCCTCGTAGAATCGATCTAATGGATCACTTCGCCTCTGGCTTATCGGACTAGTGGTTGCAGCGGAATAAACGATATAATCGTTACAGGGCGGAAATATCGCCAATTCCACCTCCGGGCAGTGTACTGATAGGCTAGCTGGGGGGTTAGGGTGGTTTAGGTCGAAAGCAAATGCATGACAACTCAGATTCGCGATGGTGAAACACTGGATGCGTTGCTTGACGAATTGACCGATCTGGCGTCGACCGCCCCAATGTCCCGTACGTTCTTTCTCTCGATTCTCGACGTTGCTTTGAAAACGACCAACGCCCACGCAGGTGCTATCTGGAGCGTCGTGGGTGTCAAGTACCGACTCGAGCAAGAGATCGGATTGGTGCGGTTGGGAATCGGCAACGATTCCCAACTTCAGAAACTCCACGAAGACGCCTTGGAATGTGAAGGTAAAGGGCACATCGCAGCGAATTCCACTCGTTCGGAAACGGAGCTGACCGAGCGAAGCCACGATGGCAACCGGTATCGATTTTTTGGTTGTCGCGATCGTAACCTAGCCTACCTAGTCATCGAACTAGTGCACGAGGAAAACGCAATCGTCTCTACCGATCCGGGATTGGTTGGACGTATTATGGCAGCCTTAAGCGAGATCGCACGGGACTTTCGAAATGCTCAGACGCTTCAACGACTCCAAAGTGACGATGTCATTTGGAGCGATTTCAAATCGATACTTCCGCAGTTGCATTCGAGTATCCACCTTGAGGAGTCCGCCCACTGCATCGCGAACGAAGGCAGGAAGTTTCTTCGGTGCGATCGATTGAGTGTCGCAATTTTCGACAAGAACAAAGCAGTGCTCGTCGCCGTAAGTGGCGTAGCAACCATCGAACGACGAGCAAAACAAGTGCGTGAACTGGAGTTGCTCGTTTCATTGGTTGCTCGAAGTGGAAGCTCGCTTCGCTATCCTTCAACGGAAGTGGAAGCACCGCAACTAGCCGACGGGCTTCAACGCTATCTTGATGAATCGAATAATGAACTGATTTGGATAACTTTGATGTTTCGCGATCCGTCTGCTACGGACTCATTGCAATCCGCGAGCGCCCTTTGCATTGGCGCGCTAGTCGTTGAGACTTTCGACGTCACTGCGGCTTCGACGGCGCCGGCGGCGTCGGAGTTAGCTCTCCGATCCGAACTATTGCTGCAGCACGGAGGGATCGCCATCCAAAATGCCCTAGAATTCGATCGACTGCCATTAAGGCGATTGAGTCAGGCCTTGAGTCGATTGCCCAAAACCTATCAATCCTATCGGGTTAAGGTACTGATAGGCTTTGCCGCGGGATGCTTATGCTTAGCACTTGCGATGGTCATTCCAGCCGATCTCAACATGGCTGCCAATGGAACGATACAGCCTTTTGCGATGCATCATGTCTACGCTCCGGCGAACGGAGACGTCATCCGGGTCCATGCTTCGCATCACAGCCAAGTGCAGACTGGCGATTTCCTCTTGGAGATCCGGAGTCGGGAAATGGAATTGCGCAAGGAGGAACTGTTGACGCAACGGGCTACAACACAAGAAAAGCTGCGTGGGATCGAGGTTGCGAGATTGCGAGATCGAAAGCAGACCAATGCTGAGTCCGCGAGCATCGGAGAGCTTTCTGCAAGCGATCGCGAATTGCGAGAAGTGATGGCAAGCCAGGATGCCCAATTGTTGATTCTCGGTGAAATGCTGGCTTCTCTACAACTGAAGAGCCCTGTGAGTGGCCATGTGATCAGTTGGGATCCAACCGAGACGTTAGATCGTCGCCCGGTTCAACAAGGACAGAAACTACTCAGTGTTGCGGAACTCGATGGCGATGGGCGTTTGCAATTGCGAGTCTTGGACGAAGACACGCGGCACGTTATCCATGCCAGCAAGCGAGAGAAGGAATCGATTCGTGTGACCTTTTCCATCGCAAGCGATCCAGGCATACGACATTCTGCCGTCGTCCATCAAATCGGCACGATGATCGAAACCGTGACCGACGAAGGTGCAACACTGCGAATCGACGCGGTCGTGTCCGCCGCCGACATGAGGAATGTACGTCCCGGCGCAACGGTGAACGCTAAGATTCATTGCGGTAGATCCAGTGTCGGGTACGTTTGGACTAGGCGATTTTGGGACTTTTTGCTTTACCGTTTGCGCTAACGGTCATCACTTACACTTGGTCGAGGCAGTCCATGGGCTTAATTATTTTCAACCAATCCAACCTTGACTCGGCCAACCTTGGCTTGGCCAACACTCGCTTGGTTGCACGAAGCTGGAACTTGGGCGTTCGCATCACTGCCTTGGGCGGATTGCTCAGCTCGTGCCTAGTGTATGGCATGATGGTGGATGGAACTGAATTGACAGTGAATCCGGTATTGATCAAAGTCATCGAAGAGGTCGAGGTTCCGGCCATACAAGAAGGGCCGATTATGGCAATCCACGTAACGGAAGGGCAAGTGGTTCAAATCGGACAACCACTCATCCAACTCGATGATCAACGTGCACGCTTGAAGCAGCAGCAAGCGGAATTGGAGCAAAAGATCGCAACCAAAAAATCGAACAATCGATCCGGTTTGTTGTTTGCTGAAACGGAAGTACGCGTGACCAATTCCAGTTTGCAACGGGCGTTGGACTCTCGAAAACGGTTTCCCGACACTCCCTCACAGGCAGAAGTCGATGAGATCGAACTGCGAGTTGCGCAGGCGAAACAGCATCTAGAACAAGCAAATCAAGAGTTTCAGCTGGCTGACCTTGCGAAAGATCTTTCCAGTAAAAATCTTGCTCTGGCTTCATTGGAAGTGGATCGTCATCAAATCAAAGCTCCCATTCAAGGTGCGGTTATCGAGATTATTGCGAGAAGAGGTGAATGGGTTCGGCCCGGCGAACCCCTGGTTCGTGTTATGCGAATCGATCGCTTGAAAGTGGAAGGGTTTCTAAAACGGGACGCGATCTACCCAGGACTCTTGGAACGAGCAGTTACGGTCATCGTCGAAGGCAATGAAGGGGAGAGGGAGCGGCATGTGGGAAAGATCGTTTTCATTAGTCCAGTGGTCGACTCCAATGACCGCACGCAAAGGATTGTTGCCGAAGTGGATAACGCCAAAGGGCTATTGGGGCCTGGGCTACGGGCGAAGATGCTGATTCATTCCCGTTGACGATTTCTCAAGCACAATCTTCGCGAACATGCCTCAACTATTGTCATCGCAATTTCTAGCTTCAAACGACCGTCCCGTCGGGCTGCGCATGAGGCCCGACTTATTGGTACGCGAGCGAAGAAGCCGAGGGCGAACCTATTTCATCATCAAGGACCCGATAACCCTAGCCCACCACCAACTTTGGGAAGAAGAGTATTCCTTGTTGCAAATGCTCGATGGAAAAACGAGTTTCTCCTCGATGAAGGATGCCTTTGGAAAGCGATTTAAGAACTCACGACTCGATTTGCAGCTTCTTCAAAGGTTGCATGGGCAGTTTCACCGTAACGGCCTTGTCCTATCGGATGGCGTCGGTCAATCGGGAGAGATGCACCGCAGGAATGTGCGATCGCGATCACAAGCTCGATGGGGGCGTGTTCGTCAATGGATGTCCATTCGATTTCGGGGCATCAATCCGGACTCGGCTCTCGAATATCTAGATAGGCGAATGGGTTGGTGCTTCGAAGCTCCAGCCCTAGTGGCGATGGCTGGCTTAATCCTATTCACACTTTCATTCTTTGTTTTGCAAGGCGCAACTGTTTCTTCGAATCTGCTCAACATAAATGAGTATCTTACCGCCAATACTGTCGGTTGGCTCTTAATCACCTTCCTAGCGTTCAAAGTCATACATGAAGTTGGACACGGAATCGCTTGCAAGCACTACGGTGGTGAATGCAATGAGATGGGGATAATGCTCATTGTCTTTACGCCATGCCTGTATTGCGATGTTACAGACTCTTGGATGATCGAAGGCAAATGGAAGCGCGCCATGATTGCGTTGGCTGGAATCTGGTTCGAGTTGATCACAGCTTCGATTTGCATGTGGATTTGGTGGTTTAGCAATCCCGGCATCATCCATAGTGTGTGCTTTCACGCGATGCTCGTTGGGAGTATTGGAACGATCGCCTTCAATGGCAATCCATTGCTGAAATACGATGGATACTTTGTGGTTTCGGACTTGTTGGATCGCCCCAATCTTTGGCAAAGCTCACGAAGAGTCGTTTCGAATGGGTTCCTGCACTTCTACGTACGCAATGTTTCTAGTTCAGCCATGGATTACAGCGGCCGAAGCAACGGGTTCTTGTGGTTTTATGGTTTGCTTTCCGGGGCTTATCGCTGGATTTTGTTTGTGGCGGTCCTAATGATTGTTTACAAATGTTTTCAAGTTTTCCATCTTGAGCTGTTAGGTCTTTTCTTGATCGTCTTCGCATTAATCGGGTTATTGGTGAGCGTTTTTAACAGGATGGTGACTTTTGTAGGAACTCCCAGTCGAATTCGCAATTTACGAAAAGGACGTGTTTCCCTATCCGTATTCCTTGCACTTGCTCTACTCGCGGCGATTGTATGGATACCGTTACCTGCTCGATTGCATGCTCCAGTATTTCTGGAAGTGAGGGATGCTAAGTCGGTTGTCGTCATGGTCGATGGAAATCTGCTGCGATGTCTTCCAGAGGGGGCAAGTGTCCAGCCGGGAGATGTGATTGCCCAACTTGTTTCGCATGATCTTCAGCTCAACCTAGTTGCTCGACGCGGGGAACTTGCACGCCAACGTGCGCGCTTGGTCGGTCTGGAGTCTCGTCGGAGCGATGACGTTCTCATTGCTTCACGGATTCCGACGGTTCAAGAAACGATAGCTGGTTTGGAGCTTGAGGTACAGCGATTGGCATCTGAGCTGGATCAATTGATATTGCGCGCACCGATCGACGGTGTCATTATTGCACCACTCAGAACGGAAGGGGCCATTCCGAACGACGTTCCATTTTGGTTTGGCACTCCCTTGGATGTCGAGAATATAGGTTGCTTTTTACGTCGTGGAACCACTTTGTGTCAAATTGGACAAACAGACCAAGTCAAAGGGACAGTCTACCTATCCCAAGCTCAGGTCGAACTAGTTCGTCCCGGACAAGCAGTGACTATCAAATCGAAAGCACTACCGAGCGCTTCGTTTCGAGGGACGATAGTCGAAATGGGCACCACCGGCCATCCAGAGATTCCACTAGAGATTGCGAGAGCTGGCCTCGTTCCTCATAGGACCAACAAGGAAGGGCGTCCGGAATCCTCTGAGCCAATTTATGTCGCACGCGTTGAGATCAAGCACTCCTCGCTTGGGGAGGATGAGGCGGTTCCAATGCATCACGCGACCGGCGTGGTCAGTATTCATGTGCATCCTCAGTCCATCGGAACTCGACTTGCCAGATTTGTCTATAGCACGTTCGCTTTCGATCCTACGGTACAACGAAAAGCAACCCAGTAATTGCGATTGCCTGAACGACACCTGGCTTCCATTGTAATGGTTGCAGTTCTCGGACCTTAGGGGCTCCCCACCCCGCATCGTATGGCCATCGAAAAGTGTATGTTTGATTAGGTTGTTGGATCGTCATCGCATAGGGCAGGGAAGGAATGGTCGCAAAAAAACGAACGCCGGAAAGAGCTGGCTGCAATACGCCGCAAGTTCGACCGTAACGTTCCAAATTGACTTCTTCGAAGTAAAGTGGCTGATACGGAATGACATGGTCGCTATTGGTTCGTTTCTCGATCAAAGAATCTCCAAGCATTTCATCAGATCTTGCAGCCAGAACGACCGGTACGTCTCCAATTGCCTGATGGGCGAGGTTTTCAGGAACTTCGTTGCTCTTTCCTTTGGACTTGGGTCGCACGTCGATGCTAACTTGTCCGATGGGCCGTTGTGCAGGAAGGAAACTTGTTGCCCGCTTCCTCGTGTCGCTGTCTTTCGTAGCATCCTCTCCAATTTTGACCTTCGGAATTCGCTCCGGTTCGCCCGTCGTAAGCTTTGCTTGGGAAAGTGTCCCTGCGGTTTTGCTATCAAAGGGAGGATTTCGCGATGAGAGTGGTTTTGAACCAGAAATCTGCGGTTCCAATGCTAGTTGAACGGCAGGTGGCTGTAAGTTGCTTTGGGCGACGAGGATTTTGGCGGAATCCAGTTCGAAAACGCCCAGCGAAAGGGGACTACAAATACTAAGTAAGACTCGCCGCAACCTACGCGAAGATACCGGCGAGATTTTCTCCCGAATGTGTGCAACATCCATGTCACGAACCATCCTAACAACTAGGAAATCCTGAGATTTCTAGCAAAAGCTATCCGTAGCTGTGCCCGTGTGTGCTTCGAACGATGGGAACCAAATAGCTCATCTTAATGACACGGTATGCTATCATAGGAGCATCCGGTTCGAAACGAACAATTGGAAGAACCCCACGTAGCAAATCCCTAACAAGCAGACTTTGAAACGATAAGATCTTACGTTTAGGCTATAGACTGTCGAACATAAGGTTTGTCCGGGATGACTGAGTTGACGATTTGTCTTGTTCTGGCGAGCAAGGATATGTGAAGAAAGATTCGGCATGCACCTCAAAATCAAAAAAACCGCCCTCCTTTGATACTTACCGATGTAACCAATGAGCGCCTCGTCATTATTTGTTTAACAGTTAGCCGAAGGCGTACTCGATACCACTAACGTACGCCTATGGCTAACGGTCAAACGAAGTTTTTGCGAAATTGGGCTTCCTTGAACGGTATTGTGTTAAACGGGCTTAATCAGAGCGCGGTGATCGCACTGATCCAAATTCAGGAATGAACGCTACGATGGCTAGCACTTTAGAGTGGTTCCAAAAAATCGCCGAAAGGCTTGTCCGCCAAGAAGAGAAATCGACTCATCGGGAGCCAAACCTCTTCCCGAGAGTCTACGATTCTCGACTTGAGGATCGGCGCGTGCTCAACGCAGGTGCCATTGTATCTGCAGTCGATCTGCTTGCATTGCGTTTTGATGCTGGGCAGTCAGCAAACGACGGTAGAACGGACAAATTTGAGTTGGTGCGACTGGACTCCTCTAATGGGGCGAATCAGATTGCTGTAACGATCAATGACCAGCGTGTTTGGCAAGGAAGTACGACGGAGTTGCAATCCGTCCGTTTTGACGGCTCGAACGACGCGGACCAGTTCTTCATCGATCCAACGATACAGTTTCGAGATGGCATGTACGTCAATGGAACGGGAGTCGCAACCGGGCCGCAATCTCTAGGTTCAAGCGATCTTGTCGTTTTTGCAACCACGTCCCAGCTCCGATTCGATGAAATCATGTACCAAACGACGGACCAACTAACCCAAGTCCGCTTCGCTTCTCCATCTCAGCATTTGAATTCTTTGGTCCAAGTGCAAAACGTGGAAACGATAATGGACTTGAGTCTGGCAACTGATCGGACGATTGCAATCGGTTCCCAAGACAACTTCTATGTGTTGCGTAATGAGCAGCGGATGAGCGAACAACCGGCACTTCAATTCTCGCATCAGAAGAATCGACTCGAATTCGCCGTACCTTCGAACCGCTTGACAATCGACACGCTGGCTGTGACTGCTACCCGAAATTCGATCTTGATCGACACGGTTAACCTCGAGGGGCTGGATCAACTAAAAATCGCCGGAAGTGACTCCGACATCGTGCGGCAGCAAGGCCATTTAACAATTGGGCGATCTTTGACGATTGAGGCTGGGACGATTGATATCGACGGTTCTATTGCAACTGGCCCCGAAGGCGAGGTGCGATTGGATGCTGGTCCGGGCATTCTAACCGTAAACGGAGTTATCATCAGTCGTGGAGATGACTTGCAGCGCGGCGGTAGTGTCGTTCTCATGGGAGACAGTGTACGTTTGCAGGAGTGGACTCGAATCGATGTTTCTGGCGGAACGGGTGGTGGACAGATTCGAGTCGGAGGTGGGTATCAAGGCAAGGACTCAACCCTGCGCAATTCACACCACACCTACGTTGCTGCTACCGCTTCACTTAACGCGGATGCCCGTATTAACGGCAATGGCGGAACGGTAATCGTGTGGTCAGATGATACAGCGATCGTTGAGGGCTCTGGCAATATTTTCGCTCGAGGCGGATCGACAGCAGGAGACGGCGGTTTCATTGAAACCTCAGGAAAGAAGTTTCTGAAGGTAGACGGTGCAGCGAATGCTTTTGCCTTCCAAGGAAAATCTGGTACCTGGTTGCTAGATCCGAACAATATCGAAATTGTCACGACCGCAGGTGCGACGCCACTCACCAGTTATGTCCTTATTTCCACCATCGTCGCGGGGCTTGCAACCGGTAACGTATCCATCATTACAAACACGGCTAGTGCTGGCGATGGAGACATCACGATTGTCGACGCTCTGACGCTGGCTCCGTTAGCTCGAACACTAACTCTGAACGCAACTCGCGATATCAAGTTCCTGAGCGGGCTGACTGGAAACTCCAATCTTCAAGTATCGCTGGTTGCTGGTCGTGATGTTGACACCTCGGCAGTTTCGATAGGACAGTTGGGAGCATTGACGGTCAGCGCCGCTCGCAACATCAGTCTCGGGAGCGTCAATCTTTCGGGAGGTACTTTTGTTGCAATGGTCGATTCGGACAACAACGATAGCAACGCAACATTTCAATCAACAGGCGCTTTGTCGGCTGGCACGATCAGTATTTCGGGCTCAACAGCCGTCAATGATGATGTTACTTTTGGCTCCACCGTGACCTCGACCACGGGTGCAATCCTGTTTTCAAAGATTGACGACCTTGCACTTCAGGGGGACGTTACGGCTGCGACCAATGTCACGTTTACCAACGTGACAGGACCACTGGTGCTTGGATCGAATGCAGACGTCACGGCCAACAACGGTT
>JAYTVM010000101.1:0-29076 GCA_043743995.1 Pirellula sp. | reverse complement strand
CTGAGGCAACATCACGCGGAGCGTGATGGGTACTTTCTTCAGATTCGAAAAAATCACAGCCTCAGAGCGTGCCACCCAGTTTACAGGTAGATTTCAAATTGCCGATCGCCTAACAGGCTAGCAGCCCGCTCTAGGGAAGGTCAGGAATTGATACGCAAAAGTCAGGTCTAGCCATGTTCTAATGCCGCGAATTCGATAACAATCTGTCCGATTCACTCTCCAAAAGGTACACCCATGCTTGTTTTAGAACCTTATTCGTTTGGAGTGGGCGATCGATTTGCTCACCAAGCCAAAGCGCAACTTGCTGCATTCCTAAAGCTATCCGAGCAGATGAAGCCTAAGCCAGGTTGCGTCGTCGTGCCGGTCTGGAACAAATCCAATCGAGAACACACTTTCATCGGCTCGGAACCGCAAAGCGTCTTAGACTCGGCTGCGTCCGCAGTAGCCGACCTGGGATGGAATCATCCATGGTACGTCGATGCCGATCATATCCAACAGAAGACCGTCGACCGGTTCTTGGCTTGCTCCAATTTTTTTACCATCGATGTGGCGGATTCCATTGGCAAGCCCGCCGGCGATGCAGAAATATCGCAATTTGTCCAACGCCATCCTGAGTTGTTGAGCCCAATCTCCATCCAAGGTCTAAAAGCTCCCTTGGTAGTCCGACGCGAGGAAGTCGAACGAGTGGCTCGCAAATACCTGTTGGCAACGCGACAAGCCGGAGAAATCTATCGTTACATCGAGAACAAAAAAGGGATCGGAAATTTCGTGCCGGAGGTGTCGATGGATGAGACGGACTCGCCCCAAACGCCACCCGAATTGTTGATCATCTTGGCCGCTCTCGCCGACGAGAAATTACCCATCCAAACCATCGCCCCCAAGTTCACCGGTCGGTTCAACAAAGGGGTTGACTATGTCGGCGATCTGATGCAATTTGAACGAGAATACATCGACGATCTAGCCGTCATTCGGTTCGCCATTGGACAATACGGCTTACCAGCCAACCTCAAACTAAGTGTGCATAGTGGCAGCGATAAGTTCAGCCTCTATCCGATCATTCGCAAAGCACTCAAAGCCTCCGGTGCAGGCATCCATCTCAAGACTGCCGGGACGACTTGGCTCGAGGAGTTGATCGGTCTTGCGGAAGCGGGAGGGGATGGGCTATCGCTGGCCAAAGAAATCTACGCCTACGCCTTGGAGCACATTGATGAATTCTGCGCCCCCTACGCCAGTGTCATTGATATCGACCGAACTCGATTGCCATCGGCCGCAGACGTCGCTTCGTGGGACGGCGGTCACTTTGCCAGTACGATTCGGCACATCCCCAGCGATCCTCGATTCAATGCGAACGTTCGGCAGTTGTTGCACGTGTCATTCAAAGTGGCTGCCAAATCTGGCAACCGATTCACGGATTTGCTCAAGTCCAACGCTACCATCGTCGGCGAACAAGTGACCACGAACATTTTTGATCGGCATCTCAAACCGCTCTTCCTCGACTGAGATCCGTGAATTGCGATCAATCGATGAATCCGTACCTCAAACCAAAGAACTGAAGATGGAAAAAAGAATTTTAGGCAAAACAGGACTGGAACTGCCAATCCTGAGTTTCGGGGCTTCATCGTTAGGCGCAGAGTTTCGCAGCGTTCAATTGGACGAAATTTTCGAAAGCGTCCGGGTGGCTTTGGAGCTTGGTCTCAACTTCATCGATACATCGCCGTTCTACGGGCGTGGCATGTCTGAAGTGTTGTTGGGCATCGCCCTACGAGAGGTTCCGCGAGATCAGTACACGCTTTGCTCGAAGCTGGGCCGTTACGATGTGGGGCATTTTGATTTCTCTGCCAAGCGAGTGGCCGAGAGCGTCGATGTCAGCTTACATCGACTTGGAACCGACCATCTGGATATCATTCTGTGCCATGACATCGAGTTCGCGCCGCTCCAACAGATCATCGAAGAGACATTACCCGCTCTGCGTCGCATCCAGCAATCGGGCAAAGTCCGCTTCGTTGGCATTAGCGGTTACCCGATGAAGATTTTTGACGTGGTCAGTTCGCAATCGGAGTTGGATTGCATTCTGTCTTACAACCAATACACGCTTCAAAACACACGCTTGGCAGATGAATTGGTACCCAAACTCAAGGCGAAGGATATTGGCATCATGAACGGCGGGCCGTTTGCGGCGAGGTTGCTAACCAACGCGACATTGCCAGTGTGGTTTCGCGACCCCAAGGAAGTGCAAGCAGCAGCTCGTAAGGCCGCCGAGCACTGCCAGCAGCGGGGCGTCGATATCGCCCAACTCGCGTTGCAGTTTTCCTGTGCCAATCCCGATATGACCACCACGATTGCTGGCAGCGCTAACCCCAACAACATTCGAAAATGGGTTCAGTGGCTGGAATCGCCCGTGGATACGGCATTGATGTCGGAAGTCATCGACATCCTTGCGCCGGTTAGAAACATTGGGCATCGTGAAGGCCTCCCCGAAAACAACTGAAAGAGTTCATCATGAAGGCATTGCAGCTCGAGAAGCCGGAATCGTGGAGAATTATTGACATCCCTGAGCCACCATCGCCAGAGGCGGGACAAGTCCTGGTCCGAGTCCATCGCGTTGGTGTTTGCGGTACCGATCTCGGCGGTTATCTAGGGAAATTTCCGTTCTTTTCGTACCCGAGAATACCTGGTCATGAGTTGGGCGTCGAAGTCCTGGAGGTTGGCGAGGGAGTAACCAACGTGCGGCCCGGCGATCGTTGCTCGGTCGAACCCTATTTGAACTGCCAGCAGTGCTATTCCTGTCGTCGAGGTTTCACGAACTGCTGTGAACATCACAAGACGTTGGGAGTGATGTGTGACGGAGGCCTGACGGAACGAATCTTATTGCCATCGCGGAAACTTCATCTTGCGGGCGCATTGACTATGGAACAAGCAGCCTTGGTCGAGACCTTAGCGATTGGTTGCCATGCTGTCGACCGAAGCGGTTGCAAGTCGGGTGAAAATGTTTTGGTCATCGGAGCGGGGCCCATCGGATTGTCAGCCCTCGAGTTCGTAAAAATATCCGGCGCTCGACCGATTGTGGCGGATATCAGTGAAAGCCGATTGGCATTTGTTCGAAACACCATGGGTGTTCCGGACACACTGCTAATACGGAACGACGAGACCGACATCGCAAACTTGGAAACGATGACCCAAGGTCAACGGGCGGACGTTGTGATCGATGCGACGGGCAACAACCGGTCGATGGTTCGCGCGTTTGAGTTCGCGGCCTTTGCCGGCCGGGTCGTGTATGTAGGGATCACGCAACAGAATCTGGAGTTTCCGCATGCGCCTTGTTTCCACCGTCGCGAACTAACGCTGATGGCAAGTCGCAATGCCCTGTCTCGCGATTTCACTCGCATCATTGCGTTGATTGAAGCGGGCAGAATCGACACGAATCCATGGATCACGCATCATGCGAAGTTCGCCGATGTCCCCAAAGAGTTTCCAAACTGGCTGGATCCCAACGCGGGCGTCATGAAGGCAGTCATTCATATCGATTGACATTAAAATCGTGGCCGACGCTGCTAGCGCCGGCGCGGATGCCTGTAGCAACCAACACGATTGGAGATTAAACTTCCGCAGGATCGCAAAACAAACCGGTCAACCCTAGGGTGATTTCGAACTTTCACCCAGTACATTGACAGTGACATCCGATGAGCGCACGTTGATCGTGATCTTTCCTGAAAGATTGAGCTCAACTGGGCCACCTTCCGTCGAAAGCGTGCTGTCCAACAGACCGCCATCGGATTCCGGCGTCACACCGAATAAGTGACCAACCATCTGCTTGATATTCGGGCGATTGCCGATTCGCTGCGTTTTAGGACGACCAGGCGCATCCTGCTGAGGCGATCCCGTTACTCGCAAGAGCTGCTTCGCCGTCAATGGTGTCAACAGCGGTCGGTTATTCGCACGCAGCATTCCCTGTATGCAGCCCAATGCCCCAACCACGATCGGCGACGCGCTGGAAGTACCACTGAACGTATCGGTGTACCATAAATCGGAATTGCTACCTCCCTGCAGATCACCGTAGCCGGTAGTTGTTACCTCGCGTCCCCAGCCTTGCGTGTCGACTCTTTGGCCGTGATTCGAGAAATCCAGCCGAGACCGGTCGGGGCCATGGTCGCGACCATGGGTTCCGGGCGGTGGCGCTCCTGCACCCACCACGATGGCGCCGGATTGCGGATTCGTGAGCTTGAAGGGATTCTTCCACGTGGCTGGAAACCCCGTCGAAGGAGTGTTGTAAATGGGATCGTCGAGGTTTCTAAATCCGTTTCCTGCCGCTTCTACGACAAGTATACCGCGGCTAACCGCGTATCGAATTGCGGCCAAGTCGTCAGGCCACCACTCAATCGCAATGAACCCATCTTGGCCGGAACCGTTAGCTCCTGGTCCTGGCCGATGAATCTCCAACAACATAATGTCGCCAGCCCTGAGGCGATCTGCGGCTTGACGAATAACCGTCGCGGTTGGAAGGGTTAAGAAGGACGCGGCGCTTGCGACCGAATCGCTGCAAATGCCTACGATCCCGAAGGTATTGACGTCACCGCTAAACTCACCAAGCACAGCCGTACCGTGATTGGTGACCGTGTGATTGGTACCGATTACGACTCCCCCTTGATTAGTGCCAAGGTCCTCATGGCCAAATCGCCAGCCCCACTCACAATCGATGATTCTCGTTCCCGCGCCTCGGCCTCCTCGAAAACGCCATGCGTAGCGAGCGTCGATCCCCGCTGGTGCAGCGTTCAAATAAATTTGTCGGGCCGAGAAGTCAGGTGTGGTGCTGGGCGCTTCATCGGCGGCTGGAGCCATATCGTTGATTTCCGGTGGCTCGCCAGCGGGCTTAACGTAGGCCGCCGCTACTTCATCCAATTTCATGAGCGACTCCGCCAGCTCATCGAGCCGCTCACTAGGCGCATCGACATGGTAGTATGTTTCTAAATTGGCGAGCCCCTCTGCATCGGGAAGCTCAGCCACAAGCGAACGGACTCTTTCTTCGGTATGTCCAAACAATGGCTGAATCCTGATGTCAGGGCTCGCGAGCAACCTTGAAAGCCCGGTGACTACGGTCCCCATCGATCGCATTCCGCTGGGTGAGACGCGAAGCTGTGCGTCCGCTTCACCAACCATGATGAGTTCTCGTCGCCCTACCCCAAGGGTTTCGGGTGCCTTAGCCGGTGGACTGGGTGGTGAGCCCCGTCGATTTGTCGTTCCTTTGCGTGCCATAACAACGCCTCAATTCTTAAGAAATGGGTGACAGAATCAAATTACCGAGAATCGAAATTAGGGAGACGCATCTGGAGGCTTTGCATAGGCGGCCGTCACTCCAGTTTGTTTCAAAAGGCTTTCTACCAATGCGTCCGCATCGGACACGGAGTCCGTTTCCAAATAGAAATGGGTTGCGAGTTCTTTATCATCGCTATTGGGGTGTAAGGGATGGAGTTCAACATGGATATTATGTAAGTGTTCTATCAAAGACTGAGCGGCAGCAACTCCTCGGCTTCGGTTTTGAAGTTCCTTAGCGATATCGGAACGAAGATGAACGGTTACTTGCATCGGAAAATCGTTTGACCGGTTGGACTGTCTCTTAAGGTTTGAGCAGATCTACTGTTTTGACGTTGCTTCCTATTTCGACTGTTCCATGTCCAGGGTTTAGGCCCCAACCAGCTTGACGGGTTGGTGAATAAGCTTTGCAGTTAAGAAGGTTACCGGAAAGAATCCCCCCATTTTCCGCATCCTGCCGCCGAAGGCGGCAGGATGCGGAAAATGGGAAAGCAGCGAGGATTCAATTTGAACGTCAAAACTCCTTCACCCATGGCACAAGGCCATGGGGGTCGAACCTAGTACAGTCGAACTAGAGCTGTTTAAACGCTGCAAAGGCGTCAACTAAGCCTGTGCCCGTCGCGCCGTCGCCGCCGGACGTGGCGTTTACTACTACCCCTTCGCTGCTGGCTTTGTTGGCGGAGCCGTTGATGACGTCCCGGCTCGTGCGGCGAATGATCTGCTTGATCTCCGACGGGCTCAAGCTAGGACTCTTTTCCAACAGCAATGCACAAACGCCAGCTAATTGCGGAGCTGCGGCGGATGTACCGCTGAATAGACCCCAGCCATCGCCCGGCTTTGAACCGTCGTGATCGCTGTTTTCGACGTCAATCTCGCAGTTGGGCTGAATTGGAAGTGCGATGTAATCCGCATGATTCGAAGCCAGACCAACCAGTCCTGAAAAGTCAGGAACTTTGCGCCCAGGATAAATCTTGCTCTTGAACCCGCTGGCATAGTCCGAGGCTTGCATTTTGCCATCCTCACCTACATAAACACCACCTGCCGATATCACTTCCGGCATCATGCCTGGGAAGGAGACGTGGCCGTTACCTGCCGAAAAAACAATCACGATTCCACTTGCCACTGCCGCTTGGATTTCCGCCTCAATCGCTTTCAATGAATTAGGGAGCGGTGTCAGGTGTTTGCGTGTACCTCCAACTACGAGGTCAAAACCGAGACTCACCGAGATTACTTTTGGATTCTGACGAAGTGCCTCCTGAAGGCCTGCCAACATCGATGCTCCGGCGCCACCCGCATCGTCGTCAAGCTTAATGCCGATGAACTGGATATCAGGGGCTACCGCAAACAAATTGGCTGACTCGCCCGTGCCGTGGCCGTTATTGTCGGTAGCAACGTTGGTGGCACCAGGAGCCAAGACAACCGAGCTTCGATACCCGTTTTCTTTAAAGTATGGATGCGAGTGATTGAAGCCGCTGTCAATCATGGCAACTCGAACGCCGCGGCCAGTCACGCCAGCCCGATGCACCTTGGCTGCATTGAGAAGCATCGCGACGTCCCCTGGAACTCGCAAATGATGAAAGCCAATGCGTGGCGGAAGAGCCGATGGCGGGAAGGCAAACCTGCTATTCATATAGATATGCGGCCACTGGATATAAGCGTCGTCAATTAACTGGGCAATTCCAGGATCTGGATTCCATGGAGCTCCCGCGGCTGGGAAATAAACGGACTCCGCAGAAGCTTTTGCAGCACTGGCTGGCTGCAGCTTTGCAACATCCAGTTTGGTCCCAAACAATTTTTCGAAGTCTTTTCGGTTGCCGCGCATCACGATCGAATACTTGCCCCGTGAGCTCAACTCGAAACCATGATGGCTCAATAGCTCGACGGTCTTTCGCAAAGTTGCTTCGTCCGGTTCACATGCCCTGCGTTGTTCAGCCGAAGCGACGGATCTCATAGAAACCAACCCAGGTTGGCCATGACCACCACGGAAGGTCACGGCAACGGAAAGTTCTTCGTCTGGCTTCGTGCCTTTTGCAACCGCCGGCACTTTCTTGACCTTGGGTGATAACGCCTTGGTTTTGACCGCCTTGGTTTTTTTCTTGGTCGACTTGATGGCTGGGGTTACGCGTGCTGCTTTTTTCTTGGGCATGATGAAACTCGCTTAGACGGATAGGACGAAAAAACAAATCAAACTTTTGGACTACCTGACATTCTGGTAGCCGGTGGCTCTATCGAAATAAGCTCGACGAACTCTACTAAATCCGCTGGGACGGGGATTGGGTCTTCGGAACGCAAGCCAGAGGGTGTTCCGAAGTCGGAAGGGCCAGACGGCTTCGCTTCAATTTTGGTTAGCTTGGAGCCGAAAAGTTTCTGGAACACGGACGGTGGAACGTTGCAGTTAACCGATGTTTTTCCGGATGACGCAACGTCCATTCCCAATCGCTCCGCGATCGCTTCAACACGGGAAACACCATCACCGTTACGGTAATTTGATTGAAGCAATAGTCTGATAGGCACACTGTCTATCTCTGCTCGTTCATTGGACACAGCTCCAGGCTTTTTCTTCATATATGGCTTTCTAGAACCGAGCGTAGGACCTCGCTCGTCGACGGCTTACTAAAGAGTTTTCATGTATTCGATTAGCTGTTTTCTTTCTTCCTCGGAATATTCGTGGCCGTTTGGCGCATACCCCTCATGGCCGACGTTCTTGTTTCCCGTTTGAGCCGTATCAAAACTAAAACTTCCATCGTCGACAAACCCAACTTTGATGGGGTCGAATTCGCGGCTTCCGACCTTGAAGCGCTTCACTCTTTTGGATGCAGGCTTGAGCAGCTCATCGAGATTGGGAACCGAACCGTTGTGGAGATACGGGGCAGTGGCCCATATCCCATTGAGCGGTCTGGCCTTGTACTTGAAGGACAGTTGCGGAACTGCAGCCGGAGGAATAGAGGTCGCAGTCGAATCTTGCTCCTGTCCAGCTAGACGACTAATCAGACTGGGGATCTTGCTGCGAACCAATGTCTTCAAGTCTTGCCGCACCTTGTTCCCCTTCTTATCAATGAAATCGACGGCTTTCTTGGCTGACAAATCCGACAAACCGTTCAGGAAGTCCAGTGAATCGAACTGACCGGAAATCGTCAAATCCCCCACCTTGATATCCGCATGAACTTCATATTCGGAATCGCTGTCGATGCTCTGTAGGAACTGAATGGGATCAACTAGGTCCAGCGGAAGAGGGTTGTCGCGGTAGAACAGTGCCCGTTGCGCCATGTGCGTGAGCATCTGACCTCGCGGGGCCGTATCCTCAAACACTTCCCCTGGCTTGAATCCAATGGTCCGTCCCTTGAGCACTCCGGTCTTGGCTTTGCGAAGCACGTTTAGGATCATCTGCGGATCCGTCTTGGCGTCATCCATCATCGCCACAATGTGCCGATTTTGGTCGTCCCGATCGAATGCATCGTCATGGCATTTTTTGCAGTCTCGCTGGAATAGGTTTTTTCCTTTGTCTGCCAAGCTGGAATCGATCGGAAAGGTGTCTTTTGGCCATTCTGGTGACCATAGTTTTCGGAGCGACTCCTCGATTTCGATAAGCGAATCTTTATTGATTGAAGAACTGTATCCCTTAAATTGGAGAGGAGTGCCTTCGTGGGAGGCGTCTAAAGTGCCAAATACGCCGAGTACCTCCCCTATATTGCGCCCGAGTGCACCGAAGTGCTCTGTGCCTATTACGAGTGAAAGCAACTTGCTTTTCTTATTCTCGGCGGCTCCGTTCCACTGAACGCGATCGTGTTGAGGCGTGTCCCACAGAAAAGGATAACTCACTGGGGCGTCGGCCTCTAGATGGTTGGTTGGGAGTTGAGCAAAGGTCGACGCCACTTCGTTCAAGATCGCTCCAAACGCATCGACCCGTCCTGGCCCATAGGCTTTCGCGGGCGATCGGGACGAGTTGCGATCGTTGTACCCTTTTCGAAATGCAGCTAGCGAGGTTACTTCCTTTTTTAATTTTTCCCGCTCAACATTGGTCGCAGTCGCCCCCAAGACTCGTTTCGCGAACCGATCGAATTTGGCCGAGTCGGAAGCCGTTTTTTCGAGGGCGGATGCCAGTTGACGCAGGAACGTTTCAAAATCGGCCAAGGCTGGGGCCCCATCGATCAACCAAGCGTTCGTCTTGTGAGTGATGAGCCCAGTATGACAAGCCGAACAGGTGATTCCCAAATGTTGGTCGTCGCGAACGAACCCAACAGGAAGTCCAAACGGGTTCTGCGATGGTTCCGCTTTCCGAGGAATGTAACCAAGCTTTGCGATGTTGGCGGTGGCTCGCATCAACTCAGGTGCATCAGGTTGTTCAAGATTGACAAACCAATCGTAGGGTACCAACTTCGAGCCCTGCGGGACATCGTAGAACCACTCCGCTTCGGCATGGCTCCAGTTCTGCGAGAGCGTACGGATTTGGTTGGTGCTTGGGGCGAGTACCACGTTGCGTGGGTTATTGATTTGGGCAAAGCCGATTTGGGGGTCAACCCAAAGGATAGAAATTGCAACTGCAGTTAGGCAATGCATGAAAAGGCGAATGGGCATGATTCAGACCTTGAGATGTAGTCGAGCAAGCGGGCCGTTAGGGAGTCCCTAAAGATCGAAACTTGCTCTTAGCTTAAACATTGCGACGCCTCGACACATGCTCAGATGCAATTATTTTAAGAGAAAATAAAGATTTCGTTTAGTCTCATGGGCATCGCCTGGCGATTGATAGACGGCGCGGCCCGATGGGCACGCGGTTAAACGAAAGCATGACCTCGCTGAATTTGGAGTGCTCCGTGATCTAAAAGCTGGGATGAATCCCAGCACTCCAAATTAGAACCATCACGTTACTTTGTTTTGAGGTCCCAGTCTTTTTCGTTCTTACCCTTTTTGATTTCAATGCGAAGTTCCGAAGCCTCGTTGTATTTGCTAGGCAAGACTTCTTCCATCAAATCTTGTACCGGGCTGTCCGGCGTGTCGTAGAGCTTTTTCTTGCCGACAACTTTCGAGACGCGAATTTCCACTTTGCATTCGCCAATTGCAGCTTGCGATGAAAACTTGCCTTCCTTCAGTTCCGTCCCGGCAGTGGGGCCTACGCCATTGACAGGTATAAAGGATATCGAGCCTTTATCTGCGGGTTTTCCATCGATGCTGACGGTCCCGGTGATCAGAGCAACGTTGGATTCCGGACCGCAACCGACGAAACAGGGAAAAAGCGTTACGCTGCAAAAGAGGCCAATGAAAATGTGACGGGTCAAAGAAATTCTCCGATGGATTGTGTTGGGAAGTCACTAGGAATTTATTATTGTCGCCTTTCGCTCCGCGAAAGTAGCGTCCTTTAGCGCCGCTTTTGCGGAGCAAAAGGCGACTTTGCAACGCAAAAGGCGACATTGTCACCTTGCAAATAAAATCTCATCATCTCCGAGGCGGACGTATCTGCGCCTCGGAGATGCGCATTCAACGCGGTAAACTTAATTATCCAGGCTAGCAACTTCGGATCCGTCCATGGACCCCATGGCTTGCCAAATTGCCAAATTGACACTGTCGCTTACAAAACCAACCGAACCATCGCAGCGAACCGTATTGACGCCGCCCGTATGTCTACTTCTGGCTGCGTTGCGTTGATTTGCACCAGCCGCTGCTGGCATTCTCGGATCGTTCGTGACCTGGAACCAGCCGTTCGCGATAATGTCGGGAGAAGACGTATTGGGAGTGAGCAGCGTGTGAAATCGAAACACGCCATCGTCATTATGAATATCGCCCCGCCAATCATTGTCAGCAGCGCTTTTGGCCATTAGGTACTCGGACATGAGCAGCGTGTTCGAGGTTCCATCGATGATGCTCGCGAAGGTCACCTTACCTGGATTCCCACGCGCGCCGTTGACACTGAAAAACGGTGCTTTGTTGGGTGGAGGCGGCGTTGAATTGTCTGGCTGCCCGTACCAAACATTGCCCCAGTTCACTACGTAATTGCCTCGAGTCCTCTGGTAAAAGCCGACGTTTTGGTCGATTGTCCCGGTGTCGCTTGGGCAAAGATAGATGGGAACACGTTGCCCAACCGTACCAGTCATCGTATTGCCGATCGTATTCGGCGCGAGGTAAAAATGGTCCAGGAGATTGGACTTGTTGTAGAGATTGCTCTGTTCCACATAGGGCCAAAGGTACATCACCCAAGTTTGGCGTTTGTTGGTTCCGCCGTTGGACGCGCCCTTTGGAAATTTTTTAAATGCGTCGTGGTGGTTATGCATCGCTAGTCCCCATTGTTTCATGTGGTTCGAGCACTGCATTCGTCTCGCAGCTTCGCGAGCCGCTTGAACAGCCGGCAAAAGCAACCCGACCAAGATTCCAATAATCGCAATAACGACCAAGAGTTCAACTAAGGTGAAACCCTTGTTTTTGAGTACATTCCATCGCCGCATAGAACACCTTCCCAACCTTAAATAAGACCAAGAGTGAATTAAGGAGCGTAAATACCACCTAATACTGGATTTGTGAGTGTTATAAGCGACTGTATTGATTTTTGCAAGTATTTTTCGAAAATTCTGAGAAAATTCTGAGATCGAGCGAAACCATTCCCTTTCGACCCTCGCTCGCCCTAGAGCGGGCGAACCACCGAAAGACTTCTCAGATAATCGAACAACGTCTCGATAGAATTGACGCCGCCTCCCATTCCGCTCTTGTTGATGCCAGCGTACGGAACGCCATGTGGGAATACGTTGTGCGCGTTGATCCAACTATTGCCTGCACACATACCCTCAGCGATCCGCGCCGCCCGGTTCAGGTCGCTCGTCCAAACGCTGTTCGCTAGTCCATAGTCGGTGTGATTGACCATTTCGACGGCCTGCTCCTCGGAGTCGAAGGAACTCAAAAATGCAACCGGCCCAAAGATCTCTTCGCGGGCGGCGATGTTATCGATCGAACCCGCCAACAGTGCTGGCTTCACATAATGGCCATCGTAGCCATCCACTTCGGCCACTCCTCCCTCCAAAATGCACTCGGCTCCCTCGGCTTTCCCCTTGGTTAAGTAGTTCAAAACGCGTTGCCGCTGTTTGGCGCTGACGACCGGCCCCATCTGCGTTTTGCTATCCATCTGATAGCCAACTTGAACGGACTTTAGTCGATCGACACATTCATTCACGAAGCGATCATAAATTCTTTTGTGCACAAACCATCGGGTCGCGTCACAGCAGACTTGGCCGGTGTGGAATGTGATGGCCCCAACCAGTTTCTGCGCGGTCTGCTCTACGTCCACATCGTCGAAAACAACGGCGGCTCCTTTGCCACCCAGTTCGAGTTTGACTGGAACCAAATTTCGCCCACAGGATTCGCCGACCATGCGTCCTACTTCGGGCGAACCGGTAAACGACATGCGTTTGATCTTGGTGGATGAAGCGAGCGCAGCGCCAGCCACGGAGCCCAATCCCGGAACGACATTGATAACGCCGTCCGGGATTCCAATTTCCTGAGCCAAATGGGCTAAATAAATGGCGGACAACGGCGTATCTTCGGCGGGTTTGATAACGACCGTGTTGCCGGCAGCCAGGGCTGGCGAGATCCCCCAACCGATCAAAAGGAATGGAAAGTTCCAGGGAAAAATGAAGCCGCAGGCTCCCCAGGGCTGGCGGCTTGTCCACGCATCATGTCCCTTGACAGCCAAAGTGGAACGCAATCGGGCGTGCTGGAACAAGTCTGCGAAGTATCGGAGCGTGTCCGCGCAATTCTGTACATCCCCTTGCGCGTGCGCCTCAAGCTTACCGGCATCGAGCGCTTCGATCTGGCCGATGACGGCTTTGTGCTTTTCGATGCCATCGGCCAAGCGATGTAGCATGGCGCTGCGATCATTCGGGGCTAGGCGGGCCCAAGCTTGCTTTTGGAATGCGAGGTTCGCAGCATCGACTGCCCATTGGACATCATCCGCTTGTAGAGCGACCACTTCGGCCAGCGTGGCACCGGACCCGGGATCTTTGGTAAAGAACGTCTCACCGTTGGACGCTTCGATTTCTTTTCCGTTGACGAAGCCTTTTTTGACTCCGCCGTCGAGAAACCGCTGAACTTCTGGAAGTAACGATTGGGAAATTACGGATGCCATAAAAAAACACCTTGGGTTGGAGAGCGTATGCGAGCACATCGTCATAGGTGCCCCCATTGTAGCACGGCACGCCGTGCCGCGATCAAAGTGTGCTGATGATCCCGAATAGTCGCATTCGATGAATAACAACCAGTAAAAGAACTTTGGGCGACCAAGGCGTGGGACTTCACTAACTCAAAGCAAAAGGCGACAATACTTTGCACCGCTCGAATAAAATCACTAGCCGATGACGGTTTCTTTTTCACTTGCCTGATTGGCTTCGTGTTCGCGTAAAACGCGATCGAGAATTCCGTTGACGAATTGACCGGAGTTGCGATTGCCGTACCTCTTTGCAATCTCGATCGCTTCGTTGATCGAGACGCGACCGGGCACTCCGCCGTACATCATCTCAAAGGTGGACATTCGCAGAATATTGCGATCGATAGTCGTCATGCGTTTGACCGACCAATTGGACGCGTGCTTGGTCAGGATTTCATCAATCGCATCGCGATGAGTACGAACGCCGCGCAAAAGTTGTTGGGCAAAAGCGACCAGCGGCTTGTTGTGGAGCATGCGTTTAGAAACGAATTGATCTGCGATCGCTAACTCGCGCATTGGATTCACATCCTCTTCGTAGAGTACTTGCAAAGCGACTTCTCTAGCTCGGCGACGTGTGGTCATGCTCAACAGATTGGAAAAGAACAGCGAAATACGGATAAAAGGACAGTAGTGTGATTCAATTGCGGTCGCAAGTCAATCAATTAACGGAAATCGAGGGGGCTGATTTGCACAGCATTTGGTCCACTTCGTTCGACACAATCACCCCATAGTTGATGGCTCCTAACCATCCCGACATGATGATGCCAACCGATCCAGCGTGGTAAAGTCCCTTAATTTGTTGTGGCAACCCCCGGGAAACAGCCAGCCCCTCAAATTTGGTTCCGAAACTAGCCCCGAGCTGATGCTTCGTATAATGTTGAAATGTTTGTGGCGTTGCAGCTTCTGCATGCTCGATTTTATCACGGCAGTTGGGTACGTATTGTTCCAGTGCATTGAGCGTGGTTTCGACAAGATCCTGTTTGCTGACGTTGTATTCTTGTTCCGTTAAATTGGACCAGTCGCTCCAATTCGCGTTCGTGCTGCTGACGATTGCGAATCGTTCTTTGCCGGTCGGACGGGTTCTCGGGTAATAGAAACTAAATGTTCGAGAGGTGATCTTTCGGTCGAGTAACAAATGGGTTCGGAACAACGGAGCCGTGGAGCAAAAAAGCAGGTCGCCGGTCGATTCTGGGATCGTCACCCCGGGTTTAAGTGCCATGTAGACTTGAGTGCTACTGTTGTTCAGCCGCACAGCTTGCGCGTCTGAGAGGAATTGCGGGTCGAAATGCTCTGGCCCGACCATCTCGAGAATCGTAGATCGCAGGTTCGAGTTGCTAACGACGGCTCGGCATTTGATCTCGCGACCATTGACCTCGACCCCGCGAACCCCGCTTGGTCCTACCAGAATCTTCGAAACGTCGCAACGAATGCGAGTGTCAACCCCGTTCTTGGTTAGCTCGGCTTGCATCTTTCCGACGAGGTCATCGGTCCCACCCTCGTAGATAAAAACACCCTTGGCCATAAAATTGGAAAACACAATTCCGTAGGTGATGGCGGGATCCTCGAGCGTGGATCCGTTTGCATAGGTGATTGGTTCCATCAACAGCCGAACCACATCTTCGCGGCCAGGAAAGAACTTTTCAAAGAGCTGTCCGGTGGTCATCGATTGATCATCGTAGAAATTCATTCCACGAGCCGCGTCAAAGAACGCACCAACGCTTTCGGCTGCCACTCCAAATTGGGTGGTGAGAAGCTGCGTAAAATCTTCTCGATTGAATGTTGTCGTGAGTGAAAACATCGGATTATCGAACCGAATATTTTTCAACTGAACAATATTGGACGCAATCTCCTCCGTCCAATAACGTCGGCAGCTTTTGATCATGCCAAATGGAAATCCGTGGAGCGAAATGTCGAACGTGTGGCTGCCAGGTCGTTTAAACCAAGTGGCGAGTCCGCCAAGTTTATAATGTTGCTCAAGCAAAAGGACTCGGTGACCGGCTCGCCCAAGAATGTTCGCGGAGGTCATGCCAGCCAATCCGCTCCCGATCACCACCACATCGTACTCGGGAAGCACCCCAGCTAGAAAATCTTTTGGCATACCGCTCGGGACAAACTCTTTCAGTCAATTAATTGGAAGCAATTAGTGCGGGTGAGAGGAATCGAACCTCCACGGCCGTATGTATTTAGCCACTAGATCCTGAGTCTAGCGCGTCTGCCAATTCCGCCACACCCGCAACAAAACGACGTGCGAGCAATGAAAACGCTCGTCGATGGCAATTCAAAAAGTTATCCGCAATCGATTGGGAGGTCAAGTCAAAGAGAAAAACTGGCTGATTTTGGGCTTGGAGACTGCTATAATGATTTGTCCACGTTGCTGGTCCAAGCCGTCTATCCTCCCAATTCCCTTACTTTTTGTTTTTTGAGGCCGAGATGAAATTCCAACTTCCGATCCTGTTTGGTGTGGTGTTTTTACTAGCGTTCGGAGCCTACTCCACATCCCGTGCATTTGAACCGCCAAAGTCTTCGGATGGCAAACCCGCTTCGAAAGAAGGTGTGTCTGCTAAGGAAAAAGAAGGAATCGACGATTCAAAGAGCGAATCCGCCAAGACCAAGAAATCTACCTCACTAAGCAAGTCCAAGAAAATGAACGATCCATTCAACAAGCTAACCCCGGAAGCAGCAGATGTAATCCTAAGGAAGGGGACAGAGGCGCGCGACAAAGGGTACACAAACAACAAGGCCCAAGGGACGTACATTTGCAAACGGTGCAATGCACCGCTGTACAACTCAACCGACAAATTTGAAAGCCACTGCGGATGGCCAAGTTTCGATTCAGAAATCAAAGGTTCGGTGAAAAGAGAAATCGATGCCGATGGAAGTCGTATCGAGATCATGTGCGAAAACTGTGGCGGACATTTGGGGCACGTCTTTCACGGTGAGCAGTATACGGCCAAGAACACTCGTCACTGCGTGAACAGCATCTCGATGAAATTCATCGCAAAGGGCAAGGAGCTGCCAGAGGTCATCAAACCCGAATCTCGCGACGAATCGGAATCTGCACCCGCAAAACGAGCAGGAAGCGAGCAGCCAATCAAGAAGGCGGACAAATAATAAGCTGCTTGTCGCCTTTCGCCTTTCGCTCCCAGGTGTGAATTCATCAGAGTGTGGCTGAGCGAGGCCCTCGCTCAGGTTTTGCAGGAGCCCAACGGGCGAGGGGCCTCGCTCGTCCACACGTTCGGCGGTACTCCGTACGGATCCAAGTTATGCTGAAACGGATACATTTTCACGCCATCGTATATGCTTACGTATTGATGGCTAATCAATGGGCACAATCGCAAGAACCCTCACCAGAACTTTTGCGATTGCGAGCGGAAATCTATGACACCATTTCCGCTGGCGATACCAGTGCGCTCGAACGAATACTGAGTGCGCACCCCAAAGTTTTCGAGACGCCAGGAAAAGCGGTGATGCGACTCGTACGTGCTGCGATCCACTCTGAAAAGAACGCAGCCGAGTTGTTTGGGATCATGTTGGATCATGGTTTCAATCCCAACGCAAACACAACCGACGACACTCAAGTCATCAGTTGGTTTCACTTTCTCGCCAAAGAAGGTCACGTTACGCTAGTCGGCCTCTGTTTGAAGAAAGGAGCCAACATCAATTTGCGAGGCTTACATGGAATATCGCCTTTGATGCTTGCGGCCAACGAAGGCAGGCTAGAGTGCGTTGATTTGCTGCTCAAGGAAGGGGCTGACACCAATGCAACGGATGACCGAGGATACACTGCGCTTCGTTTGGCAAACAACAACCTCCATCTTGCCGTCGTAAAGAAACTCCTACAAGTATTGCTGATCTGGTCGGATAAAGCACCGAACGCGCGACCAAATGCTCCCAAAACTTTCTCGGCGTGGCGAATTGGAAACAAATCAACGGGTGCGAAGTTTTGACCTTGGGTAAGTTCGACTTCTAATTCATTCAGAAATCGAGTTACCGACATCCAGAAATCATCCCGCACCATGACGATGCACTGCACCCGGCCACCGTCGCACTGCCGCAGGGCTTGCACCAGATCGGTGTTTTCCTCTTCCTTCTTAGCGTGCAACCATTGCTCGAACTGGTCCAGAACAATCAGTAATTTCTTGCCGACTGGAATTCCTTGGCCACGCCGGAGTGCGGCGAGTGTGTCTTTGAGGCTCAGGTTATCTTCCAGTGCGGGACAGCGTTTCCGCAGTCCATGCAGCAGTCGTGTCTCGGTTTCCCCCGGCGTGGCTTCGATATATACCGGGATCACATCCCCGGAGAGTCGAGGCAAAAGTCCCGCCTTGACCAGCGAGGACTTGCCGCAGCCCGATGGCCCATAGATCAGGCCCACCGAAAAGGTGTTGTCGGCATCGGTTTCTTCGATGCGAGTTTTCCAAAACCGCAAGCTGTCGGGCAGGCCGTCACGATCCCTCGGCCCCGGTAATAACTCCAGAACGAAATCCGCATCGTGAGCGTCGAAAGAACGCAAGCCTTTCGGCACGATTTTGATGGGTTCGCTTTCCGAAGAACCCAAATTCATCGAAGCCGACGATGCGGCAATCGACCCCTCTGAGGTTGATGCGCGTGACGAGCCGTGCGTCTCGGACCCCAATGAAGACACCCCACCCAGCGACGTGCCGCTTGGGATCACCGTCTGTTCGGCTAAGAAGTGCCGCAGGTCATCACCAAAGTCTTTGGCGGTGGAGTATCTCTCGGAAGCCCGCTTCGCCATCGCCTTGTGGCAGATGCGTTCCAGTTCCTTCGGAATGCTGTCGTCGTATTGTCGCAGCGGTCTGGCTTCGTAGCTGGTGACTTGCTCGAACAACTCAGCCTGGGTATCACCACGAAATGGCTGACGACCAGCGAGCAGTTCATAGAACACGATACCCAGACTAAAAATGTCACTGCGACCATCGACTCGATGCCCTTCGCCACGGGCCTGCTCGGGAGACATATACGAAGGAGTCCCGGCATACTTTGGTCCCTTGCCGATGTTCTCTTCCCGTAGGGCCAACCCAAAATCAACGACGAAAGGCTGGCCGTATTTGCCGATCAGAATGTTGCCCGGCTTCACATCTCGATGGACGAGGCCCTGCTTGTGGGCGTAGTGCAATGCCTCGGCCACTGTTGCAACCAGCTCGGCGGCTTCCCGGTTCTTGAGCCGTTGTTGTTTCAGCTTCGCCGAGAGGTCGGTTCCCTCGATGTACTTAGAGACGACGTAGCAGGGACAATCTTCTGTGCTGCCGACATCATGCACCGGCACAATGCCGGGATGATCAAGATTGGCGACCGTGCGCGCCTCGGTCAGATACGCCTCGGCATCTTCCGGTTTAGCGATCAGCTTGGCGTGCGGCACCTTGATGGCAACCAATCGATCCAGTTGCTCATCATAAGCCAAGTAAACAAGACCGAAGCCGCCTTTACCCAGCACCTTCTCGATTCGGTAGCGCCCAATTTGTTTCGGCTGTTCGGCAGACGCAGCGTCATTCGGCGGGATCGGATTTCCTGGCCGGTCTTGAGTCACATCGTAGGGATTGGAATCGTTCACGCTCGCTACGGCTCTCTTCGGGGTTGCCAGTCATCTTCTTCGCCTGTGAGTTTAGGGATCAGTATAGCAAATCCGGGGTACGATTTCATCAGGCAGCAACAGTTTGAACCAAGTCCAGACCAAGTGCAGGCAACGACTTGCAGCAAAGTCCTTCGGTCAACCCTCAGAGAACAGAACGCCGTTTGAACCTAGCTGCATGAGGTAATCTCTCGGTGGCTCGGCAGAATCGAAACGATCTCTGCGATCCCATGTTTACCAGATGTAGTTGGGTCACACAGGGTCAGACGGAGTGGGTGGCTGCAGGTCATCGGATCGTGTGCGGGAAATTGTGTGCCAAGTCCGCTGGCCGCACTGCGGACACTTTCTGAACGAACGCGGATTTCCGGTGGCCTTCCAGCGGATACCGCCCAACTCCCAAATCGACTGAGCGAAGCCGCACCGGCATCGCATCATCCAGCGTTGCGAATCCGCCTGCACGGATCACGCAATCTGTCGTAACGCTCAATACCTTTGAAAAAGTAGCTGTAACGCTCGCTCAGTTCCGTGAGAACCTGTTTCGTTGCCTTCAACTGAATCCGGGTGGCGCACGGAAGTCAGGCGGCGGTAACTGAAACACTTCAATCCAGTTGATGACCTTATCGATCCCCGACCCACGCTCTTCGCAAATGTTCAAGCGTCGCATCCGGACAGCCAACTTTTCGTTCCGCGATCGAGGAGGCATATGAATGAACCGCTTCGTGTCGACCAAAGGTTCACCGGGATTCGTAATCTCAATGCGATCACTAAAGATTTCGACCATCGGGCCAGCCCCGGTAACTGAGAAATCTTGATGAATCAACGCATTGGCGACTAATTCACGAATTGCGATGTTTGGATAAGCCCGTTGTTCACCCCGATGAGCCTCCGAGACATGCTCGTTTTCTGGTAGTTGCGAATTAATGAACGAAACTGCCGCTTCAAAGTTAGCCGCGTAACCCATCAAGAAAGGAGGGCCTTTCCATTCTCGCTCGGTCTGCGTTCGCCCCTCCCCCTTTGTACTGGATAACCCGAATCGACTTCCGCCCCAACTGCCCAAACCGAGTGAGATCTCGGGCAAATAGAATTGCTCCCAAATTCGTGTATTCATAATCGGTGCTTGGCGATTGAATGGCGGAAGTTGGGATTCGTTTTTCGTACCATGGCAGCATGGTTCGACGTTTACTCTTTGCGACCCATTGCGCATCGGAACAGAGCAAGACTTACGGGCTTTTATGGGGTAAACTAATCCCACTAGGATTTCCTCTATAGGACTCTAATTGGATGAGTAGTTACCATGCAAAGTGAAGAATCTGCACCCATGAACATTATGGATCGACGACAAGCGATCACGGCAACAATGGCTGGCATTGGTTTGTCGGCCTTGTCGTTCGAGCCAGCCCATGCTACCGACAAACTACAACCGGACGTTCGACGCGGGGCAACAAAACGGTACGCCATGAAGAAATCGATCAACCAATGGGCGTTTCCCTATCCGCAACGGATGACTTTGCGGGAATGCATGAGACTAGCAAAAGACGCCGGGTTTGATGGGATCGAACTTAATTACGATCTGGAGAACGACCTTTCTCCTAAATCCACCACTCAAGATTATTTGACCATCCGCAAGATGGCAGATGAGATAGGAATTGCGATTAGTGGCTTGTGTTCATTCCTCTTTTGGCCCTATCCACTAACCTCAAATGACTCTGAAAAACGGCGACGTGGACTTGAGCTGGCCGGCCTCATTGGGCGGGCCGCCCATGACCTAGGAGTGGAGAATGTTCTCGTTGTGCCTGGTGCTGTCCATATCCCATGGCGCGATGATCACGAGCCGGTTCCAAACGATATTTGCGATCGACGTGCTCGCGAAGCCATTGGAAGCTTGGTGCGCGATGCCGAAAAACACAAAGTCTGCTTGAACATCGAGAATATTTTCTTCAATGGATATTTGATGACTCCCATGGAGATGAACGCGTTCGTCGATAGCTTTGACAGCCCGGCTGTGCGAGTTCATTTTGATACCGGGAACATTTCGATGTTTCAATTTGCCGAACATTGGGTCAACATCTTGGGTAAACGAATCAAGAATGTGCATCTAAAAGAGTTTACTAAGAAGGGAACGGACTACTCATTGGAGACGTTTCGACCGTTACTTGATGGAACGACAAACTGGCCAGCAGTCACCGAAGAGCTTGAACGGGTAGGTTTCGATGGCTATCTCACCTTTGAATATTTCCATCCCTATCCACATTACCCGGAAGCCCTGGTCTGGCAAACGTCGGACTCGCTTGATCGGATACTCGGTCGTAAATAACTCCCTCCTCCCTGTAAGGGTCGGCGAATACGCTCGTTGTTTTGCAAAATGGTCGACCGGATCGATATTTTTCAGAACCGCAACGAAGCCGTATGAACCTGTTGATGCAAAAGTGGCGATCCTCACGCGACATTGGAACTGAATTCACTCAAATTGAGCAGGCCGAACTTGATATGTTTGTTCAAGCAGAGCTCCGAGCGACCGGCCAACGCGCTAAGGCGATGGCGGATTCAGTGAGCAAGTGAAACCTCGCTATAGGTTTGTCGCTCAACGAGCATTGCATCCGTGTGAATACTGCAAGGCTCCAATGGTTTCGGCTCGGGCTCTTTCCGTGAAGTGGTGTTGGTAACGTTCGACGCCAGCTTTTCATCCCGAAAGGACATCAACCCGGAACTTTTAACAGCCCAGGGTAGGCCCGTTGTGCGATTTGGACACGAAAAAACCTCAGTATCTCAAGGAAATACTGAGGTTTTCGATAGTCGGGGTGAAAGGATTCGAACCTTCGACCCTCTGGTCCCAAACCAGAGCGACCAGCAACTTCCGCCAACGGAAACACAGGGTTTTCTTGAAACAGCAGAAAGCGTTGCACTAACGGTTGCACTTCAGAGCCAGGATTCCGCAACTTTTGATCCGGCGTTGAATCGCCTCTTGGAGCTTTTTTCCGTCGCCGATGCTGCGCAGCGAACGGCAATTTTGGCTGTCGTAGAAGCGATTGTTCCAACCTCTTCCCAAAGCCCGTTAAAGACAGATTCAGGCGGGGCATCGCAGAAAGTGTTACACAATGGCTTGGGAAAATAGAAGCGGATCGGGACGGTATTACACTCGCAGCCGACGGGTAAGCGGTCGAATTGTGCGAGAGTACGTCGGGCAAGGCCCAATCGCCGAATTGGCTCATCGGACGGACGTTGAAGAGAGGCTCGAGCGCGAATCGGAACGCAACGCTTATCAGGCGGTCCAACGTCGTGATACTGAGCTAGACCAAAAACTTGATTCTTTTTTGGATCTATCGAACGCCGTCGTTAGTGGTTTATTGATCCTAACGGGCTATCACCAACACAAACGCGGAAACTGGAGAATGAGCCATGAGCGAGACAATGACTAAGTCTGATCGAACTACCAACGATTTGTTCAGAAACGAAAGGAAGGCCAACGGCGGAGATAAAAATGCGATTACGGCATTGCGGATAGAGCTAGCTGGGGCGAATGGTAACGCGATTATTGGCGTTTGCGGGGATCTAGCATTCCAAGCTGAAGAAAGCCTTCTGGTCGCGATGCTTGGTGAGCAAGATGGTGCCAAAACCTGCGTTCGCGAAAAGATGAAACAGATGCGAAAGGAACTTGGTTGGGACGAATCTTCGGCATTAGAAAGGATCCTAATTGAGCGGATCTTGGCATCGTGGCTGGATCTGAATTTCGCCGAAGTGGTCTTTCATCAATGGAAAGGCGGATCGATTCCCGAAGGCAAATACAAACAGCATCGAATCGATCGGTCGCACAGACGTCACTTGTCAGCCGTGAAGATGTTGGCAACCGTCCGAAAAATGGCGTTGCCAATCACGGTAGATATCCGAGCGGATTTCAATGTCTCGTCGTCAAAAACCGTAGAATCGATAACGCCGCCCGCTAATCGATTTTCCGCTATCGGAAGCCGAAACTGTTAAGCTGAATTTTTGCAAACCAGTCGGTAAATTTCAACTGCGACTTGATGAGTTACAATGGACAGACAGCACGAGAATGAAAGCGGAAAAAGGTTCATGCCAAAACGAAAGCAAAATCGCAATCAACTGATTCAAAAAAGAAAACAAGAACAGGAAGCTAAGGACCAGGAATTCGCCAGAGAACGAGAGATCACAAAGAATCGAAAAATACTCGGAGCGATTTTCAAAGAGGAATTGGAAACGAAGAATCGAGAGCGAAAGCTTGAGCTGGCAAAGCGAAAAGAGCGCGAAGCGATCCTTCCGTCTTTTGAAATCAAGCGACATGATGACTTTGCAGATCCACGAATAATCGCGGCAATTCCTTCGGCTTGGAAGCGGATAGTCGACTCACCTGAACTTACTGACGACAAATTGGAAGATTTGCAAAGAGCTAGAAAGTTAGGATTCTTTCGTAGCAAAAACGGACCTTTTCAGTGGGGGTTGTGGTTTGGCTCATTTTTACATAGCGAACTTGCAAAGAACTTCGAACCAGCCACTTTGCGACGAGTCGACTTAGCGGTAACGCCCTACGACGATTCATGGCGTGTCCAACTCGATGTTCAATCACTCGAGCCAATAAGAGGATTTGTTGCTTGTTCTCCGAAAAGGCCCAGAATTCTGCTACCCGAAGGTGAGTTTGTGGTCGCCTACAATTTAAAGGACGATGATCACTTCATTCGGAGATTTGAAGAGAGAACCGTCATCGACCCCAATGGATATGAGGAGAAAGGGCAAATATTCTGCAACCTTTATAATCGTAAGTATTTCGAACTAATAAAACTCCCAGACAATCAATATGCTGCGAGGCTCTGGGACTGGTGTAACCCCCCACTGCGAATCGGATCGCTTTGGAAGGAACTACTTGGGAACAAAGTTCAGCTCACGACGACGATTGCTGGAACACAGTTCTTCGATGGTAAAGAAGGCAGAGGGCATTATCTAGTGGGATATTGTCCTATCGACGTAGGTAAGCTGGCTTCTGGCTACGCGATACTTAATACCCTTCTACTTCCGGGAATGGACAATACACCTGAAGCCCAAATACTCACGAGAGGCCTCAACACCCGAGAATTACTTGCGTTCCAGCAACGTGCCCAGCAACAAACCATGCGAAATCTAAACCTCGGTGAGGATTTCTCGACGATCCGCTTATATCACCAGCATGTGCCTCAGGTGTGCCTTCTTAGCCAGAGGGTGTTCAATTAACCGATTGATACTCGTTACTCTACAGATCCTTGGAGTTCCACAATGACACATCAAAAAGATAACCGAGATGTCGCTAGGAGAAAGCACCGGAGTTTTGCATTATTCTGCGCATTGAAATACAGACATTTCGATTGGGATGGAGTCCTAGTAACCCGTGCCGAAATGACCCAAGTGTTGGAACTGGACCATTTCAAACAGGAACGAATCGACTGGATTCAAGAGGACTTTGCCCAATACTTTCGGTACCAGTTTCTGACGGGTATGGATTCGTCCTTTAGTCAAATTGTTCTTAGCTTTCGCGCACATTCTACTGCGATTCTAATCGGTAGATTGTCACTAGGGAAAGATCCAACAGAATTGGATGTCAAAGAGCGATTACAGTCCTGCTTATCGCCCTTCGCAAGGAGCCATTTAAACGGTTCCGAACTCGCAATTTCCGCTACTCTAACCATGCTAGCGCAAGGGCAAATCGGTCTTAAGGATTTGTTTGGAACTAGAGCAGGGGAACTCTATAAGAAGTGCGATTGTTTGTTGCGTGTGCTGCCGAAGTAGTCAATCTGGTTTGCGTCTTTTTTTGCAATCGTTTCCACCTTTTCCGTAGGACTCTGCTATCTGGCCTTTTCATGGTGTCCAACGGTTTTATCCGTAGATGCTTCTTCCTTCTCCTTGGTAGCTATCGTAGACGTGTTGGTAGACACGGTCGCATTTTTGTTCGTAGAGTTCTGGAGTATAGGCTCGGGGAAGTTCATCCAAGACACTTTTAACCGTCGTATAAACCGCTGCCCGGGATTGCTGCTTCCTGCGCCAGTCGAGAACTAGCTTTGCTTCTTTGAGCGTTTGCAGTAGCGATCTTGCGACCTTTTTGACTGCTTCCTTTTCCGATTTGGTAATGTCGATCTCTGGCTTCGTAAGGATGTCGAACAAAGCTAATTCTTCTTCTGACAACTTCTCTGACACGCCTCGTTGCTCTTCTTGACTGAGTTCCTTGACAAAGTCGGTGAGTTTGGCCACGAAGCCTTCGACATCCAATCCCTTGTTGTACTCGTCGATCAGCTTCTTGAACTTCTCCATCAAGTCCGTCCGTGTTTTGTTCAGCGTTACCATGCTGTTCAATTTGGCACCAACGGCCCGCTTTAGCTTCTCGGCTTCGGTTCGCTTGCGGCCTTTTTGAAAATGGGCTTTGAGAGCCTCAAAATCGACTTGACTCAGGTCGAGAAGGGAGGTCTCTTCGGTCGCATGGATGATGTAGCCCTTGGTGGCGATCGATTCATCAAGTAATTCGCCGACTTGGCTCATGATGTCGTCGATGTCGGCTTCTTCGGTGAAACTGCGAATCTTCTCAGCCAAGACGGCAAGGCATGTCTTGATAGGGCTGAACTCGTTCGCCGAAGCGTCCGGCAATATCGCCTTGAAGAGTCGACTAACACGGTCGGCAAGCGATAGGAACTGTTTTTTTAGTTCATCGTTGACGATCGTCTGTTCGACGGCGTCGTCAAAAGCGTCAATCACTTGTTTCTCGACAAGATTGATCGCTGCGCCATCGAGGAATGCGACCTTTTGGAATCCCTCGGCATTCAGAATAGCTTCTAGATTGACACCTCTATCGTCACAGAACAGGACTGCTTCCACGATAGCTAGTCGCAACTCCTCGACGAGTTCCTCTTTCTTTTGAACCGGACATTCCCCTTCGCTAGTTCCGCCGCCTGATGCAGTACCATAAATCGATAGTGCTTTTTGGAGGTTGCGGAACACTCCGACATAATCGACGATTAGTCCGTTGTTCTTGTCCTTGAAGACCCGGTTTTCGCGGGCAATGGTTTGCATCAAAGTGTGGTTCTTCATCGGCTTGTCGAGGTAAATCGTCGAGACTGCTGGGGCGTCAAATCCTGTCAGCCACATGGCGCAAACGAAAACTAGGCGAAACGGATCGTCGGCATCTTTGAACTTCGTCTCCATGTCCTCTTTGACCATTCGAGTTCGGTGCAGATCGATATTGAGCCCCTTTTCTTTGAACAGATCGATTTCGTTCTGTTGCTGCGAGACGATGACCGCCATATCGGTTTCGTCCATAAAGGCGAGTTGCTTTTGCAATTCTCGACGTTGATCAGCATGAAAATCGCGAAGTCCTTCCGCTGCGAGAACATAGCCGTCGGGGTTGCCGGAAATGTTCCCTTTCGACGAAGTGTTCCCATCCGGCGGTCATGCTACCGATCTTGGCCTGAGCCCCATTGGATAGAATGATCAGGGCGTTGAACCAGAACATTTGCGGGATGGTGTCACGGTAGTCTTTGAGATTGTGCTTGTAAGCGTGCTCGATCTTGCCGTGGCTTTTCTTGAGTTCGATAAACACAAGAGGCAGTCCATTGACAAAGCCCACCAAGTCTGCCCGGCGTTTGTAGATGCCATTGGGCGACGACACCCAAAACTGGGATGCTAGAAAAAAGTCGTTGTTCGCTGGATGGTTCCAGTCGATGATACGAACCGTCTCGTCCGTCGTTTCGCCATCGTCATTTTGGAAGTCGACTTTTACGCCGTCTTTCAGCAGTTTGTAGACCTCACGATTCGCTTGCACGAGACTCATCGCGCTGCGGTCTCTTGCCAACTCCTCGATTGCAAGATCGATGGCCTCGCCGTCCAAGCCGGGATTCAGTCTGTACAAAGCGCTTCGCAGCTTCGGAACAAGGATGACATCCTCCGTGGTTTCCCGTCCCAAGGTAGAGTCGCTGGTGCCGATCTTTTCGGAGAAGCAATTGGCGGTCTCGTAGCCAAGATCCTTGAACAGGACGATGGCCGGTTTTTCGACCAGTATGTCTTCGGAGTATTCGTTACTGGTCATGTTCTTATCTGACGTTTTCTGGCGTTTTCTGAACGTTCAAATTCTTCGAGCGAATCGACTTTTACACATACGCAAACCCCTGATTTTAATAGACTTGCGTCGATTGCGACCCAGGTTCTATGTCTAAAACTATGTTTAATTTTCGACGTCAGGACCCGTTTTAGACATACGCCACTTCGCCCAACGGGTCGTTCCGTCCGGCTCGATCATGTTTTCCCGCTTCATCTCTTGAAGCAAATTGGTGACGAACTGCTTCTTCTGTTTGTCGTCCAGTGCATCTGAAAGCTTGTCTTGGAGCAATCGGTCGATTTGTGGGCGGGTAGCCTTTGTGCATGGAATCAAACAAGTCCCGCACCGTGGCGTTTTTCCAGACGAATGGACGCTGAATATTCGGAAGTCCGATTTCGCCAAGCCCGATCGACTTCATTAACGACCCCAAATCGTAGTCGACTTTGTTGAAAACAGTTTTGCTCATGTCGTCCTTAATCCAATCTAGTTAATTCCATGTTTGCGATAGCGACTTGCTCGCCCAGTGTGTCTTCGGAGTAATCGTTAATCATTGTCCACGCTCACGAATTCGGCGGCGAACCAATTCAAGTTCGGTACAAACTCCTAACTTCGAGGCCCATTCATCAAGATAGGCTTGGTCGATCCTTTCGGCTTGAACCAACATCACACCACTGATGTCTCTTAGATGTTTGTCTGATCCGCCCATCTGGAAGAAAACAAGTTTCTTGAGGATCAAGTCTTCTGCGGATGCGAACCAAGCGAAATGTTCATCGTCGATCGCCAACCGGATCTTGCGTTTCATTCGAAGCCGATTAAATTCGTCGTCCGAAGGGATTATCACATCCACTTTCAAGCCTGAACTCGGATGGATGATATTGAATTGAAACTTTCTGTTGACGGCATCACGGGCCGCAGACTCAGAAACGTAGAAGTCAGGAGCGGGAAACTCTGCGAGGATTTTTGATACGGTCGCTAGCGATATGTCAGCAACAACATCGATGTCGTTCGTATATCGGGGTTCTCCCAACGCAATCGAAGCGATGGACCCAGTGATGAAATAGGGAATCCCCAACGATTCCATAGTAGATACAACTCGTTGGGTAAATTCTGTTTCATTCATGGAGTCGGGCTCCCGCGCATACGGAGCGAGATCTCTTGCTGGACCTGTTTATCGGACCAATCGGGATGTTGGTACATGACTCCGCCTTTCACAATAAGTCGAGCGCTGTCCCACATCCGAAAAGCGATTGCAAGCCGCTGAGCTGGAGTCTTGTTGCGCATGATCTCGACCATCATTGGGTCCATGAGCTCAACAACAGGCGGACGTTCTTTTAGCTGAAAATCTTGGTGCGCTTCAGAGACCTTCATGATTTCCCTCGCCAACTAGCAGGTTGCTGTAGGGACTTTGAAACACAGAGGCACGGAGGACACAGAGAAGGTACGATCAAGGACTCTAGTTTTCCTCTGTGATCTCTGTTCCTCTGTGTTTTTTTGTTTTCAACGATCATGTAGTCGTCCTCTGCATTTCGTCGGCGGTTGGCTAGGGCAAGATCTCAAACTGGGTCAGTTCATCCATGTCATAAAACTTTGACTGTTCGCCGCGTCGCAACAATCCTGTTACCTTAACAGCTCGCTTGTCTCGGTACGCATCACACGCTTTTTTGTATTGATCCTCTTTCAGTTCAAATCGCACCGTCGATACTCTGCCGTCGATGCGTGCCCGGATTTCCACGGATCTTCCTGTGTCCTTCAGCAACATGGCTTGCTCCTTCAGCGTTACGATTCGACCTTCGATGGTGTCGGTTCGCACGGTTTGTTCGCGAAGTTTTTTACCGGCGCTTTGGATGAATGCCAGATCCGGTGCCGCGAATCGCAACGAACTAGAAATGTTTCTTGAAGTTTGAGGTCGAACGGGCGACCACGACATTTCAACTTGCA
>JAYTVM010000100.1:0-7540 GCA_043743995.1 Pirellula sp. | reverse complement strand
AATTAAATTGTGGTCGATTGACGATGTACGCTCAGAACCGACTATCTTAGCACCCCACTCAGGAGCGATTTATTCTATTGAGTTTAGCTCCAAGGACAACGAGATTTTGTCGTCGGGGGCAGACGGTCAAGTGATCGTTTGGGACCTTAAGAAATCAATGGTCGAGCGTGTCTGGCGTTATCCTGGGCCCGTTCCTGATGCTAGATTTGATCCAACGGGAACCAAGGTGATAACCACCAATGCCAACGGATCGATTTACGTCTGCGATCGATAAGAATCAGGGAGAAGAAATCCCAGCTCTAGAGAGATGGTAAATATCCCACGAGTAAACTCGGGGGCATTTGAAATGCCGTCGGCATTACGCGTTACGCCGGGTTTCCCTATTTTGAAGTCTGGTGTTTGTTACAGAGGTTTTTGACACAACCAAAGCTAGATGTATGGTTGCCTTTTGTATTCCCATGTGTCAAACTTCACAGCCGGGTAGCTATGCATTTGCTCTTTTCTTCAGAAAGTTGTTTTTGCCCGATGTCGGACGTGAGAGTGTTCAATGAACAATTGCTGCTCGTTCTCCGAGCCGGCGTGCCGTTGGCCATCGGAGACTTGTCGACACGGTCCCAAATAGAGGAGTTTATTGTCAAGCTCAACGACCGAATTCAGTCCACCCATCACTCAACAGATGAAACTGAGGATTGGATTGCAAAGGACGGGCAACTGCATCCGGACTATCGCAATGCACTGGCTGCCTGGAGAAGTGGCGAGAGAACCGTTCAGTCCATGCAAGCGTTATTCGAATGCGGTAATGCAAAGATCGAAATGCGTTGGAGCATCACCAAGATGCTGCTCCCTCTCCTACTGGTGTTGTGGCTCGTTGCACAGGGAATGACGCTTTTGGTCGGAAGGTTCTACCCTGAACTGAAGGACATGTACGAAATCAGCAACCGACCGCCTTCTGCCAGCCTGCGATTTCTTGGGTTCTTAAATGAATACTCACGCGTCGGATCGATATGCGCGACGATTCTCATGGTATTGATCCTACTACTGTGGTTGCGAGTGCCAACGTGGCTAATTCCATTCATTCCGGCACATGGATTGACGATTCAATCGTTGCGAAGGGCACAGAAATTGGAACGCGACGCGAGACTCGCACGAGCGTTGCTTTCCAGGGAGGATGGCCAAAGGAACGAGCAATCCATTGCCGGGATTCGTTCGAATGATCTAAGGGCGGCACTTTGTCGAGAGACTTCGGTTTTCGTATCTCGGCAGTGGTTGCGTTGGTTTCCATTGATGGTGGGTACTTTCCTGAGTGGCCTGCTGGTTTTCGGATACGTATTCTGTCTATTTTGGCCATTGACCGATCTACTTCATCAACTTTCCAAGCCCTAGAGACTTCTAATGCTTCGATTCGAGTACCGGGCGATTGCTCCCGATGGCAGTTTCCTGAATGGCGATGTTTATTCAAAAGACTCATCGGCCGCTGCACATGAGCTCCGGAGCCGAGGATTGAATGCTCAGGCGATCGGACCAGGGTCGATACCAACATGGATAAAAACGATCGATGATTGCCTCATACAGCGTGGAGAAATGATTAGCTGCTTAGAAAGTTGTTGCTCCCAAACTCGGTGGTTGAAGTCGGACAACCAGCTTGCGACCCTCATCAAACGATTGCGGGAAGGTGCTGGAGCAAATGATTTCGTCACTCAACGTGACTTGGCAATGTTTTTACCGCTTGTGCTGTTGTTCGCCCCGAATCGAAACAGTGCTTCGGAATTCAATGATTGGATTCAGTCCTATCTACGCCAAGCGAATAGGCGACGGCTCATTTGGAAACTATTTTCTTATCCTGTTGTCATTCCAACACTTTATCTTGCCATTCTCGTTGTGATGTCCTTTACGATCATTCCACAGTTTCGTCAAATGTTCAACGAGTTCGAGCTAAGACTGCCTGCCCCTACGATGCGATTGTTGTGGATCAGCGAGCAAATTTCAGAGCACCCCGTACGATCGCTCCTTGGCTGCGTGATGCTTGCGGGGATTGCTGTTGGAGTGGTCGCGGCCTTTCGACTCCTTTTGGATCGTACTCACGACGCCCCTTTTTTGGGACATTTTTCGCGTAGCAGCAGGAGACAACTCGTCGGCATGTCGCGATTGACAGCAACTCTGGCGGAGTTGTTGCGAATAGAGACTCCGTTGCCAGAGGCTATGCGCATCGCAGGACTTGCTAGCGGCTATCGATACTTTCGTGAGGAGTCTGAGTCCGCTGCGTATGCGTTGGATTCGGCTCGTCACGCTGGCGTTCGATTGCTACCACCTTGCTTTCCAGCGACGCTCGTTTTTGCGCTGCAATCTGGGCCCAACCAGCAACCATCTATTGAGTTGATACAGAAATTGTCGAAGATCTATTCGGATCGACAAGAACAGCGTACCAAATTCGCTGAGAGCTTTGTTGCGCCAGCCATGACGATCGCCATGGCTTGGCTGATTGGTGGCATCGTGAGAGCATTGATGACGCCGCTGATTTCCTTGATAACGTCGTTGAGCGGATAGAAGGACGGAGAAGCCATGAATCAAAAAACAGAAATCAAGATTGCTTCGTCGGCATCTGGACTACCTTGGCGAGTAAGTCCTTTTTTGCCAATCGAGTCGATGGCTGCGCGCCAGTATTCCTTCTTGTTGATCTTGGCAACCGCCTACGAACAGCAGTTGCCGATTGCACCCTTGATTGGTGCGTTCGCGATGGAGCACCGACGCCGTTTTTGTTCGCGTCTCAAGCGATTCGCATCGCTATTGCAAACCAACCCGTGCATCGCGTCGGCGTTGGAGCAAACGCCGGAGCTCTTGCCTGATGAGACGGTGACAGCGATTCGACTTGGTACGGAATTGGGGTTGCTTTCCGAGACCTTTGCTCAATTGCTCGAAACGGAGACACCAAATTCGGATGATGTCCGAGAAAAATGGAATTCGGTGCTCAGCTATGCCGTTGTCCTGATACCGACGCTCGGAACCTTAGCGTTGGGCTTCTGTTTCTTTGTCGTCCCGACCTTTAAGAGGATGTTCGATGAATTCGAATTGAGGCTCCCCGCAGCCGTTCGGCTTTACTTGTCTTTGGTAAATGTGATCGCAAATGGCTTTGGTCCATTTGTTGTCTTGTGTATCGTTCTGGCCACACTTTATTTGTTTACGCCGTTGGGGCTTCGACTGCGACGATTTTATCGTGGCTATTTGCCTGGTGCCTACTCCGCCCGATCGCGACGAAGTGTACTGCAACTGTTGGCACTGTCGCTTCTCGGGAACACTTCGATTCAGACCGCTACGTCGTTGCTGGGGAAAATTCATCCGGCCTTTGTTTTGCGACGTCGCTTTCGAATGGCCAGCCGCAAAATCGAATCGGGCGGCGATCCGTGGCGTAGTTTGACGGAACAGCATCTTGTAACGCACCCTCAATCGCAAAGCTTGTCTGCGATGACGGAAAACGAATTGCGAATTTGGACGCTGCTTCGACTAGCGGATTGCAAGCGAGTTGCAGAGCGGCGAAGGGCATATACCTTTGTTTCGCTGTTGCAACCGATTTCTATATTAATTATCGCGGTGTTTGTGCTTTGGACCTGTTTTATGTGTTTCGGACCTCTTGTATCTCTGGTAACGAGTCTGTCCTAATGATGAGTCGAAATAGAGCCCGTGGATTTACTAACATCGAAGTGATAGTATCAGCTTCGCTCTTGCTCGTAGCGATTGGAGCCCTTTCGTCGATGGTTCCCCGACTGGGCAACGTCTGGAAAGCCTCTCGCAACGATCAGTTGGCCACGCACGAGCTCGCCAACCAGCTTGAAACGCTGACCGCGATGACCGAATCGCAACTGAGTCAAGCTCTCGAAAATCTCCAAGTCTCTGCAGATCTGACGAATTGTCTCCAAGGTGCTGTTCTGAGTCACCAACTCCTCGACGATGAAAATGGCAGGCGGATTGTACTTTCGATTGATTGGGATCGTGTGGCAGATGCCAAACCCATATCCATGGTTGCATGGCTCCCAAAAAACAATTCGCGAGGTAAGCCATGAAACGAAGCGGAATATCACTGATCGAAACGATGATCGCGGTATCGGCGAGTAGTCTGCTACTGCTGTTATCCATCGGCGTTCTTCATCAAGCCATGCGGCTATCTAGCAAAGCCAAAAGCAGAACCGATTTCCATCAGTCCAATATGAGACTCGCAAGTCAATTCCGAGAGGATGTTCATCAAGCGACAAACATGGCGATAGGCGAGGACGGCTCCTTGATTTTGACTCTAAATGCTTCAACGTCCATCACCTATCGGATGGAAAGCGATGCTCGATCGGTAGTGATTCGAGAAGTCAAAAGATCCAATGACGCGAACTATCAGCAAGAGGCGTTTCGACTGCTCGATACGGCCAAGTGCGAGTTTAAGATCAAGGACAATCCAGACCGGGTCACACTGGAACTTAATTCCAAGATTCCTGGCGAAGTCGAATTGGAGCGTGTTGAAATGCGAGTTTCCGCGACAGCAAACCGATGGGCTCAGGTTTTATCCAAATTGGGGGCGGCGCCATGAAGCACTTGAAACGCAAACCGCGCAAGGCTGCAATTCTGTTGGCGGTGCTCGTGACGATGCTCGTCGTCTCATCGATGGTTGGGACGACCATGGTGCTATCGCTCCGCAGTCAACGTGAGTGCCGCGTCGAACGGCAAAGGATGCAGATCCAGTTTTT
This sequence comes from Pirellula sp., assembly GCA_043743995.1. Taxonomy (GTDB): domain Bacteria; phylum Planctomycetota; class Planctomycetia; order Pirellulales; family Pirellulaceae; genus JBKCUI01. The sequence continues at coordinate 2,816 of JAYTVM010000100.1, read as the reverse complement.
ATGCGAAGCCGGAGCGATTCGGGCTTGGGAAAAACTGTTAGCGGATCCAACTTTTGTTGGGGACCGTTGGCTACCTGAGTTGGGAGATAGCAGCGATGCGATCGCTGAGATCATAACCAAGATCGTTCGCGAACCAGAGCAGTCGACGACGATAGAGGTGATAGCGAGCCTCGAAGCGGGGCCGTATTTACAACGAGTCCAGCGAACAACATTATTCCCATTCCGTCTACCCACGAACTAGAGGTTTATGATGAAATTCGAGTCCAATCAAACAGTGTTTATTAGCTCAAAAAAGAAATGCCAACGGGCATTTACTCTCGTCGAATTGCTCGTCGTTATCGCCATCATAGGGATCTTGGTTGGACTGCTGCTACCAGCCGTACAAGCTGCTCGCGAGGCGGCTCGTCGATGCATGTGTTCAAACAACATTGGGCAATTGGGGCTCGGCATGCATCATTACGAATACAACCATGAACATTTGCCCTCTGGCGTCATCAACGACACAGGGCCGATTCAAAACCAAGCGGTAGGCCAACACATCAGTTGGGCAGTCAATATATTGCCCTACGTCGAACAGAGCACTATTTACCGAAACATCAATCAAAAGCTTGGGGCGTATGCACCCGAGAACGAAGAAGCCAGGGTCGTACGGATCGCGTTCTTTCTGTGCCCATCCGATTCCTTTCAACATGGCAATAAGGATCTCGACAATACATCGCAAGAAAGCAGCTATGCTGGCTGTTACCACAGTGTCGAAGCCCCGATCGATAGCGACAACAATGGATTGTTGTTTTTGAACAGTCGAATGCGGTATAACCAGATTTTGGATGGATCGTCCAATACGATTTTGCTAGGGGAAAAAATCGCACTGGAAAACGACCTGGGTTGGATGTCGGGTACCCGCGCTACGCTTCGGAATACAGGCGCATTCACGTTGCCCAAACCCACCCGACGTGGCGTTTTGATGCAGGAAGACACATCTGCCCCGACGATCGTTGGTGGGTTTGGCAGTTTTCACACTGGAGGTGGAAATTTTGTCTTTGCAGACGGCTCCGTTCGATTTCTATCGGAATCCATTGACATGGAGTTGTACCAGAATCTTGGCAACCGAAATGATGGTGCAATGATCGGAGGTATGTTTTACTAGACCCATCCGTAGGGGACGGATGAAAGGACTCAGTCAGGACTTGCTTGACATTCCTTGCTGGACAGAGTGACCAAGACTTTTCCAGACGCTTTGTGCCGCCGATCCGAAGGCGTTCGGACCATGATTCGAGCCCTTAATTGAAGTGCTTTTGCCTCGAAAACGGTATTTAGCGAGTTTCGAGAACCGAAAACAGCGCACTTGCCACGAAGCAAGAAAAGGGCTTTCGCCAACCAATCACATAGTATTTTGAAAAATCGGGCCGGCGGGATTCGAACCCACGACCTCTACCACCCCAAAACACTGTAAAACATCGCTCAATTGTCTCGTTTTCCCAGCGAAAACACCTGTTTTCGTGTCGGGAACTCATGAACTTAGTTATACAGCTCTACCTAGAAATAGCCAGGGAATTCGGGATATGGATGGTTCAAATCCCGTTGCCACGACTTTAAAGCAAAACAGCTCGTCTCATTGATTTGCGGCGGGCTGTTTCTCTTTGAATAGCAACGGATTAAGACGTTTTCTCAGCATGTCTTGCCGGTTCCAACGGAGGCCCGAATCTTGTACTCCTAGACCATTGCCATCTGTAACTCTCTATCCGGAGAATATTTAGAGAGTTCAAATCCTGTCGCCAGTCGCAAGCGTCTTCGTCCGTGACGTTTAACCGAAACCGCGCCTCAGTCTTTGGCGTCGGTGGCCGTCGACGCGATTGCCCTCGCTCAGTCCATAACTACGGAGATCAATTTCACTGACGCGAGTGACTTCCGAACGCAATATTCTGAAGACGATCTATTCTCTTAACGTTGATGACGCAGCAGAGTCGCCCGACGCAGTTGGATGGAAGCGAAACCACAGAATGACACCATTGCACCAAACCACAAGAAATAGCCGATGGCCAATTCGCTAAGTTGCCCCCCAGTCCCCGGAGCATCAATTCCGGGTAAAGGTCGAAGAAATAATGTGATAGTATTCAGTGTTAAGAACGCTGCCAGGAAACCAAAAACGAAAGCAGTCGTCCAAGCTCTGAACATGGCTGCGATAAGCCCAATTGCGATGCACGGATTAGCGAGCCACGCAAATTGCCCAATATACAATGCTATCCAACCAACTATAAGTGCTTGAAAGCCGCGGATTATGGATGTCGAGCCATCAAGTTCCGTAAATTTCAGGGCAGGCGCCGCCAGAGACACACTATATAGGACGAGACTGAGGCGAAAAAACATACCTGGCAGGGAATCCCAAAAGTCTTTTCCTTTGAAAGAGTGGAGACTAAGGCTCGGGCAAATTGCGACAGCTAGACAAATGACTGCTGCAAGCCAGTCACCAGCTCGCTCGAAATGTATGCGGTTGGCCCTATGTGACCAGACCTCCGAAGTTTTTCCCGAAATGAGATCCCACACAACGATCGCGCCGTAACGGCCTATCACAACGCGCTCTCCAGCATCACTTCCGACTAGGGATTTTACATTTTGATAGGGACATTCGTACACGCCAAGCTCCCGACCATCCTCCGTCGCCCAAACATGGACTCCAAGGCCCTGTGAGCTTGTCACATACTTGCTGCTTCCAAAGATTGGAAATTCGATTCCAATTAATAAAACGCCTCGCTGTAGATCTTCAACCTTCTACAACGAGACTTGACTCACGGGTCTAAGACTCCCGATTGTCCATT
>JAYTVM010000099.1:0-29114 GCA_043743995.1 Pirellula sp. | reverse complement strand
CTGTACCCCTGACCCGCTCGAAGCTGATCCGTGTACGCTTCGCAAGCGTAAAAGACGGCTCGCTTCGCGAAACTCGATTGGACCACAATCTGGACTTCAATAACAAAAACCCGACCAAACTGGTCGGTCGCCTTCACGTCCACGCAGACGAGCTTGTCGGTCTCGAAATCCTTATATCCGAACGGATTGAGATATTCGACCGAAACGACCGGACAAGGCAATTGCAGTACTGCATTGAGTAGGCTAATTAGACAAACCTCGTTTCCAGGTTTGCCGAAAATCTTGCGGAATGCAAAATCAATCCAAGCTCGAATTCCAATCTTCATCGACATGGCTTATCCATCCAACATCCAAGCCCACAGTCCAAAAACCGCATGGCCGCATTCTACCAGAATAAAGCGTATCGCGAATCGCCGCTGCGCAGTGACCAATAGTCTTCGTCCATCGTGGCTGACCTGCGATTCCCGAACGGCAACCCCGATGAATGGCCCCGGTCGCCCGGTCGCCCGGTGGCCCGATCGTTGCTCCGACTGATATTTCTGGTCCTGCGTCTTTCCGAATTTAAGCTCGAACGATGTCGAATTCCTGATCAAAAGAACAAGAGAAGATTGATCCAAGCCGTTGATAGGGCAACTGCCGTTATTCCAAAACGATCGTGCTGGCCGTGATTGGGTTGTCGTACTCGCTTTATCACTCCTGGACGAATGCTGACATTTGCCAACTTAGCGATCTGCCATCATGCCCAAAGAGCCATCCCAATCAACTTACCGGCGACGAGGTCGCCGCCATGCGAGACATGGTCGAGGACAAAGAGCTACGTTAGCTCACTACATGCGGATTAGTACGTCTCGCTCGCAAGCTCGGAAAGGTTTTCACATCGCAAACTTGCTGGTTTCGAATCATTCTGAGCTTGGATCGAACACGCGATGTGTGAAACGTCGACTTCTACTGGAGTTCCTTATCAAACCAATCCGCCATGACGCCTACTTCAACAGGAAGGGTGAGCCATGGATGGCCGCCCCCTTCCTTGACGATGAGTTTCGCGGATCCGCCCGCAGTTTGGATTGCTTTCACCAATTTTTGTGAATGCGAGAGCGGAACCACTTCATCTGCGTCACCGTGAATGAACAAAAAAGGGATCGTGGGCTTCCCAACTTGATAGAGTGGTGAGATGGCTTTGGCCATGGCTTGAAGTTCTTGGTTGCTCTTGCCATTCAACGCCCCTTCCGTCGCCGCGGTTGCACCAACGGCCAAAAGTGGACCAAGAACCTTGAGATCGACCATCTTGCCATCACGCCATTCCAGGAAATCGGTTGGCGGAAAGAAGACCGCAACCGCTGCAACCGAAGTGTCCTGCCGGTCCAGCTTGTTCTTTGCATTTGGATCGCTGGCGACGGGCGTCAACGCAGCCAAGGATGCGAGGTGACCACCGGCGGACGCGCCAGTCAATCCAAGTTTGCTTGCTTCGATCTTGTACTTGCTCGCGTTTTCTTTGACATGGCGAATTCCTAACTTGACGTGTTGATCCATCTCCAGCGCGGTATATCGCGTTTTCGAGCCCGGACGAATCGCGAAGACAACGTACCCTCGGCCACAGAAAGTGGAATACATCTGCGCCAAAGTGTGATCGCGAATCTTGCCTCTATCCGAATACCAAGCACCGCTGGCGACGTCGACGATGGCTTTCCCGTTCGCTGGCCCCGTCGGCGTAAATACATCCATCAAGAGCCCAGTCCCATGAACTTCACCAAATACCACGTCCTGCGATTGAACGAAGTTCGCCTCCTCATTGGCCTTGGCTTGAAGACCGACGAGCAACAGGAACGCAAATAGGCTTCTTGCAGGCAGGAAATGCATCAGGTTGCTCCGTGGGGATTGAAGTTTTGCTAAAAATTTTTGGATGTCAGTTAGTTAATTTGGTGTGTTGCATCGAGGCGAGGACCGCCGTGCTAAATGGCTATTGCTTGCCTTCCAATTGCACCTTGAGCCAGGTCGCTATCGTTTCAAGTGCAACTGGCGCAATCGTTTCTTCTATCGATTGATATTCGCTAATGCCGCCCGTTTTGCAAGATTGGAACAAGTGATTTAGTCCAGGCAATTCTTTGATCGAAACGTGACTATTGCCACCCGCTTTGAGATAGGACTCGATTTTCGAGAGATTCACTTTCGGATCGACTTGAACGTCCTTTTCACCGTTGATTGCGAGGACAGGGCATTCTATTCGTTGCAAGTCCGGGCCGGGTTCGTAACTTGCAAAAAAACGAAACCAAGGATCGTTCATGACGTTGAGATTCGCCCTGACCAATTCGAGGAGAACGTTGCGACTTGCCTGATCATCTTCATCCGATTTGGGCTTTTTCGATCCCTCCTTTGAGTGGACATCGCTCTCCGACGCCATTATTTTATCAACCACACTCATGACAAGCGGTTCGATATCGTCCTTTGCCGTCAACTCTTTGGCCGTTGCAAAAACATGCTCTTGAAGCAATCGCTGCCGTTTCCTGGCCGCCTCGCCACCCCCTTCGGCAGCAAGGATCAATTGGCCTTGTGAATAAAGAATCTCTTCCCCGTTAACTCCTGGGCTGGCCATTAGCACTACCCACGCGACATCCTTGTTCTCTGCAGCAACGAGGGTCGCAACTAAGCCACCTTCGCTATGCCCGATCAGCCCAACACGGCTCGCGTCGATGGAAGTTTCCTTCTTGACAAACGAAAGTGCCGATCGCACGTCTCCTGCGAAATCCTGTGTGGTTGCATTCTCGAATTTGCCTGTTGATTTACCGACTCCACGATCATCGAAACGGAGAACGGCAATGCCTCGGCGCGAAAGATGATCCGCCAGTACCCAAAATGGTTTATGGTCCAAGAGAGTCTCGTCGCGGTCTTGTGGGCCGGAGCCGGATATCAAAATGGCGACTGGAAAGGGCCCACTCGATTTAGGGCGTGTCAATGTGCCAGCCAACACCGTTCCGTCGACTTCGTTCTTGAACGTCACTTCCTCGATGTCGTAAGGGAAGGGCACTTGCGGAGTTTGAGGACGTTTGGGAGCCACCTTCGCAGACGGCACTACCAATTTCTTCCGAACGAGCCGAAGCTCTAACGGAATCCCTTGACTCCATTTGCCGATGATCTCAGTTGCATCACCATTCTTTTCGCCTGAAAACTTTGCTCGAAATGATGGAACGTCTATGGTTACTTTGTTGCCATCATCGTTCATTTCCGCTTTGAATCCGCCAACGTTTTGCGAAACGCTATCGACGAAGACAATTTTCTTTTCATTTTTCGCAGGATAAACGCGAACTTGTATATCTAGTTTTTGAACGCCTGCGTTCAGAGTACCTAGCCATACTTCATCTGGGATGTCCGGCGGAACCGACTCTTTTTTCTCCAATACCAAATCCAAGTTGGCACTACCTTGCGACCATTTCCCAGTTGCCTTCCTTCCGTCGTCACTCAATTGCGATTGATAAGTTGCTTTCTCCGATTTCAGCGTAAAGCGAAGCTGCGTTGGGTCGATCACGAAATCATCCAACTTGAATTTCGAGCCTCCTTCATCTAAGCTCATCAATTCTGCCGTAGGTTGGCCCTTCTCAGACTTACTTGTCTTAATGACGAAACGAAAGACTCTCGGACCAGCGTCCATTGTGCCATACCAAATTTCCTCACCAGGCTTGGTTCCATTATCCTGGGCCTGAACTCGCAAAGAAGCCACGACTAATAGTAATGCAATGCAGAGGGCGTCTACAAGTTTTTTCATGAGTTGACCGGATCGAGGATGTTGGGTTTCGAGCGTTTTGTGACCATTATACGTTTGTTAGGGACGTCGTAGCTTGAGTATTCCATTCCGATGATACGAAAATTTTGAAATTTGCTACCCTATTGTCAATCAAGAGCTGCGTTTTCATATCTATTGCCATTCACGGAGGTATCGATGAAACCCGCCACCATCAACCGACAGCAATTGCTCGAAAGGTTTGTCCAATACGTTCGCGTTGGAACAGCCGCCAACCCAGCCACCGATGATTATCCAAGCAGCCCCGGCCAGCTTTGGCTCGGACAAATCCTCCTTCATCAACTGCTTGCAATGGGGATCGACGATGCTCTTCAGGACGAACATGGACTCGTTTGGGGAACGGTTCCCTCAACTGTCGCACGATCGGCACCCACGGTTTTACTGAACGCTCACTTGGACACTTCCCCCGAGGCCACCGGCGACGGCTGCAATCCACAAATCATAGAAAATTATGATGGCAACGCAATTCCATTGCTCTCTGGCGAAGTCATCGACTTGGAGTCCACACCCGAGCTTATTGAGCTCAAGGGTCAAACGTTGATCACTACCGACGGTCGAACGCTCCTAGGTGGCGACGACAAAGCTGGCGTTGCAGTCATAATGCAGTGCGTTCAGTATTGGATGGAGAACCCATCTATTCCACATGGCCCTATTCGAATTCTGTTTACGTGCGATGAAGAAATCGGACGAGGCACCAAGCATTTCGACTTAATCAAAGCCGGCGCTATCGTGGGGTATACGCTCGATGGTGGCGGGTCGGGCACCATTGACGAAGAGACTTTCTCGGCCGATGGTGCAACCGTAACTTTTCGCGGCCGCAATACGCATCCTTCGGTGGGAAAAGGAAAAATGATCAATGCGGTACGAGCCGCCGCTCACTTCATTGCCATGCTACCTACCGAAACGCTATCCCCAGAGTCCACTTCGGATCGAGAGGGATTTATCCACCCTTACTCGATCCAAGGTGGTGTAAGCGAAACCAAAGTGCAGTTCATACTTCGTGATTTCGTTACGGAAACGTTGGCAGATTACGCGAAACGATTGCGAGAAACAGCCGATGCAGTGATCCAAGTTTTTCCGGGGTTAATAGTCGATGTTGAAACATGCGTGCAGTATCGCAATATGGCCGATGCACTTAAGAAATCTCCAAAAGCCATTGAACTCGCCGAGCGAGCTTATAGCGACCTAGGCTATTCCTCCCGACGGGACTCAATCCGAGGTGGCACGGATGGAGCATTGATGAGCGAAATGGGACTTCCAACTCCCAACCTGTCGGTCGGGCAATACAACATCCACTCGGTCAGGGAATTCGCGTCGCTCGATTACATGGTTCAAGCGGCACAACATGTTGTTCGATTGATGGAATTGTGGAGCAACGAATAGCCGTTCGGGGCTTGCACCCAACGGACGCGCTATGGCGTACTACAATTAAGCGTCCCAACACCCGTTCCCCTCGGCTTTTGCCCGCCAGAGACGGGCAAAAGCCGAGTGGGAACCGGGTGGATTCGCGAGTTCCGTCCGTTAGGACGCCAAAACAAGGTTGGTGGGGGACCAGTCTCCGATCAACCTGAAAGACCAGATCGCAGAACGGTGCTCCTAGAATGGGGATTTTTTATTTTCGCCCTTTGCGGAGCAAAAGGCGACACATGTGGACGAGCGAGGCCCTTTGCTCGTTGGAATTCATTTCCCGATGCAAAACAGTCGTTCGCCGGTTCGCATGATAATCTTGCCATCAACAACCGCGTAGCCGTATTGCGTCGGGCCAGAAAACATGGCTGCAGCGTTCCGCCGTTCTTCGGTGGATTCCTTTGCACCGCTCGTGCTATCGACCGCTACCGCGCTCGGGTCCCAAAGCTCATTTTCCGCGATGGACCGAAACTCTTTGCCGGCTTCAATTACGGTGGTCAGGCCATCTTTGCCGAAAAAGTAGACGCGGTCGCCAACGCCGTATGGAGTGGCCCAGCAGGATTGCTTAGCGCGTTCCTTGTAGTTCAGCTTGCCCGTTTCGACGTCGAAACAGTAAATGACACCCTTGGTATTTACCCAATACGCGCACCCTTGATAAACGATCGGTGAAGCCCATGAAGGCGTTGCCTCCTCAGCCTTCCATAAAACAACTGCTTGCCATTGGTCGGCTTGCTTCGTGACATGCATGAGGGCGTTTGATTTCTTTGCCAGTTCTGCGTTGCCACCATCGCGTCCGGCCGATGCCGCGATAATAAACTTGCCATTACCGATTGAGATTGGAGTGCAACCCGTATTTCCTCCTACATCGGTAAAGCTCCAAAGAAGCTTGCCAGTTGCGCATTCGTATCCATCGACGGAACCAGCGGAGCTAACCACGACCTGTTCGATTCCTTCGATGGTGTGCATGGCAGGCGAGGACCAACTATTCCGAGATGCTCGTTCTTGTTTCCAGTTTTCTTTGCCAGTTGCCTTATCCAGGGCGATTAAATAACTCGGCCCTTCATCATCCACGAGGATGAAGACTAAGTCTTGATTCTGGACCGGCGAGCCACTCAAACCGAATTTATTCTTGAACTTACCGTATCTTTCGGTAATGGAAGTTTTCCAAATGTCTTTCCCTTGATGGTCCATCGCGACGACGTCGCCACTTTCAAAAAACGCAATGACTCGATTCTTGTCGACCACAGGTGTTGGCGCCGCTCGACTTACATAGACGCTGTTTTCAACCGGGTCCGAGTTTTTGAACGCAAAGTCCCATAACAATTTGCCATCTTGAACGGCGTAACAAAGCACGTGGTAGTCATCCTTCTTTGGCCCCATCGTAGACGTAAGAAAAATTCGGTCGGACCATGTAATTGGGCTGGATTGTCCATGCCCTGGAGTTGCCACGTTCCATAGGACCCCTTCCTTAGGCGACCAATTCACTGGCGTCAATTCGGAACGCTCAACGATAGCACCTTGGCCCAGAAAAGCGGGCCATGAGGGGACTCCATCATTGTTGACCAATACCGCGACCAAAAGAAACGAAAAAATTGCCATCGACTTACCTATCAATACGTGAAGGGTTCAAAAATCCACCGAAGAAGGGACATTGCTTGTTCCTAATCCAGAGATTCATTGTCGAGCAGCCGCTCCTGTTTGTCCAACGCCTTTGGAAGATTCATCTCGGGGAAAGCTAACGTTTGTCGTGGCGAGACGTTGCTTCCGCCGGTTTAGAACGCTTTACGCCGAGGGTGTTGACCATCTGTTCTAGAGCTATGGTAAGTATCCCCCGAGTAAACTCGGGGGCATTGGCATGCCGTCGGCTTTATGCCAATATTTTCTCAATGACATTTCCGCCGACGTCGGTCAGTCGAAAGTCGCGGCCTTGATATCGGTATACCAATCGCTTGTGGTCCAGCCCGAACAAGTGCAGAAGGGTTGCATGAAAATCATTGACATGCACTGGGTCCGAGATCACATTCCATCCGAGTTCGTCGGTTTGGCCGACCACTGAACCGGACTTGACGCCTCCACCTGCCATCCAAGTCGTGAACGCAGTTGGATGGTGGTCTCGACCGCTAATGTCCGAACCTTGGTTGCGATTCTCCCCGACTGGTGTTCTTCCAAATTCACCAGCCCAAACCACCAGCGTGGACTCCAGCATTCCACGTGACTTCAAGTCTTGCAAAAGAGCAGCGATTGGCTGATCCGCCACCTTGCACAGTCGCGTATGGTTGTCCGTTAGATTTTCGTGGGCGTCCCAATCGCTCAAGTAGATGTTGACGAAACGAACGCCTCGTTCAACCAATCGCCTTGCAAGCAGGCAGTTTTTGGAAAAATTCCGTTCTTCTTCATCCTCTCGATCGATACCATATGCGCGCTGAGTAAACTCGGTCTCGCGCGCGAGATCGCATAGTTCCGGGGCCGCACTTTGCATCCTAAAAGCAAGTTCATAGTTGGCAATTCGAGCCGCGATCTCGTCATCGCCGGTTTCGGTTCGTCGTATCTCATTCAGTTTCTGGATGGCGTCCAAACTATGCCGGTGGGCCGCTTCCGATAAGCCTTCTGGGTTGTCCATATTCAGAATCAGGGGCCCTTCGCGGCGGAAGGCAACGCCTTGATGGATGGCCGGAAGAAATCCACTGGACCAATTCGTAGAACCCCCGTCGAGTTTCTTGCCCGAACGCAACACCACATAACCCGGCAAATCACGCGACGGACTCCCCAAACCGTACTGAAGCCAAGACCCGACCGAAGGTCTGCCTAGGCGTGTGAAACCCGTGTTCATCAAGATCTGGCCGGGCCGATGATTGAACGAATCGGTGTGCATGGTGCGGATCAAGGTCATGTCATCGACGCAACGACCCAAATTGGGTAACAACTCGGATAGTTCGATTCCCGATTGCCCATTGGGGCGAAACTGAAACGGCGACCCTTGCAATCTCGCACTTTCTTTATGGACAAAGGCAAAGTTTGCATCTTTGGCAATCGCTTCCGGAATTAGCTCGCCATGGTGCTCGATCAGAATCGGTTTCGGATCGAACAAGTCGATGTGACTGGGCCCCCCAAACATAAAAAAGAAAATGCAATGCTTGGCTTGGCCGACGAAGTGGGGCTGAGGCAATGAAGCAGCATCGTCGTCCTTGGACCGCGGAAGGTCATCGGCCATGACCAATAGCCCCTCATCGGCCAGCAACGAAGCCAACGCCAATCCGCCTACACCTCGAAAGGCGTTCGACAAAAGCAAGCGACGATCCAACATTTAGAATCTCCCAAACATTGATTCATTCACGCGTCACCGTCTCATCCAAATTCAAAACGGTTCGGGCCAATACAAACCACACTTTTGAAAAATCGGTCTCGTCGGTTCCATCGGAGTTTTGCGCAGCGACGAGTCGCCGATACAGATCCGCGAGTATTTCGATTTCCTGCATCGTTGGTTGCCGGCCAAGACAGTGACGCCACAGTTGCTCGATGCGTTGACGCGGGCTTTCGTCCGCTTTTTCCGAATAGCTCTTGGAAAGTGCTTCGGCAGCTTGTACAAAAAGTGGGTCATTCAGTAGCGTCATGGCTTGAAGTGGAGTATTGGTTCGCTGTCGCAATGGACAAGTCGTGATACCATCGGGTGCGTCAAAGGTTGTTAACATCGCGTCCGGCAGAGTTCTGGGAATGGCAACATACAATCCGCGGCGAAACAGCCCAGCACTTGAAGCTACGAGCGCAACGGGTTCCCAATCCTCGGTTGTTTCATCGTTAGGACCCGGAATTCGATAACTGGGACCTCCCAGTTGAGATATCAGCAATCCAGACCGATTCAACAGGCAATCGCGGACCGCCTCTGCGTCGAGGCGAAATCGATTTTGGCGTGCGAGCAATAGGTTCTGAGGATCGCGCCGAGTGGACTCCAAGTCCGTTGATTTTTGGCGATAAGTTGCTGAGCAAACGATTTGTCGAACCATGGCTTTGCGACTCCAGCCGTTGGACATAAACTCGTCCGCCAGCCAATCAAGCAACTCTGGATGGCTCGGCGCTTCTCCTTGGCGACCGAAATCGCCCGCGGATCGCACCAAACCGGCACCGAACAAACTTTGCCAAAGACTATTAACCGCTACCCTCGAAGTAAGTGGGTTCGCAGGACTCGCAATCCAATGTGCCAAGTCCAAACGTGTCCAATTTGCTGGCAAGGGGTTGCTAGACTCAAAGGCAACGGGAATGCCAGGTTCAACGCGAACTCCTTGTCGACGAAAATCGCCCCGAACATGAACGTATGTTTCACGTGGCTGCCAAGCTTCCTGCACGCATTCGGCTCCGCGAGGATTTATCCATTGAGCATTGATGTCCAACACACGGTTCCATTCCTTCAAGCCAGCATTGCAGGGCTGGTGAATCAATTGGTAGTACCTTTTGATACTGGCTTTCTCGTTTTCCGTGCGAACAAGGTCGTTCTTCGCGAGCCATTGACGAATTTCACTCGGTACGGATTGACCTACAAGTTTCTCACTTTCAACATCCGTCACCGACACTCTAAATCGAGAGGGGTTTCGTCCAAGCCCTGTCAGAAAATGGAGCCGGATCGTCACGTTCGCTTGATCGCATTCGAGCGGCGAATCCAGGACGAACACGGCGGCGTGTGGGCTACCCTTGTGATCTACGGCCCATCCCTTCGTTTTTCCTTCCTCCGTTTCGTTGATTGCATCCATCGGGTCGAATCCGACTTTGCAATAGTCGGTGTCGACCGAGACGATTTGCGCCGAGCGGATATCATTCGGTTTATTTACAGGCGACGCTGACAAAGAAATTCCAGACAAAATGCACTCCCCATCCTTGCACCGCCCTGGCCCCCGATGGAATCGATCGGCGTCCGCAAGCAATTCGACACGCACCGCACGAATCTTCGAAATGCTGGGCTCGAATATTACATAATGATCGTCGCTGCTTCTTCGGCGACCATCGACCGACAGTGAGCCGTCGGCTTTTTGATGAACCATGGCAAATCCCAAGGACCTTAAGGTGCGAGGATCAACCGTGGAGGGGACTCGCCACACGTCAGGCAAAGATTTGGTGCGGGTCTCCCAATCCAATTGTCCCGTGGCTGGGGAAGCAATGTAAGCTGCTCGTACACGCTCCACTTGCGAACGAGATTCGAGCATGAAATAAGTAGCATCGGGAGTTGAACTATCGATATCCAGATCGTTCAATCGATCGAAGAAGGCGTACATGCGGTAGAAGTCACGTTGTGAGATGGGATCGTATTTGTGCGAATGACATTCCGCACAACCGAGGGTTAGGCCAAGCCAAGTTGCCCCAACCATCGAGGTACGATCGACCGTTGTCTTGACTTGTTCGGCCCGTACTTCGATACCAGCCTCATGATTCGTGAGAGCGTTGCGAAAGAAGCCTGTCGCAACACGCGTCTCCTCCGTTGCGTTCGGCAACAAGTCACCTGCGAGCTGTTGAATCGTGAATTGATCGAATGGCATGTCGCTATTCAATTCAGATACTACCCAATCTCGCCAACGCCATGCGTAGGTTCGAGGAAGATCGATAACGCACCCGCTGCTCTCCGCATATTGGGTCCGATCCAACCAATGCCTAGCCCAACGTTCACCGAACTGCGGGGCTGCGAGATATCGATCAACTAACTTTTCGTAAGCGTCGGATTGGTTGTCCGCAAGGAAGGCGTCGACGTCTGCATCCGGCGGTGGAATTCCTAGCAGGTCAAAGCTGAGCCGCCGAATGAGAGTCCGCCGATCTGCCTCCGGCGCTGGGGAGAGTTTTTCATGCTCCAATCGGGCAAGAATAAAGGTATCGATTACGTTGCGTGCCCAGTCCGTTCGTTTCACCGGAGGTAGAGTTGGCCTGAGTATGGGTTGAAAGGACCAATGCGAGGCATTGTTTGCGCCGCCGATGGATGGTATGTCCTCTCGCGGCCATTTTGCACCTCGATCGATCCAATCTGTTAACACGTGCACTTGAACCGTCGTCAACCGCGGTCCCTCAAGCGGCATGACCGTATCGCCATCCCCTCGAACGTAGTGAATAAGAATCGATTTTTGGCTATTGCTAGCGACGAATGCAGGGCCGCTGTCGCCACCCAAACGCGAAGAATCCGCGTTGTCCAGCCGCAAACCCGCCTCCTGCTTTTCGGGTCCATGGCAACGCGTGCAATGTTGCGAAAGGATAACAATGGCTTCTCGATCTTGATCATCCGCTTGAGCGACCGAAACGAGCATCAGGATGCCGAATGCAGACGAAAATACCATTCCTAGCAGTCTTCGATGCAATCGATTCAAATTCCGTGCCACCTACATTGGAACACTATTTCGGTCTCGGGCTATCACCGTTCGTTGGATTTTAGAGCATGGCGAGGCAAGTTGCAAAATTGTTTCTAACTCTTTTTATCCTGACCCTTAGTAGATCCGGTTTAGTCACCCTCCCAGAGGGAGCAACGCGGTGAAGCATTTTCACCAACATTCACCTGGGTTGAGCGGGAGCTTGCCTCCCTTCAACCTTGTTTTGGCGTCCTACGAAACGGCCCAGTAAACATCGCAGTCCGCTGCGTCTTCGGCGGTCGAGACGGCAGCGGAGTCCGTTCCTTTAGGAACTGATGGGCACTTTTAGTACGCCAAGACAGCGTCCGTCGGAGGCAATCTCCGATCGGACGAAAATGCTTCACCCGAGCGAGGGGCCTTGCTCGGCTGCCTAAAAGCTTTAAAACCGGTGGGCTTCGAACGGTTGGAGATGGACGCTTGCATTGAGCATGGCGGTCGGAATCGCAGGAAAAACCCTGCCAGAATCGGGAGCCAAGGTCGGCTCCTCAAATTGATGTTTGAGAACATTCCATTCGCAAATCGTTTGCACAACACCTGCAATCGAGTTCGATTGCAGTTTTTTATAAAGCTTTTGGCGGCGAACCTCGACGGTCCTCAAGCTGACAACAAGTCGCGTTGCAATCGTTTTGTTTGGGATGCCTAAGAGGAGCATATCGAGAACAATGGACTCGCGCTGCGAGATGCTCCCGCAGAAAGATCGCATCGTAAGATACCGATTGTACCGAGTCCGAATTGTTTCGGCATGTCGATTCGCCTCGTTCAAAAGTTCGACGAGCCGAGAGGTTGAACTGGATCGTTCGGCATAGACAAAAATGCCATTTCGCATCCAGTCAACGACGATTTCAGAAGGGACTCCATTCCCTATACAGACCAGGGTAGGGAGTTTTCCCTGTCCGCGGACCATTTCAAGTTTCTTGTTCAGGATGTTCAAGTATTGCGGATTTGCATGCATTTTATCCTCATCCAATTCAATCACTACCACATTTCCGGGTAGCAGCAGATCCAACTGGGAATCATCGCATTGTTCGAAGAGAGACATCCGTTCGATTTTGAATTCCTGAGACAGGTGCACAACCTGGTTAATAATGCCAGTCGACTTTGCGAACCAAATGATCGCTGATGGATGATCAAGCAGATTCATTTTAATGGTCCTTCCTAAAATAGAATTGGAGTTTCGATTTTGAGCCCCAAGTCATCGCGTTCGCATGCCTCATTCAACTGTCTGTCTACCAGGCGGATAACCTGAAACAGCGATCGCGTTCGACGTCGAGTTCAGTCTTCCTCATTGTGGATGAGAAAAACAATATATACTCCGTCGACATTTACAGGAGGATCAACTTTTTCACTTTGGCGGTTCTCGCCACGCGGGCATGACGACGTGACGTTACCCACACTGACTCGTCCATTCCTTATGGTTTTGACAACAATAAGCGACCGGCACATGGTGTTGGGTAGAAGTCTATTCGGCAAATCAAGTTCATTTGTTCAATTATGTTCAAATTTCAATGTGCAATTATCCGAATGTTCTCTGCTTGATTTTTCTCTTCGTTCAATTGCACTCGGGTGCAGAGTTCGTCATAGCACGGGCCGCTTGGGCGAGCGGCAAAGTGATTTGTACCAGGAGGGAGAGGCTCCTGCCGAACCAAGGTACAGCTCGGCAGGAGCCTCGGTCGCCTCGCTCTCCCATTCACTTACTAACCACATCGCACATTCGAAATGCGCTTGGTTTACAATAGGGTGAAAATGTCACACCCGAGGGATTTCAAGTTTTCTGCCGTTTACCCACCGCCAATACCCCAGAGTTGCATTCCATGACCAAAACATTTGTTCGAGCACTTATTGTTTTTACGGCGTTCTTCTGCGGATTCTGTCTTCATTCGTTCGCTGAGGGAGATCCCATCAAGGTCGTGGTAGCTGCGCCGGGAAAGGCTCCGTCGGACGCGATCGTACTCTTTGATGGTAGTAGCACCGATGCGTTTGTGGGTGTTGATGGCAATGTGTGCAAGTGGCCAGTCAAGGATGGAGTGATGACGGTAGGGACTGGTTTTATTGTGTCGAAGTTTCATTTCCGAGATGCTCAGATCCATGCCGAGTTTGCGGTCCCGGGTAACGGACATGGCAACAGTGGTTTATACATTCATGGCCAGTATGAGATGCAGATATCCAATACGGCTGGCTCGAAGGAGCCGAGCAAGGAAGTGATTGGATCGCTGTATCGATATGAATTGCCGCTCGTCAATGCGGGCCGACCGGCAGAAGAGTGGCAGTCGTACGATGTTATTTATCGTGCTCCGCGATACAAAGAGGGCAAGATCGCCGAGCCAGGTACGATCACATCCATTCTGAATGGAGTGCTGGTGCAAAACCACGTATCCTTCACCGAGCCCCGTTCGCCCTACACGCCGTATGTGTACCAATCGACGCCGTACACTGGCAAGATTCTTGAGAGTCTTAAACGCACGGATTCGGGACCCCTGTATCTACAGGATCATCAGAGCCCTGTTCGCTACCGCAGCGTCTGGGTCCGACCACTCGATGATCGGTCTCATCCGTTTGAATTAGAGAAAGCCAATCCGTAGGGACAAGGCCTGGGCTGCTAAAAATTTGGGGTTGATACGATGTTTTGCGTATTCATTTCACTCGGCGATACTTCCTTTTCCTATCCCGATAGGGATTACAGCAAGTAGCCGGGGGTCGCCGCGAAGCGGCGCACCCCCGGGGAACCGTCTGATATCCATTACTAAAAAGCCATCGACGGAAACGGCAAAAATCTCCGCAAGTTCCTTGAATCGTCGTTCGATCCAACCTTTGCGGTCCCTCGAGTTCGAATCCTCGCCTTCATAAAAAAGGAAAGCCTTTCGGACGCATCGTAAAACACATTGTTAACCCCGGCGCTGGTAGCAGTAACGCGAACGACATAGTAACTGTTGGCTTCATAGTCAAAGCTCTGGTTGGTGGCCAGGACATTACCCGTCAAGGAAAACTTGTTATTGTCGAGCGCACCAGGAACCAACGCAATCACAGTCGATAGCGGATCGGACCTAGAAGCGCTCAATGTGCCTACGACCGAAGTCGCGATACTGTTCTCCGCAACGGAGGATGATGACAGGGAAATATTCGTTGGCGGACTGTTGAATTGGAAATTCGCAAGTGACGTCAGTTCCCCGGCGGTCAGAAACGCTGCTGCTTCACCGCCGAAGCCAGAGATCCCGAAGCCGTTGGAGGTGAAGAGAGCATTCACGGCGATAATCGCCTGTACGCGCGTGGTTCCGAGCACGGTGAATTCAGCCAGTCGTTTCGTCTCACCAGCACCGATGGTCAGATTGTACGTCCATTCGACATTGTCTTCGATGACGTTAACGCTGGCTGGAATCAATCCGCCCGGACCATGCAGCAGGTGAATAATCGCTGGAGTCCCCGTGCCATCGCCATCATCGGTCCCAAACCACCAGTCGGTCGGCTCGACGATATTATCACCATCGGATGTTGCGAAGACTGTTGTTGCTGCGTCGCTGCCGAGATTGCCGACAATCGTCACCGGCGTCGTGATTGCACTGGCTGTGTTGTTCGTGAAGTCATCTACTGTCCGTGCGAAATCCTGAGAGCCGGTCATGGGCACGCTCACCTTACGCTGGACGTCCAGTCCGGAAATTGTCGTTACGGACGACTGCACGGACTGACCCCCGTCGATCGTCGTAGCGGCAACGGTTGGCGAGAGGTGCGACGAGCCAACGAGCATTCGATTGAGTCCGTCGAAGGCATTCAGTGGCCCCTGCAGGAGTTCGCCGGTACCGAATTGCTGCTTATCCACATCGAACACCAGGCCATTCGCGGAAGCCAACTCCGCACTCGATCCAGTGGTCCTCAGTCGGATCACTGCGAAGTCATCGTTGATTCCGTTGTAACTGTTCCCCGCAACTACGATCTTCCCGTCGCTTTGGATCACTACGCTATTGCCGTAGTCATTGGACGTCCCGATCGCCGTGGTCAGCTTGCCATCGCCATTGAACGAGCTGTCGAGCGCGACATCGCCAAAAGCGTTGACGACTAAATCACATCTCCAAACTCCACGCGGTGTATCATTCCGATCCCCATCGAGTGCGTTGGTCGCGACATCAGTGATGGTGTCTTTAACGGTCAGACGGTAAACATCTTCCGGCAGTGCGGCAAAGTTAAGCGTAACGGTGTTACCAGAAACACTGGCTGAAGTAATCGTAATCAATGAGTCATCGGCATTGCCAACCTTTCATGTCACCAAATCGTTCGCAATTTAGAGATTGGAAACGAGGGCCAATGAGGACTCTGAAAGAACGTTCTGGGACAGACTCATGAGTTCTTTTTTCGACGCAGTCTTCCCCAGGCTCCCGTACATAAACATACGGCAACTAGGATTAACGAACCCGGCTCGGGAACCGCTGTCACAGTGAGCACGCTAGACATCGCATAGAACGAATGTTGCTGATCGTTGTCCAAAAGAAATTGCGACACCCATGCACCTGGGCTGGTAAATGGATGAATTTCCCTCGAACACTACCTGCTCGTTCCCAAGCTCCCGCTTGGGAACGCCGTCCTCGCCGACTCGACTCTTGCAACGCCGCCGATGGCCAGAACTTCGTCAACGCGACGTTATTCCCATCCCCTGCGGAATAGCTGATCTGGAAGTAGGCAGGGCTTGCGAATCGTTGCACTCCGACTGGTCTCTTTTTCATCGCGAGATTAGGAAGGATGGTCTGTTTCTTGCAGTGATTCTTTGTTGCGGTGTCCACAGCGGGACGCCGGAGGGTTTGGTCTTCTCTTTAGAAAGACGATGAGCAAACCGAAAAAAACCAAAGAATGTAGAAATATGGAAAAAGTTTTTCGCAGAAGGCAGAAGATTCCATTGTCCAAGGGTATGTTCGCGACACCAAATGGTTCGCTTCTTCGCTTCTTCGATCGTCGATGAGTACTAGCGTTTCAGCCCGCACGCTAACGCGTTGCGGCTCAAAGTGAGTTCCATTTGGCTTTTCGCCAGGGGTTATGACTATGACCATCTGTTTCTAGAGGCAAGGTAAATATCCCCCGAGTAAAACTCGGGGGCATTCACCACCCTTTGGTTATGGGGCATTTCTCGGTTGCGGCATGGGCGTTTGCTTTCCATTCAGATGTGCCAAATGACTCGAAATATATGTGCTAAAAACATTGCAAAACGAAACAGCTAAGGTCTAATGACGGTACCAAGGTATTGAGGTACGTTCTGCTTGCCGACAGCGTTTATGATCCGTTCCAAACCTTGGGTTACACTTACACCATAGAAAAGATCCTGGATGATTCATCTTTCGAGTGCAGCCCGGCAACGCGTTGGCCTTGGCAGCGATGACTTGGTCGAACCAGAATCGCATTGGGAGGAAGCCAGTCGCGTTGCGGAACTAGCGAAATCCCACGATTTCCTGCTCGCATTCATCAACGCCAAGCTCCCGTCTCAACTTCGTCGGCACTTGGGTGCGTCCGATATCGTGCAGAGTGTCCTGTTCATCGTAAACCGACGACATGCGACCTTTCGCGGTGACTCCGAAGAAGCTTTCCGTGCCTGGATTCTTCAGATCGCGAGACATAAAATCATCGACGGCATTCGCAGGTTTCGGTCCCGTTCAGGTCGTCCGCCCGCGGTCGTCGCACCGCCGCATTCCGCATCCATCGACGAAGAGACTCCCAGCGTTTGTTTGTCGCTGGAAGAAGACGCGCGAGCCCTGATTTGTGCGGTCAATGAGCTTCCTTCGGTCGTTCGCGAAATTGTGACTCTGCGCTACGCTCAAAACTTGACCTTCGAACAAATCGGGGCACAACTCCATTTGCCCGTCTCAACCTGTCGACGGCATTGGCTCAAGGGATGTGAGGAACTAAAAAAGCGTCTCGGCAACTTGTTGCTATGAGTCGCGATGACCAACGCGATCTTGACGACGAGGCGCTCCTCAAGGAAGCGGAAGCGTACGATGCAAGCTTGCGTGGCATAGGATCAACGCCCGCTGACTTCGCCGAAAAACATAGCGACTTGGCGGCTGTCTTTCGCTTACTGAACGATGTTTTCGAATCACCAACAGCAGTGGCGAAGGATAAGACACCCGACGCATCGTTTACGCTGCCGACCAAGCTTGATCGATTTCGAATCGTATCCGTCCTTGGTCAGGGTGGGTTTTCAACCGTCTATCGGGCGTTTGACGAAGTCTTGGTGCGAGACGTAGCAATTAAAGTGGTCCCCTGCCATTTCGATGCGAATGCAGGTCAGTCGGATCACCGCTTGGTGGAGGCCCGGGCTGCGGCTCGCCTTAGTCATGTGAATATCGTGCCACTCTACGAAGTGCATCAAGAAAAGGATGCGGTGTATCTGGTTTCCGAATTTTGTGATGGTCCAACGCTCGCCACCTGGCTTCGCGAACATACCGGACCGCTACAACCTGACTTGGCCGCTGAGATCGTTTTGCGGCTTACAGAAGCAGTCGCACACGCGCATTCCCGAGGTTTGATTCATCGCGATATCAAACCTGGCAATGTTCTGTTGGGGCCAACGGAGGAGCGCGACAGCGTTTTGGGTTTTACGCCACGCTTAACCGATTTTGGATTGGTACGTGATCTGCGTGAAAGCAACTTGACGGCATCGTCCAGTGCGATAGCCGGTACTTGCGAATATATGCCACCGGAGCAAATTCTCGGCGGAGAACTGTCGGTGTTAGCCGAGGGGGACGTTTATGCGCTCGGCGTTTTGTTTTACCGCTTGTTGACGGGACGCATGCCACATGCGGGAGACACCACCGTTGCCTTGCTCCACAACATTTGCACGCAAGAGCCCGTCCGACCACGCGTGTGGAAAAAAAAGATCCCTCGGGACCTGGAAGCGATCTGCCTTAAATGCTTGTCCAAGAAAGTGGACGGACGCTACGCATCGGCCACCGAACTATCCGATGACATCGTGCGTTGGAAGCAGGGACGTAGTGTGGTTGCACGTCCGCAACCGTTTTGGGAACGCAGCCTGGGGGCCATACGCAGGTCGCCGATCGAATCTGCGTTGATTGCTTCCGTTCTAGGGATCGCAACCACGGCGGCCATCATCCAAGCTCAGTCGAACTACAAACTGACCCATCAAGGAGAAGATCTACGTCAGTCCCTTGAAATAGCTCGAGAAAGAGAGAAACGTGCGTTGGTTGCGGAGAAAGTTGCGACTGAGGCGCTCAAGGAGGCTAGCCTGCAGCGAGAAAAAGCCGAGACGAGTCAGCTCTTAGCCATGCAAGCGGACTATCGTGCGAACATGGTCCGCGGCTTTGAAGCGTTGCAACAAGGAAAGCTTGTCGAAGCTCGAACCATCGCTGCGAAGATTCGACACGATGCCCAGGACGCTATACCATTGGGTACTGATCTGGGGATTCTAAACGCTCTGACGGCTCGAGGCTCGATTCCGTTGTCCAGCCATATCGGGCCAGTCCACGAAGTCGTGGCCATTCCAGGTTCTTCAATCGTTGTCTCCGCAGGTGACGATGGTGTTGTGCGATACCACGACCGTCGCAATGGCCGGACGTTGCGAGAAATGTTCATGGGTGAGCGCACGCGGGTGCATGCATTGGCTTGCACCCGCGATGGAAGACAGTTGGCGATTGGCTTTGCAACCCAGCAGGAAACCGACGCTGACAATTCCATTAAAATCGTTGAATTGGAGAGCGGGGAAACGATACTCGACTGGACTGGATTTCCGTCAACGATCGAATCGGTAACCTTCTCGCCGGACGGAAAGCGACTTGCGATCGGATGTCGATATGAACCCATCCTCATTCGATCGGTTCTCGATGCGCAGGATAGCATTTCGCTACCATCGGATCGCAGAAATGAAGAGGCTTTGTTTTCACCCGATGGCAATCAAGTCCTCGTTTTCGATGCTCACGATCACTTGCGATTGTACGACTCGCATAGCGGTTCCGTTCTTCAAGAATTGCAGTGCCAGCACCAACCGCATCACTTGGCTTGGTCCGCCGATGGTCGCTGGATCGCGGTTAGCAATTTCCACCACCCCTTTGTCTTGCTGCTCCACCCTAAGGACCTATCGACTAGTCAAGTTGTGCTTTCACAAACTTTTGGTGGCACCAATTGCATTGCGTTCAGCCCCACTAGTGATCGACTGATCGCAGGCTTACGCGGCGGCCATGTGGTCTCCTGGAATCTGGCTGGCATTACGGGCGATTTGCCACAAGGAGATTTTCCGCCGACGCATTTGTTTGAGCAACAAGTCGCTCCCATCAACGCGTCGATTTCCGCTATAGCCTACCTTACGGATGGCCGCGTCATTTGTGGCGGCGAGAATGGCTCGGTGGACTTGTGCACATTAACAAAAAGCGACAACCAGTTCTTCGAATTGGATGCGTTGGCAACCTGTTCCGCTATCCTGACTGGTGACGGCCAGACGATCTTGATGGGAACGGCCAACGGCAGCTTATTAACATTCAATGTTAACACGAGTCAAATTCAGACGATCATTCCACCTAATGGCGTTGGCTTAGAAAAACTGGCGTTGTCATCCGACCAGACTTTGCTGGGGCTGGGATGGGAGAACGGCAATGCAGGATTGATGGCATTACATGAGGGAAGAGTATTACATCAACCTGTGGAAAGCGATCAACTCAGTCCACCAAAACACTCCAATATAAAGGATCTCCATTTTCAGCCTGATTCCAGCCGACTGATCGTATTCCGATGCTCGGATCGACTTCAAGTTTGGGAATACTCAAAAACCGAGAAAGATGCAAAGGCTACTTTGCCTCAAGTCGCGATCATTTCTTCCTTGCAAACGGAGAGGCTCGGTACTGCTGCGTGTTATATTCCCGAACTTGGGAAATTGGCCTATGGTGGATCCGCGGAAAGCGTTCTTGAAGTAGGAGATGGGATTCCCGAGCAAGCCCTTATCGCCAACTGTTCCAGAGTTTCGAGTCTGTTGTATGATGCAGCTCGCCAAGTTCTCATCAGTGGGCACACCAACGGAATCATCCAACAGCACAAACTAACTGGTGAACTCTTAGCGGTTTCAAGGCACGCAGGCGTACCTATATTGCCCTCGTCCAATTCGATGGATGTGACCAAACTGGCGATTTCTCCAGATGGCCGCAATCTCATTTCAGGCAATGTCGAAGGCGAATTGCGAATCTGGGATGCGAGTGATTTGTCCTCCATCGGCACGATTCAAGCATCCGATGGAAAAGGCAAGATTTCGGATATCTGCTTCTCGAACGATGGCAAACGACTGTTGTATCACCAAGTCGTTCCAGAAGGGACAACGCATAGTGGAGTTCATGTGCTTGACTTGGAATGAGAACATTCCTCATACGTGCCACACGCTGCACATTAAGCTTTGAGCCATTTTGCGGCCTGAAGGGCGTAGTAACTCAAAACGCTAGTCGCGCCGGCACGCCGAAACGCCAGAAGACTTTCCAAGACGCATTCCCGTTCTTGGAGGGCTCCATTTTGGCTCGCGAACTTGAGCATCGCATATTCGCCGGAGACTTGGTAAGCCGCAACGGGAACGTGGAAGGCATCATGGATCCGTCGAATGATATCCAAGTACGGCATGCCTGGCTTGACCATGACGATGTCGGCTCCCTCGCTCAAGTCCATGGCAACTTCCCGAAGGGCTTCATCCGAGTTGGCAGGATCCATTTGATAGGTTTTCTTGTCCCCCTTGCCAAGGTTGCTGGCCGATCCGACGGCGTCTCGAAACGGACCATAAAACGACGAAGCGTACTTGGCCGCGTAGGACATAATCACGACGTCTTGATAGCCCGCTTCGTCAAGCGACTTGCGGATAGCTCCAATTCGACCATCCATCATGTCGGAGGGGGCAATCACGGTCGCGCCGGCGGCAGCTTGATTGATTGCCTGTTGGCAAAGAACGACGGTTGTTTCGTCGTTGGCAATGACTCCATCGATCAAGAGGCCATCGTGACCATGCGACGTGTAAGGGTCCAGGGCCACATCGCACACGATACCGATCGAGGAACCGAGCTTTTCCGAAACGGCACGGGTTGCGCGGCAAATAAGGTTATCGGGATCAAACGAGTGTTTGCCATCCTCCGTTTTTTTGTCGAGAGGGGTCACGGGAAAAATGGCGATCGAAGCAACGCCGAACGATGCCGCTTGCTCGGCGGCCTGGACGACCAAATCGACACTCAGCCGCTCCACACCCGGCATACTCGCAATGGGTTGTCGCTGGTTTTTGCCGTCGATCACGAAAACAGGCCAAATGAAATTGCTAGCGGAAAAATGCGTTTCTCGCAACATATCCCGGAGCCATGGCCAACGGCGATTTCGCCTCATCCGAGTTTCTGGAAAGGAACCATAGCAGTTGAATTCAGTCATTGGCGTTGGCTGGGTAGAAAAAAAGGGCGGTTCGAGATAAACTGCTTGATAGCGAGCGGCTGCTCGCCTTAAAAGAGACTCTATCCTCCCACGTAATGCAAGACGAGGTCTTCCATGCACTGCCGCCTGTTCCAGTCTGCTTCTTATTCTTGTCTCTTCGCTTGTGCGTATTTGGGAGCTGTCGTAGCCGATGATCCCAAGCCAGCGAATCAAGGCGTCGTTCGAAACGAAAATGCGACCCCACCAAGTGTCCCGTCCGGGGAGGGCTGGACGTCGCTATTCTCAGGAAAAGATTTGGCAGGTTGGACGCAACGCAATGGATGGGCCGTTTATCGAATCGATGGGGACAGCATTCTCGGCACGACTGCCAAGGAAAGTCCGAATTCCTTCTTGTGTTCGGATAAAGAGTATTCCGATTTTGAACTGCGTTTCGAAGTGAAAGTGGATCCAGCCTTGAACTCGGGAGTGCAGATCCGATCCAAGAGCCTTCCTGAAAAAGACAATGGCCGTGTCCATGGGCCGCAGGTAGAAATCATGCGAGGACCAGGTGAGTCCGGTTATGTTTACGGAGAGGCAACGGGAAGAAATTGGATCTCTCCGACTCAACCTACTCACGAAAATCACAAGAACGATCAGTGGAACCAGTATAATGTTCGTGCCGTGGGAACTCGACTTCAGACTTGGATCGACGGGAAGCTGATCGAAGACATCACGGATCCTCAATCGTTTCTGTCCGGATTCATCGGCCTGCAAGTGCATGGCATCGGAAAGGACCAAGGGCCATATAAGGTCCAATGGCGCAAAATCGAAATTCGCGATCTCTCGAATAAATAAAGAGTTGCATCATCATGAAGATTCGTTGGAACAGTTTCATTATCGTCGGCTTGGGCGTGTGCCTTTCATTCATGGCCGCGGGATGCAAACCGGCGGTTCCTCCTGCGGCACTGTATGAACCAAACTACTTGTACGCGCATGCATTGGAGATCAAGGAAGAAATCAAATTGGATCTGCCCCTTTCCGATTCGCAAGAATTGCTGAAGGAGTGGTTTGGAACGCTGGACGAACCAAAACTGCCGCCACTGTTCGCCGAGGATGATTACAAAGAATTCTTATCGATGTCGAACATCGAGAAAGCTGCCGGGCCACCCACGAGCACCGTCGAACCGGGCGAAAAGGGCTTGTACAGGCAGCTCTGCGCCTCATGCCACGGTGAGTCAGGCCAAGGGCGAGGACCGGTTGCCGCATCTCAAAATCCTTATCCTCGCGAATTTCGCCACGGCATTTTCAAATACAAAAGCACGGCAAGAAAGAATAAACCGATCAAGGCCGATCTCGCACGAGCGCTTCGTAAAGGGATGTCAGGTTCGCAGATGCCTTTGTTCAATAAACTGCCCGACGAAAAAATGGATGCGCTCGTAGACTACGTTATCTTTCTGTCGATCCGAGGTGAATTCGAGCGCAAACTTTTGTTTGCGGCCGCTTACGATCTCGATTTGGAGAAGGATCGCATTTATAACGTTTCGCTCAAGAACAGCGCTGAGTCGGAACCCAAGAAAGTGTTGCAATCGGAGATCGAAACGGCCACCGACATTCTCACCGGAATCGCAGATGCGTGGTTGGAAGCGGGAGATGGGGTCGAGGAATTTGCGAAGCCTGAATTTCCGTTGTTCGGGTCTGAAACTGCCGACAATCGCCCAGAACTCTTGGAGTCGATTGCCAAAGGGAGGAAGCTATTCTTGAGCGAAGAAGCAGCTTGCGCCAAATGCCATGGAGAATCAGCTCGCGGTGATGGAAAACAACTTCCTGACTACGATGATTGGACCAAGGATTGGACTTCGAAGCTTGATTTAGACCCGAAGAAAATAGATGATTTGCTGCCACTCATGGCTCGCGGCGGTATGAAGCCGCAGCCACTCGTTCCGCGAAACATAGTTGAAGGTAAGTTTCGAGGTGGTCGCGAGCCGCTGGACATTTATCGCAGAATCCGCTACGGCATTCTAGGAGCTCCGATGCCCGCGGCAGCCATCATCAAGTCGAGCGACGACAAGGGAATACGCGAAGAGGACATTTGGCATTTGGTCAACTATGTTTTGTCAATTGTCGAACCAGAAGTGGCACCGCCGTCGCTCGAGGTCGCGACGAAGAAATTGTAATAGTCAAATTTGACCTTCAGGGCACGTGTTAAAAAAAGGCACACATAAAAAAGTAGGCCGGACAGTGTCCGGGCTACTTTTTTTCATGTCAACGGGGTTTAACTACTCGGCCAATGCCTTTTCGATGACGGCTATCATTTCTTTCGAATCCGGTTTGGCTGCACTCTTGAAGCGACCGACTACATTTCCTTTTCGATCGACCACGAACTTTTCAAAGTTCCAGCCGACAGGTCCTTTGCCGGCAGGTTTCGCGTCTTGTTCGGTCAGATAGGCAAACAACTCGCAGGCCTTTTCTTTACCTTCATCTTTGACATTAACTTTTTCGAGCATGTCAAAGGACACTTTGTAAGTGCTGGTGCAGAATTCTCGAATTTCTTTGCTCGTGCCAGCTTCTTGTCCACCAAATTGATTGCAAGGCACGCCGACGATGGCTAGTCCCTTGTCGCGGTAAGTCTCGTTCAATTTTTGAAGCGAGGAGTATTGTGAAGTGTAGCCGCATTTGCTAGCGACATTGACAAAAACAACCACTTTTCCAGCGTATTTGCTTAGGTCCGCCGGCTCGCCATCAAGGGTTTTGGCTTTGAAAGTGAGGACTTTTGGAACATCGGACTTGGCCGAGTCTGCAGCATTTGCTGAGCGTGGAGATAAAAGTGGGTTTTCGCCGTAACTGGAAACGATAGCCATTGCTGCAATGCCTGCCATTAGAGTTTTTCGGTACATCATTCAAGGTTCCTCAAAAATAGGTGGGTAATGGTCGTGGAACGTAGTTTGTGAGTTAAAACATGCAGGAAGATTATACCAACTAGTCAAGACCGAAGTGTCGCCGCGTTGCGGCTGGAAGGAATGAATGTGACGCGTTTCAGCCAATGTCGACGCGTTCCCCAGGGGCTCACGCCCCTGGCTATTGACGGTCGCCGCTTTGCGGCTGAATGACTGTTGCCGCGTTGCGGCTGGGTGCATGGTTTCGCGTTGCGGGTGGGTTAACGTCGGTCCCAAAGGGACACAAGTCAATAGCCAGGGGCGTGCGCCCCTGGTGTGGCGTTCGGCGTTCGGGGTTCGGGGTTCGGAATCCCGGATCCTGGTTCCGAATCCCGAATCCCACGTCGCAACCCACCACGCATCCAAGCCCCAACGGGGTGACAGGTCGATTCAACCTGCATCAATCCCAAATGTAACGCTCGTCGTATTCCAATTCGTGCAATTTGAGGAACGCAATGAATTCTTCTTGGAAAGTTTGCTTTGCGTGATGTTCGTTCTGATTCTCCAAATACTTTCGAACCGAATCGATCGCCGAGAAACTAACTGAAAATGCGCCATAGCCCGACTGCCAGGCAAATGATTTTTGGTTTGAAAAAGTCTCGTGGATCCGTCCCGATGAGTTGCTCTTGAGGTCTCGGAGCGTGTCCGAAATGGATGCTTGTCGCGAAAGTGAAACGAGCAAATGCACATGGTCTTCGATGCCGCCCGCTGCAACCAATCGACCCTTTTGATTCCGGAGTATTCCCCCCAAATATTCGAAGAGTCTCGCTTGAATGGTGTCGGAGATGGACGGCACGCGATTTTTGGTACTGAAGATGAGATGGAAATACAGGCTTCCAAATGATTGAGGCATCGGTCCCTCCATAAATAAAGTGTCGCCGCGTTGCGGCTGAATGGAATGAATGTGACGCGTTTCAGCCAATGTCGACGCGTTCCCCAGGGGCTCACGCCCCTGGCTATTGACGGTCGCCGCTTTGCGGCTGGATGGTGCCGCTTTGCGGCTGGGTGTTCTGCTTTGCGGCTGGATGCACGTCCGTCCCAAAGGGACACAAGTCAATAGCCAGGGGCGTGAGCCCCTGGTGTGGCGTGAGCCCCCGGGGGACAGTTGTTGACGCAACGATCGTTTTAATAAAGTCATTGATAAAGTCAACAGCGTCGAGGGGTTGGGGTGGTGCATCGTTAGAATCATGGACTTGTATCCCCCGGGGCCATCGCAATCGCCCTGGGCGTGCCACACGTGCCACACGCATCGTCGCCTTAGGCTCCCAAACGACGCCCCAATTCCTTTCCTGTCCGGAGAATTGATTATGAAAAGCTGTTTCATCTGGTTCGCGGTTGTCGCAACGTTTTCCTTGCCCAGTCTGGTCAAGGCTCAGGAGTCGAGCAAAGTGGTGCCAGCCAAGGTGTCTCTCGAACCTGATTTCAAATGGTTGTTCGATGGCAAGACGCTCGATGGCTGGGAAGGAAATCTCGATTGGTTCCGCATCGAAGACAATTGCATCGTGGCTGGAAACTTAGCCAAACCCATTCCACACAACGAATTCCTTTGCACCAAGGCGGACTACGATAACTTTGAATTGAAACTGCACGTTCGTTTGAAAGGGCAAGGAGACAATGCAGGCGTTCAATTCCGAACCGTAAGAATTCCCGGTAAGACCGAGGTCAGTGGCTTTCAGTGCGATGTGGGAAACGCGTTCGGACGTCCCGTCTGGGGCGCACTCTACGATGAGTCGCGACGCAACAAAATGTTGGCCGAAGGGGATAAAGACAAAGTACCATCTTGGCTGCACAAAGAGGACTGGAACGAACTGACCGTGCGGGCCGAAGGGGATCGAATTCAAATATGGCTCAACGGCAATTTAACGGTCGATTACACCGAGAAAGATGAAAAGATTGTCAAGACTGGTATTATCGCGTTGCAAATCCATTCGGGGCCTCCGACGGAAGCGTGGTACCGCAATATTCGTATAAGATCGTTGTAAAAAGCGCGGCGAACGAAATGAATAATAATTTGGCTCAAACTTACGAAGACAACATCGAGGCTTGGTGCCAGGAATGGCAGGGTCGCATTGCGGCTTGGGTGACGGAACAAATGCGATCGGCGGACTCCGGGCACGGAATCGATCATGTCCGCCGCGTTGTCGAGAATGCGAAACGAATCGGACATGCCGAGCAAGCGGACAGCAATATTTATTTGCCTGCCGCTTGGCTTCACGACTGTGTCGTTGTGCCCAAGAATTCGCCTCAACGTCGAATGGCTTCTGCGCTCGCGGCGCATAGTGCAGAGCAGTTTCTCGTTGAGATTGCGTATCCGGAGAATTGGATCGGTCCGATTTCGCATTGCATTCTATCGCATAGTTTTTCTGCTAAGGTTCCTTGCGAAAGCTTGGAAGCCAAAGTTGTCCAGGATTCAGACAGGCTTGAAGCCGTTGGGGCGATTGGATTGGCCCGTTGTTTGATGACCGGCGGAGCCATGGGGCAACGGCTCTATCACTCGACGGAGCCCTTTCCGGCAGAACGCATGCCCGTTGATACAGAACAGTCTGTCGATCATTTCTTTGCCAAACTGTTGAAGCTTCAAAAGACGATGCAGACTCAGTCGGGAAGAGAGGAAGCGAGGCGGAGAAGCGAGTTTTTGGTAGTATTTTTGAGGCAACTGGCAAATGAAATCGGGGCGTCTGCATGCGATCTGGAATCAGCGTTGCAACGCGTTTTGTAATGAGTTAATGTTTGATGTTACCCGCTGCTGCTTCGCAGCCTAACCATCCTCGGATAGACTGGGGTGGCCGTAGCTGAGCGAGGCCCTCGCTCAGCTACGGTAGATGCAAAACGAGCGAAGGGCCTTGCTCGTCCACACCCTCAACCCTCAACCCTCAACCTTCAACCTTCAACCTTCCCATGTCCGACGCAGATATTCACCAACAGCTCCAAACCGCTCTCGAATCGTTCAAGGAACCAGAAAGTGGGCGGGCGATCTCCAAGACCGGACAGGTCGGAGATTGGACAGTTACCGATGGAGTCGTAGGTTGCCGATTGAGTCTGACGTCCATGATGCAGCCCATTGCTCAGGAAACGGCCGATGCACTTCGAGGCCATTTGCTGGCGAGTGTGTCGGGAATCCAAGCCGTAAACGTTCGCCTAGATATCACGTATCGGCCCGCGCCCACCATTGGTCAAATCGGACTGAAAGCCAAGAGTGTTATCGCTGTGGCTGCCGGAAAGGGTGGCGTTGGCAAGAGTACGTTGGCTGCTTCGATTGCGATTGTGCTCGGCAGAATGGGTGCGAAAGTCGGATTGATGGACGCCGACGTCTATGGTCCCAGCATTCCGCACTTGTTGGGTTTGGATGGCAGGCCGGAGATTGTCGATGGAAAGATCCAACCGATTCGGTCGGGGGAGATGCCTGTCATGTCGATGGGATTTTTGGTTGGCAAAGACCAAGCGGTTGTATGGCGAGGACCTATGTTGCATGGGTCTATCACTCAGTTTTTGCGTGATACGGCTTGGGGCGAACTGGATTATCTCATTATCGACATGCCGCCGGGTACGGGGGACGTTGCATTGACGTTGTCGCAGTTGCTCCCGTTGTCTGGAGTAGTCATCGTATGCACACCGCAAGAGGTTGCGTTGCTCGATGCAGGCAAAGCCATTTCCATGTTTGAAAAGACGAAAGTGCCTGTGTTGGGTGTGGTCGAAAACATGAGTGGCTTTACGGATCCAGAGTCGGGAAAAACTTTTGATATATTTGGCAAGGGTGGAGCCAGGCACAAAGCCGAGGAGTTAGGTGTACCGTTCCTCGGAGAAGTACCTATTCAAATCGCGCTTCGCAAAGAATCGGATGAGGGGCGATTGGCGGACGTGCTTTTGGACCCGATCATTGCCAAGCCATTTGAAGATATTTGTCGGGGACTTGTGCGTTCGCTGGCCACGCAGATCGCGAACCGCCCGACTCTTTCGGCTCCATTGCCCGTTCTGTGAGGAGGCCGCCGGGAATAACGAAGCGTTGCGAAATTCGTTGGGATTCAGTGCATTTTTGAATGCTCGCGAATTCACTTAGGCGAGCGGCAGATAGAAGACTACCAGACCAGGCCACCGTGTGGCACGCCCCACCGTGTGGCACGCCCAAAGCGATTAGCGATGGGCGTGGGAAGTGCGGCAAATGACTCTAGCGATTCACCACGCCCTTCGTACCTCAGAGAGGCTGTGATTTTATAGTACCAATCACGCTCCGCGTGATTTTCGCAGTTCAAAAACCTTTGG
>JAYTVM010000098.1:0-7587 GCA_043743995.1 Pirellula sp. | reverse complement strand
GTAGCCGGGGGTCGCCGCGAAGCGGCGCACCCCCGGAGGAACGAAACGACATGCGAATGACCCTGACAGGGTCAAAGATTCTGCGATCCCTTCAGGATCGGTACGCGCGGTACGAAACGTCTTCCGGTGGTGTCGCTCCGCTCAACCACCGGCTACTTTCTGATATCCCTTCGGGATGAAAAGGTGCGCAACTATGACTGCACCACAATACCAGGCCGGCCCAGTCTGCGCCGATCTGGCCGATGGATTGTGCCCACATCAAACTAGAGTTGAACAGACTAGAGTTGAACAGGGAAAGGCTCAGTATCGCGATCCATCGAAAGGTACCAGAATTTGCCATGTTGCAATTCGACTTCATTGGATTTTTGCTGCGGATGTCGTGCGCTTGATCGAAGACGACAGGTCACGCGCGGACGTTGGTTAGTGAGTACAATAGCTGCTCCCAATCATACTACTTTTTCAAACCGGTTTGCAAACTTTGAATTTATCAGCACTTCGACGAGTGACCATCCTATATCTGGTGGTCACATGGACTTTCAGTGTTTACCCAGCTAGCGCTCAAGAAACCGGCGCGACCAGGGAAGTCGACGCAGCCATCAATCGGGCAGTCCGCTTTCTGCTTTCGCAGCAACAGACCAATGGTTCCATCGCAGACCGAGGTCACGAAAACGCGATGACTTCCTTGGCCATCATGGCGCTCGCGTCTGTTGGACACCAACCGGCGGACCCGACTGCCGAAGGGGCCGTAATGAAGAAGGGGCTCAAATTTGTTCTTGGCTCGAATCGGCAAGACAAAGCGGGGTACTTTGGAGCAAGCGATGGTTCCAGGATGTATGGTCACGGCATCGTCACGCTTATGCTGACAGAGATGATCGGAATGGGAGGAGACGATTTAACCGATGATGCAATTCATCAGGCTTGTCAAAAAGCCATCGACGTTATTATTCGAAGTCAGCGCATAAAAAAACCGGTATTTGCCAAGGGAGGCTGGCGATACACTCCCGATGCGGCCGACAGCGACTTGTCGGTATCGGTCTGGCAACTCATGGCACTGCGCAGCGCCAAGAACGACGGACTTGACGTTCCATCCTCAACGATCGATGACGCGATCGGTTACTTGGTGCGTTCCTTCACGTCGCCTGTCGATGTTAATGGCCAGCCCAGGCAAGCCAAGAACGGCTTCTCGTATGAAGCCAACAACGATAGCCCAACCTTTACCATGTCCGCCGCGGGTCTGCTCGCGATGCAAGTCTGCGGTCAGTACGATTCGCCGCTGGTTGCTGGAGCCACCGATTGGCTCAAAGAACATCCGCCAAAGTGGAGTGAGCGTTTCGTTTTGTACGGTCTCTACTACTACGCTCAAGGTATGCATCAACGCGGCGGAGAGACTGCGGAATCCGCTTCGCAATTGGTTGCGTCCGAGTTGCTCAAACATCAAGATGCCAATGGATTCTGGCAGTCGTCGAGCGGTGAAGAGCAAAACGCTGGCAAAGTCTACTGCACCGCGTTGGCCATTCTGAGTCTGTCAGTGAAGTACCATTACCTGCCGATTTACCAACGATGAAACCGAGAGCCTGACACGAGTAGCCAGGGTCGCCGCGAAGCGGCGCACCCCCGGAGACCGAAAGGACAAGCGAATCGCCCTGAAAGGCTTTAAGGGCCCTGAAAGGGTCAAAGATTCTGCGATCCTTTCTGAATCGGTACTCACGGTACGAAACGTCTTCCGGTGGTGTATTCTCGTTTCCAGGAATGGCATTTGCGTCCAAGTTTACATTGAGTCTGAGTCTGGGTCGTCATTTCCGTAGGGCTAGTAAAAAGGAACGGCTGTCAAAATTGCAAGTGTCATGTAACGGCGGCGAACGTTAGATGCGGGCCAACGTGTTTTTTTACTTGCGTTTGCTGACAGCGCTTGGTTGAACGTAGGGACGTTTTCGTTGGTATTGGCGAGCTCGCAGTTGCAGTTCACTGCGCAAGGCAGAATCCGTGGTCGATCGCAGGGCTTCTGCAATCGTGCTTTGTGCAGAGACATAGTCTCCCGAGGCAGCTTGTGCAGCCGCCAGCACGTCGAGTACATGGACTGAAGCTGGGGAAGATGCCAACTGAACTGCCCGCTGGGCCGTTTCCAAGGCAGAATCGCCATTCCGGAAAAACTCATCCGGGCACGTTGCCATCATCCAGGCTGCGTTCTGCAATGTCCGAACATTTTGACTGTCTAGTTTCATCGCAAGTTGGTATGCAGTGGCGGCTTCCTTCCACTTTCCGAGCGCTTGGCAAGTGTCGGCGTACTCCGTGGCCGCTTCCGAAGAACTAGGCGAAAGCTCCATGGCTTTTGCGTAATCGGCAAGGGCTTCCTGATTTTTTCCCGTTGCATACAACGAATGCGCCCTAGCGCTGTAAGCGGCTGAATCGGTTGGTTTTAGTTGAACCACCTTGTTCTGGTCTTCGATCGCCAATTCGAATTCGTTGGACCGAAAATAGATTTCGCCTCGATTGAAGTAGGCGTCGGGAAATTCTGGATTGAGTGCAATGACTTTTTCGAAACTTTCCAGAGCGGCTTTGTTGTTGCCCTGCAGCGCTCGTATGATGCCGATATTGTGATGAGCCCGCCAACGGGACGGATCTAACTGAATCGACGTTTCAAAGTCCTTTTTCGCAAGAGCGTCCAGTTCCGCGGCTTGTGAAAGCTGCTGCTCCCGTACCTTTATCCCCGCTTGATCGCTGCGAGCTTCCCCTCTTCGGTTGGCAGCCCAACTCATTAGATTTCGAGCATATTGCCTGTCTTCCTTGATACGGGTCGAATCGCCGGCGACGTTGCGACAGAAATCAAAAATGACAGAATAGTCGGAAACGGTCGATGCCGGTTCGGTCTTGCCGTAGATCATTTGAAGATCCGCGGAAACCACCGATCGCTGGGTTTCGCTAGCGATATTTTGTGCCGACTGTGAAAATCCGTTGCCGGGTAAGACTGCTATTGCGAGAATAACCGCCACTGGACCGCTCCATTGGAAGCTGTTTTTGGTAGGCGACATCGTTGAGTTTCCATCGATTTAGGGTGCTGACTGGTTCCAACTGCCCGCATTGTCGTTAGTTGTAAATCAGATCGCAATAGAGATATCAGGCTAGTTTCTCCCAGCAATTGTGGTTTAATCAACCGAAATTGCTTTGCCGGCCTATCTCACAGTGGAATTCGAATGATCGTCAGCGACTCTGTTGTCCGCAATCTGCACCAACACTTGGTTCAAATCGCAGATATGAAAAACCAAATCGAACGGGGACCACGACAGGTCAAAGCTGCCATTTTGCAAGTCGAAACCGCCAAAGATGCTCTTCAGAAATGCAAAGAGAGCATCAAACAAAAAAAGATGGACGCCGACCGAAAGCAGTTGCAACTGCGAGAGCGAGAAGCAAAGGTCCACGATTGGGAAGGCAAGATGAACGCGGCTAAAAATAATCGCGAATTCCAAGCCATCAAAGAACAGATCGCCGCGGACACTCAAGCAAACAGCGTGCTCTCGGACGAAATCCTAGAAATCCTAGAAGAAATCGATAGTTTGCAAATCAATTCCAAGGGATTTGATGAGAAGCTCAAGCTGACCGAAGCAGAGAAAGTCAAAACCGAATCCACGGTCGCTCAAAAACTCGCCGTCCTGAATCAAGACCTGGAACGGGTCGAAGGTAGTTTGGCTGGCCTGGAAAAACAGCTAACACCCGAGTTTTTGGTTCAGTACAAACGCCTGGTCTCCAACCGGTCCGAGGATTCGATGGCTCCCTTGGACGATGTTTCTTGTGGCGGATGTTACACCAGCCTGCCCCCCAAGATCCTCGATAGTCTCCGAAAAGAGCAAGCCATTTCCTGCCCAAGCTGCGGAAGATTGCTGTATCGGCCTGAGCGATAAACTTTCGTGCGGAAATCGTCAATGCGTGAGCTCACTTGTTTTTCGAATGTCCCCTGCTTGCAGCCTTTGATACCCATTGCCTTGGATGTCTTTGATGCTTGGTCCTTTTTGAATGGGGGCTTTTTTCAATAAAAAGACTCCGCCATCACCGACCACACGGGACTCGTCTTTGTTCACAAACACGCCCGTCGATTCGTCGATCCCCAGGCCCGTGCGATTCGGGTAAGCCTCAATGGCTTTGAGCAATCGTCCATGCCGATTCTTTTGCGTGAAGTGCTGATCTATGATCAAGCTGGGTAGGAATTGGAAGCCTGCCGCAAACTGCGGTTCGATCGCTCCGCTAGCGATCATGTCGCTAGACGCGATGGCCGCTCCTGCACTCGTTCCACCCACAATTCCGCCACGCTCCAACAACGCGTGCAATTCCTTTTCGATGGGTGTTCCTGCATAACGGTCGGACAGCCGTTGCTGTTCCCCTCCGCTTACCCAAACCGCGGAGGCCTTGCGCAATGTCTCGACCAGAGATAAATCTGACGAGCCCTGCCGGTCCGGTACATGGATCACGTAAACATACTTCCATCGAAAACTGGACCAGTAGTCGATCCACATGGAAAAATCACCGGAATCCGAACGAGGAGAGGCTGTCGGGATCAAAACCAATGTTCCCTCGGTCCCTTTGCCGAGTTTGTAAAACTCTTCCCGAATTGGGTGCGGAATTACCCCACCGCCACACAGGAGTAGCGTCCCGCGAAAATTCTCCGGTTTTTGAACCGTTAGGATCGGTTGGACGGGCACTTGTGCCGTCGCAACTTCCTTCAAGATGAAACCGAGCAACATCAACGAACATGTGCGCAAACATGCAATTCGAGGCATTGGCGGGATCCGTTTTGGTTTAAGGCGGGATGTTTCGGAAGGTCACTGCGGGCAACGTATTATAATTGGCCGACTGAGGACGAGCGAGACCCTCACTCAGCCACAAAGAATGGCGTGGGAAGTGTGGCGAATGTGCCAAGCTAGCGACTCCCACGCCCTTCGTAACCTCAGGGACGTGCCACACGAGAATGGCGTTTGCGTCTCGCGCAGCCACAAAAAAGGGTGCCAGCCACACGAAGGTACATCATCCATTTGTTGTTCGGGATTTGCGTTACAATTGTGGCCTGTTTATTCGCAACTCATTCCTTTCAGCTTATCGAACATGGAAATCCACCGGAGTTCAGCCAACTATCGTCCCTATCCGCCTCCTCGCAAAAACGTTCTATTGCTAAGCTGCATGGACTTGCGATTGATCGACGATTTAGTTCCCTTTATGGAGGGGGACAACCTTTCGAATCGGTACGATCAACTTGTTTTCGCAGGATCGGCCTTGGGTGTTATTCAACAGGATCACGAATCCTGGTACGACGTTTTTTTCCAGCACTTGGATATTGCGGTCAAGCTGCATCAGATCCGAGATGTCTACATCATGGAGCATCGGGATTGTGGGGCTTATGCTAGGTTTTTAGGCCAGCAAGGGAAATACGGCGATACGCCATCGGAGTTAATGCGGGAGGAACAGGACCACCGCAAATTCGCATTTCAGTTGCGAGACCATATCGCTTCGCATTGTGCGACCAAGGTAGAGGAGGGTGGCGATGCCGAGACCTGGGACGTCCATGTCCGCTGCTTTATGATGGATTTGCGAGGTTCGGTCACTTGGCTAAAGGACGACGGAACGGATGAGTTTTGCTAAGTATGCAATCAGGCGATGTTCGCAATCCTGTCGACTTCGTTTTTGCTTAAATGGAAGTCGAGTGTTTTGAGATCTATTTGCATATGCTCTGTCCGAGTTGTGCCTGTCAGCGGGATCATTCCCGAATCGATCGCAAAGCGAAAAACAACTTGAGCAGTGGTGCATTGGTGTCGAGCTGCAATTTCGACCAGCGTAGGGTGCGATAGCGTCCTGGCATTGGCGGTAAGAAGCGAGAACGCTTGATAGACGATTTCATGACTTCGACAAAACTCTCGCTCGTCCCGTCCCCAGCCTTGTGTTGCATAGCAACGGTTTTGGACATAGGTCGGTCGGATGCTGGCATTGGCCACTAGCGATTGCAATTGTTCGAGCGATACATTGCTGATGCCTAACGACCGTGCTTGACCTGATAAGTGAATCTGCTCCATGGCTCGCCATGCCTCCCAATCGTTTGCATGTAGTCCAAGGCTTCGACTGGGGCCATGGAGAACATAGGAGTCAAGATAGTCTACGCCCAGATGTTCGAGCGAGCTGGTGAAAGACTGTTCGACCTGAACGGCGATCGAGGCCGATGGGTCATATGGAAGCCGGTGATCCTGCCCTGACTGGAAAGTGAACTTGGTCTGCACGAATAGTTCCGCTCGGGTGACGACTCCGCTGCGAATCGATTCTTGAATCGCAGCGCCCACCGCAGCTTCATGATAGTGTTTGCGTTGGTTGGCCGTGTCGATAGACCGAAATCCTTGCTCAATGGCCAAAGTCGTCAAGCGTTTGGTTTCGTCCTCCTTCCAAGCGGTACCGTAGATAAACGGCTTAGTCAAAAGACTCGCAGTTGATTCATGACCGTTCATTTGGGAACCGATCGGTGGATAGTCTTAGACGGTCTGGAATTGTTATTGGTGGACCAGTTTTTTGAATTCGGCCATGAGCTTGGTGGTAACCGTCCCAACGTTACCGCTGGCAATGGTTCGACCGTCGATGGACACGACCGGGATGACTTCGGCGGCGCTCCCGGTCAGGAAGCATTCGTCCGCCACAAACAAATCATGCCTGCTGAGAGTTACTTCTTCGGCTGGAATGCCGAGTTCTTTCGCCAACTCCAGGATGGCGTTGCGAGTGATTCCCTCCAGAATGCCCGCGTCTTTGGGAGGTGTTTGTAGGACACCGTTTTTCACGATGAAGATGTTGTCGCCCGTGCATTCTGCAACTTCACCTTTGATATTGAGCATCAACGCTTCGACGCAACCCGCTTGTAGGCCCTCGATCTTGGCCATAATATTGTTGAGGTAGTTCAAAGATTTGACTCTTGGGCTGAGAGCGGCGGGGTGGTTGCGAATGGTGGCCGCCGTAATGATCTTGAGCCCCTTTTGGTAAAATTCCTCAGGATACAAGGAAATGGAATCCGCAATGATAATGACTTGAGGATTGCTGGTTCGATTGGGATCCAAACCGAGTGAGCCCGAACCGCGCGTGACAACCAGCCTGATGTAGGCATCCTTGAGCGAGTTGATTTGAAGCGTTTTGTTGACGTCGGCCTCCATTTGTGTTTTGGAGATCGGGATCGTCAAGCAGATGGCAAGGGCCGATTCGTAAAGTCGATCGAGGTGTTGCTGCATGCGGAAAACGTTGCCAGAGTAGCTCCGCATACCCTCAAAAACGCCGTCACCGTACAGCAGACCATGATCGTAGACGCTGATCTTTGCGTTTTCTTTGTCGTAAAATTGGCCGCTGATATAAATTTGAAGTGGCATAGTTGATTTTGAGATGGATTTTTTTGGATTCAGGAAAAGGAGATGTTATCAGACTGCCGCCGAACGAGAAAGGATGCTCGAGTTATTGGGCGAAGGGCAGTTTGAAATCTATCTGTAAACTGGGTGGCACGCTCTGAGGTACGAAGGGCGTGGTGAATCGCTAGCTAGAGTCATTTGCCACACTTCCCACGCCCATCGCTAATCGCTTTGG
>JAYTVM010000097.1:0-2342 GCA_043743995.1 Pirellula sp. | reverse complement strand
GTCGTTGCTGCTGGTAAAGCCTGGGCAATGGTCACCGCCATTGGAATGCAAACGGAACTAGGACACATTGCAGGCATGCTCGCGCGGCATGAACCGGAACCAACACCTCTTCAACGTAGACTAGCAGACCTTGGCCGCGTATTGATTGTGATTTGCTTAGTGATTGTTGGAGTGATTTTTGGGTTGCAGGTTTGGCGTGGCGGTAACGTAATCGAAGCGTTTCTCGTCGCAGTTAGCCTTGCGGTAGCCGCCGTTCCCGAGGGACTTCCGGCGGTCGTAACGATAGCACTTGCCCTCGGTGTGCAACGCATGGCCAAACGGAACGCCCTGGTTCGGAAGTTGCCTAGCGTCGAGACGCTAGGTTCGGTGTCCGTGATCTGCTCAGACAAGACCGGCACTTTGACTCGCAATGAAATGACCGTGCAGGAGATAGCCACATCGTCCGAACGATTTCGCGTTACGGGTATCGGATACGCCCCGCGCGGCGAATTTATACGAAATGATAAGGCCATCCAACCGACTGAGTCGGACGAACTTTACCTTGCGCTAAAGGTCGGAGCATGGTGCAACAGTGCAGAAGTCGTACCCAATCCAAACGGCGACCAAACATGGCAGGTCGTTGGCGATCCGACGGAAGGAGCACTCGTCGTTGCTGCGATGAAAGCGGGACTCGACCTCTCAGCGAGGAGAGCCGCGATCGTATACGAGATTCCGTTCGACTCGACTCGAAAATTGATGTCCGTCGTGGTTCACGATCTTGACGCTAAGATTCTGTATTCCAAAGGCGCACCCGAAGTCCTGCTCGCGAAATGCAATCATGTTCATTGCGAAGGAAAGATCGAACCGCTGACGGACGAGTTCCGCCATCGACTTCTGGCTACCAATGCGGAATTGGCATCGCGGGCGCTGCGTGTTTTGGCCTTAGCCTATCGCCCCAGTATCAACGACAAAACGGAACCTGATCTCGAAACACAACTCGTGTTTGTGGCCTTAGTGGGAATGATTGACCCGCCGCGCGAAGAAGCGAAGATTGCCGTGGCGAAATGCCGAGCCGCCGGGATTCGGCCTGTTATGATTACCGGCGATCATCCGGCGACCGCTTTCGCTGTCGCAAAAAAACTTGGGCTGACGAGCGGCGATGAACGCGCTTTGTCCGGGACCGAACTCGAACAAATGACCGACGTGCAGCTAGCCGAGCAAGTCGAGCACATTGCGGTATACGCTCGTGCCACAGCTGAGCACAAGCTCCGGATCGTCAAAGCGTGGAAATCGCGAGGGTATGTCGTGGCCATGACGGGCGATGGCGTCAACGACGCTCCAGCGATAAAAGCTGCCGACATCGGGATCGCTATGGGCATCACCGGAACTGACGTAACCAAAGAAGCGTCGGACATGGTGCTCACGGACGACAACTTCGCTTCGATCGTCAGTGCAGTCGAAGAAGGCCGCGGCATCTTCGACAATATCCAGAAGGTTCTTCAGTTTTTGCTATCGTGCAACTTCGGAGAAATTCTCCTTATGTTGGTGGCAAGCCTGCTAGGATGGCCGGCACCTTTGTTGCCAATCCAATTGTTGTGGATCAATCTTGTAACGGACGGCCTGCCGGCGCTCGCATTGTCGCTTGAACCGCCAGAACCCGGCATCATGAACCGTCCCCCGCGGCGGTGCGGTGAGTCCATTCTTTCCTGGCGTTTGGGCTTCGTGATTCTAGTTCAAGGATTTCTAGTCGGACTCGTTGGCATCTTAGCTTTCGGGATGAGCATTCAACACGCGCCTGACAATGTAGATCGAGCTCGAGCCATGACCTTTTGCGTGGTGGTTTACGCCGAACTTTTCCGAGCGCTCGCTGCACGCAGCTCGACATTGACATTAGGCCAACTTGGGTTCTGGACTAATCCTCAACTGATGCTGGCCATCATCGTTTCCGGGTTGCTCCAGGTGAGCGTAGCCGTGTTCCCATTCACCCAAAGCGTTTTTGACGTGCCCGCGCACTCGATGGGCGAATGGAGTACTATCGTAATATTGGCCCTCACTCCGGTCACGGTCATCGAAGTATACAAGCTGATCTGTCAACGCATCAGAACAAATCGTGAAGTCGTAACGCCAGGAGTTTTGCCGTGAACTGGAATCATCTCGCTCTGAGAATCGGAATGGTATTTGGAGTGATCGCTTTGCTGGTGGCATTGATTGCATGGTGGCCTACAAGCACGAAGCCTCTCGCCGCTTCCGGCGAGATCTGGACGTGCTCTATGCATCCCCAGATTCGCTTGACAAATCCCGGTGCTTGTCCGATCTGTGGTATGAAGCTGATTCCGGTATCGCAATTACCCAACGCAAAGGAA
>JAYTVM010000096.1:0-29451 GCA_043743995.1 Pirellula sp. | reverse complement strand
GTCGGATACAGGGCGGTAACGTTACCCTGACTAGGACTTCCACCCAGCAAATCAATCGCCTTTAAAGGCGCACTCGCCTTTCGCTCCGCGAAAGTGCGAGCAGTTCTCGCACTTTTGCGGAGCAAAAGGCGACTATAGTAGTCGAGCGAGGGCCTCGCTCGTTGTCTTCCTAACGAACCTAAACGAGGGCCTCGCTCAGCCACAAAAAACTACACATGTGGTACGCCCAATCACTAGCCTGTCATACCGCCGTCGACCGTCAGCACTTGGCCGGTTACGTAACTGGCCGCCTTGCTGGCTAAAAACAAGACGCATGCCGCCACGTCATCCGCGGTTCCAAGCCGATTCGCAGGGACTCGTTTCTTAACCTCATCGGTTACGGCGGGTCCCAACGCTCGAGTCATGTCGCTTTCGATAAACCCTGGAGCAACGGCATTGACGGTGATTTTTCGCTTCGCCATCTCTCGCGACAGCGACCGAGTAAAACCGATCATTCCAGCTTTGGTGGCGGAGTAATTCGTTTGCCCTGGATTGCCGATCAAGCCAGAAACGCTCGACATGTTAATGATTCTCCCGTAACGCTGCCCCATCATGATTCGAGTAGCACCTCGACAAAACAGAAAGCAGCTAGTCAAGTTGGCGGCAATGATCTCGTCCCATTGTGCATCTGTCATTCTCGGCAGCAAGGTGTCCCGAGTGATGCCAGCGTTGTTGACAACGATGTCCAGTCGTTTGTATTCCGTCTCAATCTGTTCAAACAGCTTCTCAACCGACTCGCGATCGGTTACGTCGCAAGCGATCGCGACCGCTTCGCCACCTGCGGCTTGAATGAGCGATACGGTTTCGGCAAGCTTGTCCGCATTGCGGGCGATGCAGAGCACCTTGGCTCCGTTTTCGCCGAGCCGGACCGCGACGGTCTGACCCAGCCCCTGGGAAGCGCCAGTCACAAGTGCGATTTGACCAGAAAGGTCAGCGGACAATCCCAATGAACTAGATGACATGGTTTACTTTCGTATCAAGTAAGGCTAATCGCCAAAACATTCACAAGCTGCTTTGCGATCGACTCGCTTCAGCGTTCCAGCCAGCACACGGCCAGCACCGATTTCGTAGAACTGATCCACCCCGGCCGCCAAGAGATTTCGGAGGGTGCTTTCCCACTGCACCGGTGAAACAACTTGTTTCATCAGCAATGGTGCGAATTCACTTGCACCGGCATGAGGCTGGGCATCGACGTTCGAAAACAAAGGAAATCGGGCGTTATGGAACTGAGTTGCTTCCAGGGCCTTTTCCAATCGCTCAACGGCCGACTTCATAATGTCGGTATGAAAGGCACCGGCGACATTCAAACGAATGGTCTTCGTCGCACCGGCCTCGGCCGCTTTCTCGCCAACCAGTTCGATCGACGCGATGTGTCCGGAAACTGCAATATTCCCTGGGCACAACAAATTGGCGATTTTGAGAATTTCTCCAGGTTGCCTAGCCGAGTCGCAAACTGCTTCGAGTTGAATACGGTCCAGACCAAGGACGCTGGCCATACCGCTTGGCACCGCCGAAGCTGCGTCTTGCATGGCCGAGCCTCGTTGTTGAACCAGCCGAACACCGTCCTCGAACGATATAGCTTGGGCGCAAGCCAGAGCGCTGTACTCACCGAGACTCAATCCGGCGACAGCAACCACCGAGTCTAGAACAGACGGGTTTTGATCGACAAAATCCGCCAAGGCGGCCATCGAATGAACGAACAGGGCCGGTTGACTGTGGTTCGTCAGATGAAGCTGAGATTCTGGTCCTTCAGCACACAATTGGCCAAGGTCGTAACCAAGGATTTCGGAGGCTTTGTCAAAAAGAACTCGCGCATTTTCGCTCCGTTCCAAAAGACCCTTTCCCATTCCGAGAAATTGAGCTCCTTGGCCAGGGAAAAGCAATGCGATGTTGGGCACTCTACAACTCTTCCGTATACAACGAGAATCGAGGGATCATCCCAATCAAGTAGAATTTACTCTTCGCCCATTTGGACGACGACTCTACCCATGTAATAGCCGCATTTCGGACAAACAGTATGTGTCGGAACCACGGTGCTGCACTTGGCGCACACTTGCAGTTGGCGAGGCTTTTTGGAATGGTGTGCTCGACGCATGCCAGATCGTGAGTTGGAGTGTCGTCGCTTGGGAACTGCCATTTTTAATACTCAAACAAAATTAGTTAGAGAAGTGCTTGTTTTTTCAAGGAGCAAGAGGTTACGAACGATTCCCATAAATGTCAAGCCGAAAGGACGCGACGAATCAATACGCCGCTGGCTTGCCCCTGGGAAGAATAGGAAAGGCTGAT
Organism: Pirellula sp.; assembly: GCA_043743995.1. Classification (GTDB taxonomy): domain Bacteria; phylum Planctomycetota; class Planctomycetia; order Pirellulales; family Pirellulaceae; genus JBKCUI01. The sequence continues at coordinate 27,126 of JAYTVM010000096.1, read as the reverse complement.
AAAAGCATCCCCAGCCGGGGAGCCTGCATCAGCAGCAGTAATAGGACAGTCTGGGTCCAGACGGTCGCAATTGAGCAAAGGGAACAACGCTTGGCGATCCAAGGCCAGACAGCTAGCCACGATTTCGACCGCGGCGCTGCCGGCTCCAAGATTGCCGAAGTAGCTTTTCGCAGCCGTAACGGCGATTTCTTCACCCGCGAATGCGTCGTGGATGCCGTTGGCTTCAGATCGATCCGAATCGACTTCGCTTTTTCCGCAGGCGTGGACATGGCAGTGGCCGGACTTCAAGCTTTGACCTGCGGATTGACCTTTTGCGATCAAGCCTGCGATGACGTTTTTGGTGGCAATTCGAACGAAATCCCTCGACTGTCCGGCATGACTGCTGCCGACAGCCGACCCGACTCCGCCGACCACTTCTCCCCAAATTTTGGCACCGCGTGCAACTGCATTTTCGAGCGATTCGAGGACTAGAGCGCCAGCACCTTCACCGAGAAGAGAGCCGTTGCGTTCGGAATCGAAAGGCCGGGACATTTCACTAGGCTGGTTGCGTGGGCTGGCCAATTTTTCCGAAACGGTAAAGTGGAGTGCCCGCAAAGGCTCCAAACGAGAGCCGGTAGCACCAGCCAACATGACATCGGCGGCACCGCGTCGGATGGTTGCAACGGCTTCTGCTATGGAAGCAGCACTGCTGGCTTCTCGAATCGTGACGGAATTGCTGGGACCTCTAAGATCGTTGTAGATGGCGACATGGCTAGCCGGCATATTTGGCAAGTATTTTAGGAGCCAGAGTGGGTTTACTTTGGGGCGTCCAACCGTTGGCCACAATGGCATTTGAAATTGCTTCTTCGCATCGAAGCAGGCCAAGACTCCGTCGGAGAATTCTTCTGGGCGGGTGAGGATATAATCACTGCCGAAGACGATCCCGGTACGTTCGGGGTTGCGATATTCGGGAACGGCTAATCCGCTATGGGCCAGTGCCATTTGGCAAGCGGCGACCCCCATTTCGATTTCCCGGCACATGACCTTCTGGTTCTTTTTGATGGCACGTTGGAGAGGTTTTTCGAGGGGTCCGAAGTGATCGATATCGCCTGTAAAACATTTGGCTTGTCCGCCGAATTGCAGGTTGAGGCCATCGGCGGGAAGGCAGGACAAAGCAGAGATGCCGGTATTTTTGGCAACTAAATTGGTCCAAAACGTTTCTAAATCCCGACCGAGTGGGCATACGACCCCCATGCCGGTGATAACAACGCGTCGGATTGGATTGGACATCATCGAGAGTGGCAGCGATACAAAACGGGAATCGTTGAATTTTAGAGAGGAAGCAGCATAACCGGCGGGTGTTGATTCGACAACCAAAGCCGAAAAGCAGTTTCGTGGAGCGATAAGCCTCAACCCTCAACCCTCAACCCTCAACCCTCAACCCATCCAAAGTTGAACTTGACATCGAACGGGACAAGTTGACAATCGTGGGAACGTAAGGACGGTTAGCTCAGTTGGTTAGAGCACCACGTTGACATCGTGGGGGTCGTTGGTTCGAGTCCAATATCGTCCACTAGTGCAGTCTCGCCAAGGAATGTCGATTCCGATCAGGAATTGAGCCACTTTTACGGATTGGCTGGGGTGGCTGACGGTTAGTGAATTGCGATCTTTGAAGCCGGATTAGGATGGATTCCGGTTTGCTTCCCTCTGGCTGGAGGCATCATTCAAAAATCGCCTCACTACAGAGTTAGCGGCTCTGCAGTGAGACTTGACGTTCAGGGACAGAAGCTCCCTTGGTCCACCTCCAAGATGATTCCGATTCCCGCTCCTTACAAGAGTGTTGTTCGCCCAGTTCAGCACGCGTCTGCCTGCTCAAAGAGTGTGATCGGCATTTTCAGCCTATTCATCACCTCGATCGCTATTGTTCTGACGCTCGTGTCCAAGCATCCAAGGCGTGGAGTCGTAAATTGGCTTATAAAAAGTATCGGGAGAGCGAGAAAGGGAAGCTGTCCTGAGCCAATCAAGCTAGGCGATACCGCGAACGAATCGAACAAGAAAGGGCTGTTGAAATGTCCGAACTACCCGAAAAACCAAGCGAAGTCGTTCCACGCGAGAGCTATCACAAAGAACAATCCAAGAAAAAATCTTGTTGCCATCGACCTGGTTGCTACGAGCGGTTTGATCCCCATCCTCGCGCTCCCCACCAAAAATACTGTGGCCCTGAGTGTTACAAGGCCATGCGACGTGTTCTCATTCGTGAAAAAAAGTGGCGTGAACGACTTAAACACTCAAAGAAAAAGCCTAGCTCCAAACCTTCCAGCGACGCCCACCAGGAGCGACCAGCATAGGTAAACAGCCGAAGCTCGACTAATTTTGGCAACCTTCAATGGATCGCTTGCCTGGATAAAGTTGCTCGTACTTTACCCAAGTCTTGAGCTGAGTCGTTTTGACGTACTGTAGGCAATCGTCCGTGTAGAAAGCCAGTTTCCGATCGTACTTGGCGGGATCGCCGAGCTTCCAACCGCCGGCGACCATTTGGTCGATGATGTCCTGTTGAAAAGCGGCCTCTTTGGAATCAGCGTTCATGCGTCGTTTTCGTTAACCCGGCATACCGGTTTGCAATTCGAACACCATGTCCCAGAGTCGATCCATTTCACCACGCTCAATAATCTCAAGTGGTTTCATGCCATCGAACGACTCGTTCGGGGTTTGAAACCAGAGCCCAAGCGATTCTGGATCAACCAATTCTCGCAATGCCTGCCACAGCCGATATACCTCGTTGTAAGGCCGTATCAGCTTGTCAGCGCTATCGTTACCGGATTCCACCTTTGCGATGGTTCGCTCGGCAACGTTTACCATACGCCCGAACATCTGTCGCGCCATTCCTAAGCGATCACGGAGTTCGAGTTTCTTCACTTGCCCGACTTGCAGCAAACCTTGTCCTTTGAGACCAACAACTTTTTGGACAACGATCACATCAACGACCGCCGTTTTTTCGAACTTTCTCCTTGCCGATGTCTTTTTGCGAGGCTCGCTCGCTGATTGTCGTACTTTGCTTTTAACAAAAGCTACTTTTGTTGAATTTTTCTTGGCAGTCTTTTTACCTGCCTTTTGCGTCTTGGTCGTCATTGTAGAATCCTCCTACTGTATCTTATCGGACACTGGCACATTGGCAAGCATTGTATCCTGCATTTATGCATGTTCTTGTGCTCTTCTAAGCGGGAAGTTGTTCGGAACCAATAATGTCGAGTTTGCTGGCTTTAGAGAGACCTTTGGGGAAGATGATGAAATTCTTGCCATTTTCTTTTCTTGCGGACGCGACTATTAGCCCCTCGAATTTCGCTAGATAGCAACCTCGGCCAATCGCCTGCGTCCACGACTCTAAGCCCTCTACGCACAGCCACGATGAAAGCGGTCTTGGAGACACCGAGCCGTCACACCGCCTACAGTGCTTGCGACTACGATCAAGTTTACTCGCGAGACTGTTTCGCCATCCAGTCGTACAAGTCCGGGGAAGCATAGGCCGCTGACCAAGAGTTGTGGCCAATGTTCTCCAACGTCGTAAAGCGGATCTTGGTGCTGCCCGCTTTGCCAATCGCGTCGACCAATTCCACGTTGGATTTAAAGACACCATCCTTATCGCCACAAAACACCCACATCGGAATGTCTTTGTATTTCTCTGCATCTTTCATATCACCGCCGCCACAGATAGGTATCACTGCCGCAAAGCGATTAGGATGAGCCGCTGCCATCCGCCACGAACCAGAACCACCCATACTCAATCCCGTAAGGTTAATATGCTTTTTGTCAGCCGAGTACTTGGTGGTCATCGCATCAAGCAACTCTAGCAAGCGAGTTTGTTGTGTGCCGCTGCCCCAAGAGTCATTCTGCGGACATTGTGGCGAAACGAGAATAAATGGAAACTGTTCGCCGCGCGCAGCTAACAGCGGTGGTCCCCATTTTGCAACGACGCTCAGTGGCCCATTGCTTTCGCCTCGACCGTGGAGGAATAACACCAATGGCATGGACTCGCCCGCCTTATATTTTTCCGGCAAGTACAGCAAGTAAGGCACTTCAGTTCCATCGGCGGCAACAAATTTCTGTTCCACTTGTTGACCAGCGGTCGGATCAGCCGCAATGGCGCTCAGCGCGCACCAGCTACTTAAACTAAAACATAATGTTAAGACGGCTGCATCATAAATCGATTTGCAATTGGACATATTGTTCCCCTATCACGTGTTAAAAGTTTTTGCATTGCGCGTTTGGCGCGACGAACGAAAGTGCGATTCTGAGAGGGCAAAGATCACTAACAAGGATACTGCTGCCTCGCTGGAGAGTGACTTTGCACCACTACTGCTCTCTAAGTGTACGTGCTGATTGTACCGCGAACAAAGCCCCCCTCCTTTCTTCGTGGATTTACGATCCTTCGTTAGAATTCTGCATGGACTCTTCACGCGTCGATTGAGTCGCGATTTTCGCGGACTGTTGTCGGCCGCGAGCGTTGTCTTGCAGTGCTATCAAGACCTGCGAATGCAGTATTGGCGAGCGACCGAATGCCAAATCGTATCCACAAAGATCGTTGAGGACTCAGGCGACGAACTGCCTGTCTACCGAGTCGAAGCCGAATATCGCTAGCAGGCGTGACGCTTGTCCCCCCGGGGAAGTCGCGGAAATGTTCCCTTTTTTTCTAAAATACCTGAAAGGTCTTGGACTCGAACTGGATACCTGAAGACAGCCTACTTGTCTTCCCGTTTCCGAGATTCGAATCATGGCAAAAGCTCAAAGCCAACAAAAAAACAAGAAAAACGTTCGTATCCAGCGTCGAAAACGCTTTCTTGGGCTGATCGAAAGACTCGAAGAGCGACTCCCCCTCACAGGGCCGTATACCAATGCCTCGCTTTCCGCCGAAAATCTCGAAGCCCTACTCGAAGGCACAAGGGGACTCGCGGGATTAGGCGATCGAATCGACTCCTCGGGACATTATGCCGAACCACTCGGTCCCATCAAGAATCGCGATGGCTCCGCCGTCACGCCTGGCGTGCTGGGACCCTATGGTCGTACTCTGCGCGAAGAAATCGAAAACCCCATCGACGACTATTTCGACAACACCCCGATCGACCAACGATCGACCGACTCCCTCATCGCTCATCTAGGTTCCAATCCTGCATTCTTGTCGATTGAGGGAGGGTTAATCGATGGTACGATCGATGAACTGGTCTTCGATATCCATGTTCAGCGTCAATACGATTTGAGCCTTCTCGATTTGGAGTTCGACAGCGAAGATCTCCCGAGCCCGTTCTACACTAAGAACGGGATCGAAGTGAATCTCAGTGCTGTCGTCGATATTCAATACGTGTTTGGCATCTCGCTCGACCCTTCGCTCAATAACGAACAAACCTTCTTCATTCGTGACTATGCAATTTCCAGTTCCATTCGGGCTGATTCGGTATTGCACCCCTTCTTGATCAACCTTGGGATACTTGAAGCCAGCGTACCGGATGTGGTCCTGGCTGCTAGTCTCGACATCGAAGTCAGCCAGCCTGCTTCGACCCCTTCGCTCCGGCTGACCGAAATCAACACGCTCGAAGTGGATGAGCTCTTTGAGACTACCATTGGTGATAATGACTTCAATGCCACGTTCAACCTCGATGTAGGGCTCGGACGTTGGCGGCTCGAGGGCTCCACCTTTCTGCAAGCTGTCGGCGATTGGCTTGGCTTCGAACCCGCGATCACGTTTAGTCCTAACTTTGACGAAGTCTTTCTCTTCAACAACATCACCAGTGGAGAACTGGTCGCTGGGATGGAGAACTTTCAAGCGTGGCTGAGCAGCTTCAGTAATTCGAGCACATATAACGTTCCCGTTCCCTTCGCAGCCGGGGCGACGACCGGCTCGGTGTACGATGTTGGCCAAGGGATGTCGGGCTTCACGGAGGATCTACGCGACGAGGAAGGCTTTCCTGCCTTTGACAATGCTCAGGATTTCCCCTACTCAGGCAACGGTATCGACTACAACGCTACCACCAACAAACTCAAATTCACCATCGTTCAAGCACTCCCCGATCAGCAGTTGCAATCGCGAGACACACGGGTCTCTGTCGATGATACGCTTGGACTAACCAGCAATACCGAAGCGATTATCACAGCAAGGGGAACATTGAGCTTTGTCATCTCGGTCGACCTCAGCAATGAAAACGTCAACTTTCTCGATCGTATTGCCGTTGAAGATCTTCGAATTCAAACATTTTACGGGACCGAAGCGGTGGTGCTTACTGGCAATGCTGCATACGGAGGACTTGGATTAGCTTTTGCGAACGCCGTCTTGTCCGGCAATTTTTCGACAACAGTGAACTTCGTGGATGCGCTGACCCAAGTGCGAAAATTCACACTTCACGAATTGAACACTAAGATTAGCGATATCGACTCGATCTTGCTGAGTCCCATTGCGTGGCTGGGCGACGTGTCGCTCCGAGTTCCGAGCTTGTCCGTAATGGGGAATCTGTTCGGGCTAGCTTCCGATGCCTTTGTGGAAGTCAGTGTCAGCGACATCGCAGGTGGCTTCATCGAAACGACGACAAACGCATTGGATCTGCTCAACTTTGAGGACGTCAGCTTCGAAGGATTGACGGATACATTGAGCGAGGCTCTGTTCGGTACGGAAGCTTGGGACTCCGAAGGAGATGCAGCAGTTGCTACGTTGGGAGTCTCGCTCGATGACTTTGGACCGCTGAAGCAAAACCGAATCGCGGATGCCTTGACCGACGCAGTGGAAGAAGCAGACAATGCGGTCGGCATTGCGAGGCGCATCGTCCAGGACGTACCAGATCTGGTTCAAAACCTCGATGTATCATCAGGCGCGGGAGCGGTTCAGTTTGTTTCCAATCTATCCTACAACACAGCCAACGGCGTTCTCTCGTGGCTTGTCGATGCGAGTGCCGAGGAGACTTCGACGGTCGATGTGGGATTGGGTTTTGATTCGCTGCACGACTTCACAGGCGATCCCAACGTTTCGGACACGGAAGACCTCGTAGGCGAAGAAGCCTCGCTCCCGGCCACGTCTTTTTCGCGATTGCTGCTAGGGCTTGAGTTCGATCCACCGCCTCCGCCCGGAGCTCGCTCGCTGCCACGTAGTTATCTCAATTCGCAATCGCGACTGGAAAGAACAATCTACGTCAATGCGACACCGGCTGTGGGATCTCCCGTGCAGATCGAAGGTGCATCGGGTGCACTGGGGATGAAATTGCGCAACGGTTCGGTGGTGATCGCTCAAAACCTAACAAGCCCTGACCCGGCCAATCCCGCTCAGTTCTTCAGTTCGATCCCCACCAGTGTTGGACGAGTTCGCGTTAGCGAACTAACGACGTACCATCCTCAACGAACGACGTTAGGGCGATTGCGAGCTGATTTTGAAGTCGTTCCCGATCATACCGGCTCAGCCGAACCAAATCGCCTGACGTTTCGCATCAATAACCTCAACAACCCCGCAAATTCGACCATTCTTCAATCCAGTCCCAACTTTCCAAAGTTGAAGCAAGGGATCAATCTGCAAGTCAACTTGAATGCCTTGGCACCGTCGCTCGACGAATGGTTCAAGAAAGTGGGCGAAAAGGTAGCGCAAGAGGTCTTAGGCAAAGCCTATCCGCTGATTGGGGACAAGCTGGAGCAGTTCACGAACTTCCTTGAAGAGCTACGTTCAACGATTAACACAGCCCTCGATGCATTGAATTCCTTTACGGTAGACAAAGTTGAGAAGGCGATTGAAGGTGCATTGCAGTCACTGTTCGGCATTCCCTCTGGAGACTTTGTGCACGTCGACATATCGTCGCCGACGGAGTTCAAACTGACACTGGACATCGATGGGGCTCTGATCAATGTTCAAAAAGTGGTGCAGACTGACATTGGGCTACCTGCACTCGGAGCGGATTGGCGAAGCGAGCTGAGTGTGGTTGGGTCGTATGACTTTCATGTGACCTTTGTTCTCGATTTGACGCAAGGGTTCTATGTCGAGACGAACACCGAGCAGATTGGTTTGACTCTCGATATCGATATGCTCGGGCAGGCGACGGGCAAGCTCGGTTTCTTTGAGATCATCGCGACTGCCTCGGCTCCGGCACCTGGCCAAAGTGCATTCCATGCCGAGTTTACGATCGATCTGACGGATCCGGACGACAAATTGTTCCTGCGCGAGATCGGTACGGGACCACTCATTGATACCGATACCTCGGGCCTGACTGGTGAAGCGGCATTGCGATTCACGATCGAAGCGGTCGTCAACGAATGGTTGCCCTCGATTGAGACTGGGCTTCGAATCGATTGGGAATTTGATGGCATCGGATTTGGAGGCAGCAATCCGCCGTTGGTCACTTACGAGGGGATACAACTCAATCTAGGTCGATTGCTGGATGAAGTCTTCTTGCCATTTTTTGAAACGATCCAAACGGTCTTCGATCCCTTCTCGGATGTGATTACGTTCCTGACCGATCCATTGCCGGTATTGAAGGATTTTACGGATCCGCCAGTGAGCATTCTCGGTCTGGCGCAAGAATTTGCCCGATCGTTGCCACGCGATTCCGACATTCGTCGTTCGATTGAGTCATTAGCGGATTTTGTCGAAACGTCGGCAACGATAAACCGGATCGTCAGCGCGATTCATACCGATTCCGCATCGGGGCTTTCACTACAACTTGGCGACATCACCTTTGGTGGAACTAGCAGTCCTCAATTCGATGCAAGACAAGGCACGTTAGACCCGGCCGTTTTGGGGCAAGCGAACGCTCGCAGTGACTTGCGCAATCAGTTTGACGGACCGAACGGAGCTCCCAACCTTTCCGCCGAGCTCAGTACATCGCCAGGTGCATTACGGGTGCCGATCGTGGAAGACCCACTCAGCGCGATGGGTTGGGTCTTGGGGATTGGCGAGGCCAATCTCCTCACCTGGGATCTGCCAGATGTTGTCGTTTCCTTTCCCGTCGACTTTTCGATTCCCGTCTTCCCGGGAATTTTGGCAAGCATCTTTGGAGGACTTGAGATTGGGACGGACCTCAAGGTAGGACTCGATACGGCGGGCTTTTCGGCTTACGCCAAATCCAAGGATCTCGCAGATCTCTTTCAAGGCTTTTATGTCAGCGATCGAGCCAATGCCGATGGTACAGGAGCTGATGTGAATGAACTTTACATTCGTGGCGAGCTCTTTGCTGGGGCCGGCGTAGGGTTCGAAATTTTGGGCGTGGGTGTATCACTGATCGTGGGAGGGGGCGTCTTTGCCGAAGTGGGTCTCGATCTGCTCGATCACGATAACGATGGCAAAGTGCGAGGCCGCGACTTGTCATCCAGCCAGGGTTGTTTTGCTCTCAATGGCGAGTTAGGTGTCGCGCTCGAAGCCCGTGCCAAAGCAGGTATCTTCAAGTACGAGTTACCCATCGCCGAGGTTACATTGCTACAGGGTCGAACGGAAATTGCATGTCCATTCTACGAGCCTCCACCCCCGACCATTTTGGCAGGACTCGATTCAGCAACGGGAACGTTGACTCTGTTTATGGGTCCGGAAGCGCATCAGCGAAACGTGAAACCCAACATCGAGGAGGAATCGTTCTCTGTGCAGCAGGACGGAGGTCAAGTGATTGTGTCCGCGTTTGGTAAATCCCAGTCGTTCGATGCAAGCCAAGTTCGTAACATAGTGGCCGATGGTGGTTCGAAAGAGGATCGCATTACCCTGGGAGCAAGTGTTACTAAGCCCAGCATTCTGCGAGGTGGCGATGGAGACGACGTCATTCACGGTGGAAGCTCAACGGACGTTATCGACGGAGGTCGGGGCCGAGATGAGCTAAATGGCGGAGGCGACAACGACATTTTGGTAGGCGGCTTAGGTAATGATCTGCTCTTGGGCGAAGCAGGGGAAGATCACCTGTTCGGACAAGAAGGAGATGACATCCTATACGGCGGCGACGACAACGACACCATCGAAACCGGCGGCGGCACGAACAAGGCTTATGGCGAAGGCGGGAATGACACGATTCTTGGTGGGGTCCTCAAAGACATCCTTTACGGTGGCGATGATGACGACACCATTGAAGGGGGGGCTGGCCCCGATGTCATCAACGGGGAGGCAGGCATCGATACGCTTCGAGGACAACTGGGCGACGATCTCATTGATGGGGGAGCCGACGGCGATTTTATCTATGGCGATCAAGGAGATGACCGTCTTTGGGGGCGAGGCGGAGTGGATGAGATCTACGGCGGGGTCGGGCTCGATTATCTCAATGGCGGTGAAGAGGGAGATTTTCTCTACGGTCAGGGGGATGCGGACGAGATCGATGGCGATGTGGGAAATGACGAGATTGAAGGTGGGACGGGAGACGACCTCATCTATGGTAGAACTGGATCCGATAGTATCAAAGGTGGCAATGGTATTGACGTCATCTATGGAGGTTCGGAGGGCGATACGATCGATGGCGGAAATGACAACGACGAGATTTACGGGGAAGCAGGCGACGACACGATCTCGGGTGGAGCTGGGGATGATGTTATCGATGGGGGGAACGATGCCGATACGATTTATGGCTTCGTTTGGGACTTACTGTCTAGCTCGTTGTCGGCTAACGCAACCGATCGCGATACGCTTCGCGGAGGGAGAGGTTCTGATAAAATTGCCGGCGGCCCAAACGATGACGCTATCTTCGGTGACGAAGGTGGTGATATTCTCATCGGCAACGAAGGGGCGGATACCATCAATGGGAACGCAGGGAACGACGATATCTATGGTTTCCACTTCGATACCCTCTGGTCGCCAGTGACTGGTGGAACGGATCTTTCCAATCGGCTTTTCGGCAATGACGACGAGGATGAGATTTATGGAGGCCCCGAAGCCGACTTCATCCGGGGCAATAAAGGAAATGATACGATTTTCGGTCAAGAAGGAGCCGACACCATCTTCGGTGATGCGGGGAACGACACGATCGATGGTAGCGACGATGTCGACGTCATCGATGGTGGAGTAGACGATGATGAGATCCTCGGTGGGACGGAAAGTGACTTGCTCTACGGCAATAATGGTAAGGATACCATCGAAGGGAATGATGGCGACGATATCATCAACGGAAACGACCAGGATGACGAACTGTATGGCGATCGTGGACTCGATACGATTCGGGGTGGTCGTGGGAACGATACGGTTACTGGTGGAGCCGACGACGACTTGATCTTCGGCGATGATGGGAATGATCTTCTGTTCGGCAACGGCGAAGACGACACGATCGAAGGGAACGACGGCATCGACGTCCTTTTTGGCGATGCCGGACTCGATGTACTTCGAGGTGGTCGGGGAGACGATACCATTCGCGGAGGAGCGGACATTGACTTGCTCTTCGGCGACGACGGGAACGATCTCCTGCTCGGAAACGACGGGGACGACACCATCGAAGGGAACGATGGAAACGATGTCATCTATGCGGGTGCCAACGTTGATACGGTAACCGGCGGAAAAGGCAACGATCGGATCTATGGTGAGCTTGGAGGAGATATTCTGCATGGCAATGAAGGGAATGATGTTGTCGAAGGTGGTGTAGGGGACGACACAATCACCGGCGATACGGGCGATGATGCGCTCTATGGCGACAACGGCAACGATGACATCTCGGGTGGCGATGGCAACGATTTCATTGCGGGTGGTGATGGCATAACGAACTATCTTCGCGGTGACAGCGGCAACGATACGATTGTCGGCTCCGATGAAGGGACCGATGATCCCAATTTCAAGGACACGACCTACTTCGGTGATCGCATCGAGGGAGGGGGCGGTGATGATTCGATCGATGGGCTTGGCGGTGCCGACATCATCGACGGTGGGCTCGGTAACGATACCATCTATGGTGGGATTCACGGCGACTGGCTCATCGGTGGTCCGAAGGTGATTGCTGCGCCCGATCATGATGACGATGAGATCTACGGTGGGTACGGCGATGACCTGATCGATGCTGGAGACGGCAACGACGCTGGTAACGGTGGCAATGGGATCAATACTGTCGATGGGGGAGCAGGGACAAATAGCATCCTCGCAGTCGGACCGAATCCTATCCCGAATGAGAACCTTTCCGCAGGACCGGAGCGACGCGGACTTTGGGCTGAACTGAGTGACTCGGCATCGAATAGTGGCATTACCCAAGTCGGTGGCTGGGAGCAAACGGTCTTTGCAACCGAAGCCGGAGTGTACGTGGCTTGGGTCGACTGGCGCAATGGCAACACGGAAATCTACGTTGCCTACCATCAGAATGACATCGGTGTGTGGACAACGTTGGCCGGTTTCGACGGCAATAGATCTGCGTCCGGCGGGGGTATCAGCAACGACACAAACCAATCGCGTCGCCCAACATTATTTAAAACCAAGAATGATGATTCGTTGATTCTGGCCTGGACAAGCATCGATGAGAACGGAAATAGTTCGATCGAAGTGGCTCGTGAAGATACGAATTGGGCTCGGGTGACCAACCCTGGGCAAACTGGCAAAGCAGACCATGCCAAATGGGTGCCATTCTCGGACGAGAGTGGAATTCTAGCGTGGCTTGACACAACTTCGGGCCTTCAGCGAGCCGCGATGGCTCAGTATATCTGGGAGCCAAGCTGCTTTAACGGATTTAGACCCGCACGTGAGATCACTGGTGTGCCTCCGGGAGTCACAGTAACGCACATGGATGTCGCCTCCGCGGAGTACCGTGTGGCATTCGCGTTAGCCTATGGTGATTCAACCGATCACGATCTCATCGTCGTAAGCAGCCTGGGTACCCAATTGCTGGGCGCAAGTGCCCTGTGTCCGGGAGTTCCAGGCGGGGCTAGCGTTGAGGTGCTTACTCCATCCATTCTCAGAACCATTCATTCGGAAATTGATCCAAACGTCGATACGACCAATCCCACGATTGCGGTCCAATTCATTCAAGAACGAACTCAAGGCCAAAACGAGAATGAGCTAGAGACCGATGTGCTCGTCGCTTGGGAACGAAGTGTCGAGCGATCGGATCAAGTGGACGGGGTCGTGGTCACGATCGAGTTGGATGGTACTATCGGTGCTGCTAGGCAATTGATCCCTGAGACAATCGCGAGCGTTGGACCATTGCTCAACTCACAGACGGTATCGCGTGCGATTGGTTATGCGGCCAAGCCAGAACTAGCAGCGTCGTACTTTGGATCATTCCTGGCATGGATGGACGACGATACCTACGATGGGAATAGTGACTCAAGCATCTTTATTCTCTCCCGATATCGTGATACGTCTGCTGGGCCATACGTGATGAGCGAGTTCGAACGCAATGATGCCAGCGGTCGCGGCTTGAGCCGAACCGGAGGCTCGTTGCAATCCCTTTCACTAGGTCTATCAGAAAACGGGTTCGCTAGCACCTATCCGTATGTTGCTTGGACCGAAGCAAGTATGGAAACAACGGGAGCCGATGACAGTCGGATTCAGTCTGTCTACCTTCGCGTGACACAACCAGGCCTTACACTCGTGGATGACATCTCTGTTGGTGGTAAGTATCGGCGTCAAGGCATGAACCTGCTCGCGAACGATATCAATCTTTTTGGCGAGATTGACGCCAAGGTTGTCTTGATCGATGGTCGACCGTTGGACGATAAGCCGATCGGATTTACAAGTCCGCTCGGGGCAACGGTTAAGGCAAATCCAGACGGAAGCATCACCTACGATCCGCGCGGCGTGGCTGCCTTCCGTGCCTTGAAACGAGGCGCGCGTCTTACCGAGTCATTTGTGGTTCGAGTCGACAACTTCATTCATCAAGCGGAAGCGATTGCGACATTTACGGTGATCGGACGCAATCGATGGCACAACGAACGAAACGCGTTTGATGTCAACAATAACAATTCCATCGACCCTCTCGATGTGCTTGAGATTATCAATGATGTGAACACGCAAGGGATCCGCGAGCTACTTCAGGACGACGAGGAATCTGTACCCCCAGCATTCTTAGATGTCGACGATGATGGAACCGTATCGCCACTCGACGTGCTAATGGTTATCAACAGGATCAACTCGGATCGCAATGGCGAAGGAGAGGGTGAAGCGATGGCTGCCGTCTTGGACAGTCGACTGGGTTCGAATGCGAGCGAGATTCGACCTGAAGAGATTGACGCGATTATGGCCGCGGCCAGCACACAATTCGTCTGGGAGGAAGTCACCCTCCGTAAGGGAAAGGGGGGTAGAAGTGTGAAGTAAGAAGTGTGAAGTTTGAAAGGTGGGTGCGTAGCTGGATGCGATTTGCATTTCTACTGCGAAATGCCTTGACAAGATTCACTTTCCTACACAGGGCTTGGTAAACTGGTTGGGAGTGATTGTCCCCACTTTCCTTTGCAACCCAATCAACCGATCTCTGCTACAAGATGAATGCACTCGAGACGCGAGCAACGCTGTTGATACGTTTGCGCGATGCAAGCGACCAGGACGCTTGGCGTCTATTTGCATCGATTTACACTCCGCTCGTGTACCGTTACGCCTTAAAGAATGGACTTCAAGATGCCGATGCAGCCGACGTCGCTCAAGAAACCATGTGCAATGTTGTCCGAGTTATTAGAGACTTTGACTACGATCCGAACCGTGGTTCCTTTCGCGGATGGCTTTTGACTGTGGTTAGAAACACGTTGCGAAAGCGATTTAGGCAAGCCCAACATCAGGCAGTTGGTTCCGGCGATACGAAGGTGCAATCGATGTTGCAACAGTGCCCGGATCCGCAGGCAGTCTCCGATGAAGTTTGGGATCGAGAGTACGAGTTATGGCTGTTTCATAAAGTTGCCAATCGGATAGAACACGAGTTTCAAAGCAAGACCTGGGAGGCATTTTGGAAAACAACTGTCGATGGATTCGAGGTGGCAGACGTCTCGAAGGAGCTGAGCATGAGTCCCGGCGCGGTCCATATCTCGCGTTCTCGCGTCCTCGCAAGAATCAGGCGCGAGATTCAACACATCGAGAATTGGGAGAATCCCTAATTTGAAAAACTACACTAGCGACCATTTGAGGGCTCTACTTGCTGGCGAGTTATCATGCGACCAGGAATTGGAAATCGCGAATGCAATTGAACACGATCCTGTGCTTTTGAAACGAATGGAATTCCTTTCGGGATCGGGCGAGTGGCAACTAGGTAGCGCACCCAAACCGATAGAAACAGTATCTCCAAGCCTCGAATCGGCCATCGAAAGGGTAGTATTTGAGTCCAGAATCGAACACCTCTCCACTGTCTCATCGGGATCAGAATCGCGCGACCTGGTCCGTCCAGAAGCGGATGGGGCGCAAAACAGCGACTCTTTGCATTTCGCGATTGCAGTTCCAGGTATTCGCATCGTTCGCGAAATTGGCCGGGGCGGTATGGGTGTCGTCTACGAAGGCTGGGACGAAAATGTAGGACGAAAGGTTGCGATTAAGCAGCTGCTACCGATACGGGGGTCGGCGGGTAATGCAAAAGACAGGTTGTTGCAGGAAGCTCGAGCCGCAGGTTCGTTGTTTCATCCCAACATTGTCAGCATCTACGGTGTTCATTTTCAAAACGACATGCCGGTGCTTGTACAGCAGTACGTGGAAGGAGAAACGCTACAAGACCGTATCAATTCGAAACGCTATTTGTCTTGGCCGGAGTGCATTGACATTGCGAAACAAATTGCGGCAGGATTAGAAGCGGCCCATGCTGCCGGGATTGTTCATCGCGATTTGAAACCGGATAACATCCTTATCGAGGCGTCCACCAATATCGTTCGGATTGCGGACTTTGGTATTGCTAAGCAGACTGCGGTGACTGGGCTAACCGCAAGTGAAAAGATTGCGGGAACGCCAGCGTACATGTCGCCAGAGCAAACGGCGGGTGAATCGTTGGATGCGAGATCGGATCTCTTCAGTTTAGGCTCGGTCCTCGTGGCTGCCGTTACGGGAACGCCCCCTTTTGGCCTGGACGACCCCTTTGTCGTGATGGATCGCATCCGGACCCAGGCTGCGAAGCGACTCTCTGTTCTTGTCCCGAACTGCCCGGCTTGGTTGGATGAAATTGTCGATCGACTACTTCAGAAGCCTCGCGCTCTACGCATGGCAAGCGCATCGGAATTGAGTTCTGCGTTGCAGCACCAATCGCCGCCTCGCACGAAATCCAACTTGAGACCCGGTGCGAAAGGTATGCTCGTTGTGGGCGTTGGGGTTTTAGCGGTGTTTGCATTTCTTTCGTTATTGCAGAAAAATGGTAGCGAGGATCCATCGAAAACCGATTCGCAGTCCATAACGTCAACGGACGCGACCGAACCTGAAGGAAATCCATCGAACGTCATTGTGCCTTCGAAGCCAGTATGGATTCGTCGCGACTCATCCCAGTTCGATTCGCTGGCTGATGCAATAGAATCCGCAAGCGACGGCGACATTATCGAGATTGGGGCCGATCTGGAATGTGATCCGATCACCATACGAGGAAAGAAACTGACGTTGCGGGGTGCTTCCAAAGAACGACCAGTCCTTCGATCCGAACGTCAACACAGCAATGGCGGGAATTCAGACGCTTATTTCATTCGGGCCGAAACGGATTTGAGACTGGAGGGGATCACAATCCATTGGATCACTTCTGCCCAAACGCCGTTCTTTGATGAGAAAAAATTGAATGCAGTTGTGGGTGTTGCACCAGGAGCGCGATTGGTGATTGACCAGTGTAAGGTGGTTCGGAGTGCTGGCGGCGTATGCTTGGTCGCGGGCGGAAATCTAGAGATGCGTCGCTCTTGTGTCGAAGGTGGAAGCATCGCCATAGCTTGGTTTGGTCAGCATTCGCAGGTCGAACTTGAGGATAGCGTACTCGAAAGCAAAATGGGTATCGCCGTCATCTATCCCCTTGCAAACGTCGCCGTCCACTCGCGTTCCATCCTGAAGATAAAAAACTGCACCATTCGAGCTTTGGATGCCATTGGCGCGATGTTATCGCGGCGTCCCGACGAACCGGTTAGTATTCAGATGCAAGATTCGATTTTCGATGCTGGACACGCGATTTCGCTCGTGTCGCTTGCTGTAACGGTTCGAGAGCTGATCGAATCTCAACCCATTCCCGCCTTGCGTTCCTGTATCGACTGGAGCGAAACCAGATGTCTGTACGACGACAAGTGCGATTTTTTGATTACGCGGAAAATCAAATTCGTTGAACGTGCCTATCCAACGAGTGTTGCGAGCCTTGAGCAATGGCTTGCACTTCGTTCCTCAGAAACCGATTCCACCATCGAAGGGAATGTTTCGCGAACCGCAAAGATGACTCGCATTCCAGCGACAGGTGCCGACGCCTTGATGGACTCTTACCAATTCCAATCGACATCGGGTATTCCCTTGCCAAGTTGGACAGATCAAGTCGGCCCGCGAGAGAATTCGATGCAATACCACCGTTAGGCGAGCGGCCGAAGAAACTAACTGGCAAGGGTTTCCATGGGAGAGCGAGGCTCCTGCCGAGCTGGTGCCGCCGTGGTTCGGCAGGAGCCTCACCGCCTCACCCTCCCGAGTAATGAAGGGGTTGGATAAAGTTGATGAAGACATGTTTACAGGGATGGCCTTTCCCTCCCGGTAGGATCAATGCTGCCGCTCGCCTTAGTACGCCAATACAAGGTTGCGGGGAGACAGGCTCCCGCTCAACCCGCATCGAAGTTGTCATCTGACTGATGTGCGACTACGCGCTGAGCGGAACGAAGCCCAAAGAGCCAAAAGAGTGCCGGATGCACGAAGAAATCAAGCAGTGTCGAACTGATCACGCCGCCAAGGATTACCGTCGCAACCGGATAGAGAATCTCTTTTCCCGGCTGCCCGGCTGCTAGCACCAAAGGTACTAGTCCGATTCCGGCTGTAAGAGCTGTCATAAGAACTGGCGCGAGTCGCTCCTGCCCAGCCCGGATGATCATCTCGTGATTCCAGTGCTCTCCCTCATGCTTGACTAGATGCAAATAGTGCTGGAGCAACAGAATCCCATTTCGCGAGGCAATGCCACCCAGCGAAATAAAGCCAACCATACTGGCAATCGTCAAATTCTGGCCGGTCAAGACGATAGCTGCCACGGAACCAATGAAGGCCATCGGAATCGCGGCCATCACTTGCAACGACAAATTCACGCTACGGAACATGGTATACAGAGTTAAAAAGACTCCAATCAATGCGACACCAAACAACCAAATAATGGCCTTCGAAGCGCTCTGTTGACTTTCGAATTGGCCACTAAATTCAAAGTAGTATCCTTGCGGTAGAGTCGCGCTGACAGCTTTGAGACGTGTTTGAATCTCCTCGACGACTTCCACCAGACCACGGTCGGCCGTATTGCATTGAATGACAATGCGTCGACGGATCTTTTCCCGTTGGATTGTGTTCGGGCCGAGCGAGTCGTAAATATTGGCAACCGCTTCGAGAGGTATTTTTCCACCGCCAGGCAATTCGATGGTCAATCGCCGCAACACATCAAGATTCTCACGCGCATCCTCCTTGAGTCGCACGACTAAATCAAATGTGCGTTGACCTTGCATGACTTCGGAGACTATTTGGCCATTCATAGCGGTCTCGATGAATTGATTCAAATCCTCCACTGTCAGACCCGCAGCGAGGAGCTGGTCGCGATTGTATTCAATCTTGAGCTGCGGAATCAGTGTCTGTTGCTCAACCAATAAATCGCGTACGCCTCGAACTTCCTGCATCTCCGCTTTTACCTCTTCGGCCTTGCGACGAAGCAGATCAAGATCGTCACCATACAACTTGACGCCGATCTGTGCTTTGACTCCCGATAGCATGTGGGAGATCAAATGCGAGATAGGCTGTTCGACAGCGAACACGATGCCAGGAATCTCGTCGAGTTCCTTGCGGATAACTTCAAGCTGTTGTTCACGTGTCCTCGAAGACTTCGGATCCAAGTCCACGATATATTCACTGGCACTGACCGGTTCCGCGTGCTCGTCTAATTCAGCCCGTCCCGTGCGACGTACGAAATTCACGACGTCGCTATTGCGAATCAATGCGTCTTCGACGTTTTTATTGATCGCAAGGCAGGTGGCCAGCGATGTGCCTGGAGGCAATAAGACGTTAAGCTGAATGGAACCTTCATTGAACGGCGGAAGAAAATCGCGGTCCAATCGGCTCACCGACCATGCCGCCCCAACCACCATCAAGAGCACGACGACAATGTTCAAAACGGGAAATTGCAAACTGAACCGAACAACGTAGACGACGATCCATTTCAAGAATCTGAGAACAAAGCCATCCGCCTCGTGCGATACTGCTTTGGAAGAGGGCAAAAGCCAGTAGGCAAGCACCGGTGTGACTGTCAACGAAACCACTAACGAAGAAAGGATTGAGACGACATAGGCTACGCCCAGTGGGGCAAACAGTCGTCCCTCCATGCCAGACAATACAAATAGGGGGAGGAACACCAAGCAAACGATGATCGTACTGAATACGATCGAGCTTCGCACTTCAAGACTCGCCGAATAGACAACCACCAGAGGTTTACGCGGCTTTGCTAGGGTTGCATTTTCCTTGAGCCTTCGAAAAATATTCTCCACATCGACAATGGCATCGTCCACGAGTTCGCCGATCGCGACCGCGAGCCCTCCGAGTGTCATTGTATTGATAGAGAGACCAAACCAATAAAAAACGAGGACTGTCATCAAAAGGGAAAGCGGGATGGCGGTGAGCGAGATAAACGTTGTTCGGAAATTCATTAGAAACAAGAACAGGATGATCACGACGAGAATACCGCCGTCGCGCAGGGCCTCCATCACGTTCTCGATGGCACGATCTATGAATTGCTTTTGGGCATACAACGACTCAATTCGAATCCCCTTAGAAAGAGACGGACGGATTTCTTGGATGGCACTTTCGATTTGCTTGGTTATCCCGCGCGTGTCTGCACCGGGTTGTTTGCTGACCGTCAATACGACCGCAGGGCCACCGCTGAATTGGTCGCTGCTTTCTCGAACATACGCTGCCGCATCTCCTTTTTTTAGTTGAGGTGCTTCGACTACTTTGGCTACCATGGCGAGCGAAACAGGCCTGCCATTGCGAACCGTCACCGCGACTCGATTCAAATCCTCGATCGATTGGATCCGTCCGATCGCGCGAACTAGCCATTCGTTCGGCCCGCGTTGATCCAGATAACCACCTGTCGCATTTTCATTACTCTTCTCGACGGAGCGTTTCACATCCTCGATGGTGACACCAAATTTGATCAACGCATCCTGATCGATTAGCACTTGGAATTGTTTCCGACCACCACCCATGGTAAAGACCTGGGCAACTCCGGGAATCGAAAGCAATCGCTGACGAACAATCCAATCCGCCTGGGTTCGCAGTTCAATTGGATTTGTTGTTCCGTCTTCGCTCCACATACCTAGAACCAATATCTGCCCCATGATCGATGAGATCGGAGCCAATTGTGGTTTGGCTGTTTTTGGGAGTCGGTCCGCAACCATGGCCAGTCGCTCGGTTACGATTTGTCTCGCCGTGTAGACGTTCGCACCAAATCCAAACTCGACATAAACCACGGATAGCCCAACGGACGAGGTACTACGTACCGCTTGAACTCCGTTGCCGCCGTTCATAGCCGTCTCGATCAGAAACGTAACTCGCGTCTCGGTCTCCTCGGGTGCCATACCGGGGGACTCGGTCATGATCACTACACGAGGACGGTCAAGATCAGGGAACACGTCTATCGGCAGACGCAGCGCGGTCCAAAACCCATATCCTGACAACGCTATCGCGATAGCAATAATGAACAATCGCTGTCGAAGCGAAAATTGAAGGATAGCGTTGAGCATTAGTGACTATGTCCTGCGTGAGGGTCTATGCCGCCTCCGGATTTACTCTTGATCGCCATTTGCATTTGATGCGCACCGCGAAGAGCAACTACATCACCTGGAAAGAGCGCGCCATCATTCTCGACGACGACATGGGTTTGATCGCGGTGTTTTTCGTGAACTGGAACACGGTCGAAGTGATCGCCATTTTGCTGAAAAACAAAACTATCGATGCCTTCGCGCACAACGGCATCGACGGGCAATACGATCTGTTCGGTCCACTCGGCGATGGGTATTCCTAGCTCCATGCGTTGGCCAACTCGGTACTTCCATGAAATGTAGCGATTGCCATCTGCACTGAGTTTGTCTTCCATCAGTTCGTTCTTCAACGCCACGTAAAACTTGAGAGTACGTGTGGCCGGATCTATCTCGTTGTTGATCCAGCTCATTTGCAAATGATCGATCTTCTCAAGTTTTCCATTTGAGTTCACAACAGCGGAGACGGACCTCCCCTCTTGCTTTGCGGTCGCAACCTGGGTGACCTCCGTTTCGAATGCCTGTCCCTCCGCAAGCAGCTCAGCGTAGTCACCTAGGACGCAGAGAGTCTCTCCAGCATTTACCGATTGTCCTTTTTGGACTTGGAGGTCTTGCAATACAAGCATGTGGCGGGTGAGCCGAACTTCGTTTTCTGGGTGCCCGTCAGGGGATGGAGCGTACACGCGTATTTCAGCGAGCAAACGCCGCTGGCTATTGATGATCTCGATTTGAGCTTCGGTCAATCCATGCAATCGGAGTGACTCCCGCTGGGAGCGAATAAGCGATTCAAGTTTGTCCCGACTATATTGACGATCTAGCAGTTGCTTGGAGGAGATGGCGCCCAAATTAGCCACTCCCTCAATCCTGGCAATTTCTTTCAGCTCGATGTCGCGATCACCGAGCGATTGCAGATAGTCTTTTTGTGCCGTGACCAAATCCTCGTGAGTCAATCGCATTTCGAGGATGAGGTCTCCCGCTTCGACCGCTTCACCAGTTGCTACGTGAACATGTGTAACAATTCCAGTCATGGCGGCGCTAATGGAGGTTCGCGTTCGACCGGGTTTGTCGACAATGATTGCAGGAACGGTAATAATCTGTTGGTAGTTCTTAAGTTCGATCGCCTGGAGGTACTCCTCCGTTAGTCCAAGATTCTTCTTCGCGGACTCCGACAACTCCAGGGAGTTTGCATCGGAATGTCCGGCGTGATCGTGGCCGGCGTGATCGTGGCCGGCGTGATCCTCTTTGGAAGGTTCGTCGTTCGACTTGTTCCTATCTGCATTCCCTCCGCCCGATGGGACCGCCGCAAACGGCCAAACGCGACCGACGTACTGACTGTGAAACCAACCGCCTGCATAAAGTGAGGCACCGGTAATAATCAAATAAGGCCAAATGCGGCTCAGATCACTTTTCATGAGATAGCTCGATTCAATATTAAGAAATTCGCAGCAACGCGTACAGAACAAAGGGTCAGCGGGGCGAAACGCTGACCGATCGTATCCCGGTCGAAGCACTTAACTACTTCTTTTTTACCGGGGCAGCGTGGTCATGGCCGGCATGATCATGGTCGTGAGCTATTTTGACACTGTAGGACTTATTGCGAATCTTCAACGCCAGCTTTGGTTCGGATTTCGGATGGTGTAGGGCATCCATCAATTCAGGACTGACCGCACCAAAACAAGACGAGAACCCCTTCTGATCGACGGGTTGCGGTGCTGCTTTCAATTTGATCTGCACAGGCTTAGCGTTTATCAAAAGATTCACGGCAACAAACGGTGCGTCAATTGCGACATACCCTTTGACTTCCTTATCCAGCAGATACACGAACATCTGCTTCTTTTCTTCATTCAAAACTATTTCCGCGTGATATTCTTCTTTGCCGATTTCAACCAGATTTCCGTGGTGCGGGCCGAGATCAGCATGATCATGCGCCTTGGCTGGCGCAGCAATTCCCGGAACAGCCTGCTGTCCGAAAACCGACGCATTCAACAGAACGACTCCAGCAACAAACGTTACGACACGAGAACGCAACATAATTCAATCTCCAACAGGATTCGAAACAAAAACAATTCGTTTGCAAAAATGAAAGAATGCGAACGATTTCGAATCAAATACGAAGCTGCCCGAACCGTGTGAGAATACTGACGTTGCTTTGGGACTGAAGATGCCAAGAGGCCATGGACAATCCGGGCAATGGCTTTGACTCTACCCCGAAAATCGTCTCGACCATTGGGCCCAAGGTCGACAAAACGAATTTCAACATGGACTGTTGCGTTGAAGACGACATCATTGCAGCGTGCAGGACATGCAAATGATGGTGATGCGGTCCGTCTTTCCCGTGATCGCAACCAGAGCCATCATGGCACGGCTCCATGCAAAGCTCAGGTGCACTTTGCTGTTTCTGCTGACTTGAACAACATGCCGAGCCACATGTAGATTCGTCGCGGCTTGCATCCGAATCACAATGCGAGCGTTCCTCAACCGCCGATCCTGAGGTAAACGCTGCTCCTGAGGTAAACGCTGCTCCTGAGGTTCCGAATTCCAAATGGACGATCGCACCGCAGCAGCAAACAAACTGCAGTCGGACGATTGAAACCAGTAGTAAATACGAAACCCAACGATTCATGAATGACCCTTCTTCGATGACTGTAACAGCAATCCCGATTCTCCGGGATAGGAATCCCTTGGAGTTTTCAATTTCGCCAACAATTTGTCGACTAAGACTCGGGTTCAATCGAAGCCGACATGCTGCCGGTCGACTTCTTGCTGTGTCGGTCAAAACCGAAGGCTCGAATCTGGTCTCGCTTTAGTTCTGCATGTTCAAGCGTAGTGGTCATGCAGACGGCTCGACCCGTTCGGTCGACTTCGTCTGCGATCTTTCGACCTTGGGTCGGTGAGAGATAGAACAAGTTCTGCATCATCTCGATAACATACTCCCATGTATGTTCCGGATCGTCCCAGAGTATGACATGGTACCGAGGTTGCTTTTTGGCCTTGGGCGGAGTGTTCTTAGGACGGGCGATGGGCTCTGCTACTGCAGCGTTGGATTGTGACATTTTCGATCGCTTTGCGTGTTGGTTTCAGTTCGCAATGCCGTGTGAGGATTGGGTCCTGCTGGAACGGAGTGTGCCGAAATTCGGTACAACAGGCACACAAAACAAATCCGCTACAACTCCGTTATATTGTAAACGTAACCCTGGTGGTCTTTGCAAGAACAAATCGTACGAAACTAATAATCCGCTATGACAGATTTTCCGACCCTCGATCGCTTCCTACTGAATAATCGTCAAAGTCACCTGGATCAGCTCTTCGAACTGCTCCGAATTGCAAGCATTAGCGCAGACAGCTCCAAGGGAGCGGAAATGATTCAGGCAGCGAACTGGGTGGAAGCGAAACTTGCCTCGGGTGGGCTAAAAACCAAGCAAATCCTGGGTGATGGACCGCCCTTGGTATACGCCCAATCCGTGCCCGTTCCGGGCAAGCCGGTCGTTTTGGTTTACGGACATTACGATGTTCAACCAGTCGACCCCCTTAATCTGTGGGGTTCGCCACCTTTCGAACCCGTCCTGAAAGACGGTAATATCTATGCCCGAGGTTCGACCGACGACAAGGGGCAGATGCTAACCCACGTCCAAAGCGTCCTGGCTTGGCAGCAATGCAATCAACAACTTCCGCTCCAAGTGAAATTCCTCATCGAGGGACAAGAGGAGAATGGTAGCGCGGTGCTGGAAGCAAAACTCGCCGAAATTGCCGACCAAATCGCGTGCGACGTAATCGTTATTTCCGATTCCTCCCAGTACGCCAAAGGCCAACCAGCGATCACCTATGGTCTTCGCGGTATCGCTTACTATGAACTACGAGTCCATGGCCCGAAAGCCGATTTGCATTCCGGGTCGTTTGGAGGTGCCGTTACCAATCCAGCTCTGGCCTTGGCCCGAATTCTAACGGAAATCAAAACGCCCGATGGTAGGATTCAATTGCCCGGTTTCTATGACTCGGTTGTTGAATTGGAAGCGAGTGAACGCGAGATGTGGGCTAGCATGAATTTCTCGGACGATGTGTTCGCCGAACAACTGGGGGTCGACGCTCTCTCCGGCGAAGAAGGTTACACGACTTTGGAAAGGCGCTGGGCGCGACCCACTTTCGATGTCCACGGTTTGTTGGGAGGCTACCAAGGCGAAGGGGGCAAGACAATCATCCCATCGTGGGCCGCGGCCAAAATCAGTTTTCGTTTGGTGCCAAATCAAGATCCAAAAACCGTCAGCCTTCAACTGCAAGAATTCATCCGCAACCACACTCCGCCGGGCGTACGTGTCGAAATCATCGACTTGCACGGTGGCCGCGGTGTGATGGCAAATCCCAACTCGAGGTTCATGAAGGGAGCCATGCAGGCGGTGCAGGAAGGCTTTGACGTCAAGCCAGTCATGATCCGCGAAGGGGGCTCGATCCCAATCGTAGCCCAAATGGTTGAGGTCACCAATGCGGACGTACTGCTGCTCGGATGGGGCTTAGATGACGATGGAGCGCACAGCCCGAATGAAAAATTTTGCTTGGAGGACTACTACCGCGGTATCCGAGCCAGCAGCCGACTATGGCATTATTTGGCAATGTAGAGGTAAACATTCGCCGAACCGGTGGTAACCACAGTCGCCAGACTGTGGGAAGCCCGGCAAGTCGGCCTGACCCACGCTTTGGCTAGCGTGGCTACCACACCTTTGGCAAGCGTGGCTACGACACCTTTGGCGAATGTTTACATGTAGGGCATCGAGGAGAAATGATGTGCTTCTACTTTTGGATCCGTCGTCGGTCGAAAAGTCGTTTGGCTTTGCCCTCAGAACGGGGCAAGTCCCCGTGGGATACGCGAATCACTTCAAATCTCAGATTGAGCTGAATCGAAAGCTTTTCCGCCAGCCTTTCGGCCATCTTCTCGTCGGCGCTGTGACCTGACTCATATTCCAGCAAGAGGGCATCCATGGCCCCTTTTTTGAAAACAGTCAGTCTGTACTCAGTGATGGCCGGAAACGAATGGACGATGGCATCAATGCTCGATGGAAAAATATTTACGCCGCGAACGACAATCATATCATCGGTTCTTCCCAGTACGCCTGATTCAAGCCGAACGAAACAGCTTTCGCTATTGGAGGAAAAACTTGGACGCACTAAATCTCCCGTTCGGTACCGAAAGACCGGTGCCCCGACGCGCCCCAACGAAGTGAGAATCAATTCGAATAGATCGTTCCCAAGTTCCAAATCGGATTGGACGTTCAAGTCTCCTTGGTCCGGTTCCCAAGGCAAGAATTCGGCAATGAATTCGCTCTCGATAACGTGAATGGCTTGGCCATCGCTGGAGCCGAATCCCCACGGACCAACCTCCGTTGCACCTGCGTGGTCCATTACTTTCGCGCCGAAGGACGATTCGATTCTGGCCCGAATGGCCGGAACACTTCCGCCTGGCTCGCCTGCCACGAACACTTGACGAATGGACGAACCTACCAAATCGATGCCTCGCTGTACCGCATCGTCTGCCATGTGCATCGCATAGCTGGGGGTGCTGAAAAGGACGGACGGCTCGGCCGATTGAATCAAATCGATGCGAGCGGCGGTAGACATACCTCCACAAGGAATAACCATGCAGCCTCGGTTCAAGCAAGCATCATGCGCACTCCAAAATCCGATGAATGGCCCAAACGAGAAAGCCATCATGATACGATCATCGGACTGAATACCACATGCGTCTAGGACATACTGCCAAGTTGAAATCCACCACTGCCAGTCTTCGGCCGTATCCAAGATCACCATGGGCTTGCCACGCGTTCCGCTGGTTCGATGGTAGCGACGATACATCGACTGCGGGAAAGTATGGTGCAATGCTATTCCGCTTGGATCCTCACTCAACCAGTTGGACTTTTTGGAGGTAGGCAACCGTGACCATTCCTCGAGCGATCGGACACTCAATTCGGAACAGCCAAATCGATCTTGATAGTATCGATTGCTGGGCACGACCTTGGCCAAAAGAGAGTTTAGTTTCTCGAGCTGGTATCGCTCAAGTTCGTTCCGGTTGCAACGTTGAATGGCGGCTCGGTCTGGACTATCGTTCAAGGTGTTTCCTGGTGCGTGAAATTGGGTCAGGCGGCGACGAGACCGACATTGTAGAACATTTGTCCTCAAGGCTCTGCCTGGACTGCGCGACAAATAGCAGTTTCGATATTTCTTTCTGGTTTAAGTTCGAGTCTTTTTTGTTCCGAACAATAAAATCGCTGACCCATCCGTTCGGGGCTTGTCCCCGTCGGATGCGTTTTGGCGTACTACAATTGAGTGTCCCAACTTCCGATCCCCTCGGCTTTGCCC
>JAYTVM010000095.1:0-7698 GCA_043743995.1 Pirellula sp. | reverse complement strand
TGCCTTAGAAACCAAAGGTTTTTGAACTGCGAAAATCACGCGGAGCGTGATTGGTACTATAAAATCACAGCCTCAGAGCGTGCCACACATGTCGATTTCGTTTAACACGTCCCGAGTTAATATGGCACAACTCCCCGAAACGCGAATCAGTTTGCTCTGCAAAATATCGCAGAACCCGCACGATTCGCAGGGTTGGTCTGAGCTTGTCACACTCTATCAAGCTCCCATCTACCGCCGAGCGACTCGAACAATTGTCGGCTCAAATGAACAAGCAAGACGAGGAGTCAGTGCTCAAGTTGCTCATGCTTTTGGAGAGTAATCCTCCACCGAGTCAAGACAATTCAGAAGACGGTCCATTTAAGTAGCTCAAATCAAGTTTCAGCCGTTCCGGGGAAAAGCGTTGCAAGCCAAGCGATCACCGTCGCAGCCCTGGGAGGAGTCCATGGAACTGCCTTTACTTTCCATTTTAAGTATAAAGTCAGAACGGATTCTCACGCTTCGGGTTACGGTACCACCGATTATTTGTTGCGGCTCCTTCGACGTTGAGCACGCCTCTGACGTTGTGTCTTCGGGTTCCAGTGCCGAGTCGGCTCATGCTCCCATTCTTCATCGTCGTCATCGTCGAATTCTTCGCCCTGTTCGGCATCGTCACGCAGCGACGCAATTAGCGATGTTCTTGAAAAAAAAGAGATGACGCTTAACACAAAGACGAAAGCTAACGAGCAAATGATGGTCGCAATCCCCAGTTCAATTCCGGGAAGGAGCCAGTGCAACACAATTCCCATCGCTAACCAGATGGAAATTACAATCGCACACGCCGCCGCGAAAGCCAAGAACAAAGACAATAAATTAACAATCCGTGAGATGCGCATCGAAATCATGATCGATATTCCTTCCTTGTTTTAATTCAAACGCTCCAGAGAGAAGCGGCGATTGTATCCTTTTGGACTAAAAACTCCAATGTTTTGTCTACCCAGGGCTCGTAAATCGCACCGTCGGATTCCGGTGTGCTCCAACCGACGAGAATACGAATCCGGTTTCCCGTAATGGTCGACCGGGGAATTCGGAACCCCCCTTCTTTGATCATTGCTACCGATTCAGAATGTTTCGTAAGGAATCGATCCCGTTCTATCTCGCACAGGATCGTGGCTAACGGATTCTTCGACTTGGTTGGCGTCACACGAATCGACGTCGATCTTTGGGCGGGCAGATTAAAGCCGTAGCGGAAGCTGTCAAAGCTTTCGTGAATGCTGGACGTCAACGAAATGCTTGACGCATTCCGCTACCAGAGAAGGCTAGCGAAAATATTTAGTGGCCCAGCTAAAGATCGACGCACACGAATCACTACGTCGCTACCAGGAGAGTAAGTTTTAGTTGCTGTTGAATTTTTAACAAAATGTTCATTTCACCTCATGTGAGGCTATCATTGAGCGGGTTGTCAAGTGGCTTTTTGAGAATATTACTGCGTTGCGTATTTTTTAAGACGGGTTGAATGATGTGTAGGGTTGCAAAAGCCGATTTTCAAAGGGTTCTTCGATTCGAGTTGCTTGAGGCAAGAATCGTATTCAATGCCGATATGTTCGCCGGGACATCTTTGAGCGCCCAGCCACAATCAAATGCTTATCAAGATGATGGTACGCTCCGCTTCGATAGGCACGGGCGCGCATACTTTTTTGATGCAGTCGACCATGCAATTCAATACGGATGGGATATTTCTTCCCGTTCGCCCCAGGCACCATTGGATGGTCAGCTATTACCTAGTCCACCATTAGACGGTCCACCATTAGACGGTCCACCATTAGATGGTCCACCATTAGATGGTCCACCCGTTCCGGTGTATCATTCCAATCCAAGCTACACAAAGAAAATCTATCTGGATTTCGATGGTGAGTTAGTAACTGGTACCTTTTGGAACGATCAGAATTACACAGGCACTTATAACACGGGCTCGACCATCAATGCGCCAGCTTTTTCGACCGATGCGGATTTAGCCAACTTTAGCCCTTCTGAGCTGGCAACCATTCAAGAGGTTTGGGCCAGAGTCTCGGAAGATTTCGCTCCCTTCCAAGTGGACGTTACGACGCAGGACCCGGGTGCTTCGGCGTTTACTGCCGGCGGACAAGCTATTCGTGTCCTCGTTAGTACCGATATCGATGCAACTTCTGGTCAACGTTGGTTCCAAAATGCAGGAGGAGTCGCCTATTTGAACAGTTGGAACTGGCTAGATGGCACTCCGGTTTGGGTCTTTTCCAACCGCTTGGGAAATGGGACTCCAAAGTATGTTGGGGAAGCCGCCTCGCACGAGGTCGGGCATTCGTTCAATCTAAACCATGACGGAAGTGTATCACCTGCCCAAGAATACTACGCTGGACAAGGGAGTGGACCTACGGGGTGGGCTCCAATAATGGGAAACGGATACAATCAAGCTCTCACGCAATTTAGTAAAGGCGAATACGCAGGCGCCAGCAATCAGGAAGACGATTTACAAATCATTAACAGTGCACTTGCGTACGCGGTCGACGATCATGGCGGCACCATTGCCACATCCACGCAATTGGCGGTAGGTTCAGGTGGAGCAATTGCCAGTTCCGGATTGATCGCCATCAGAACCGACAAAGATGCCTTTCGATTCGCGACTCAAACCGGCAGCGTAACCATCAACGTGGACCCGTTCGATTTTACGACGGGCAAAAGCAACCTTGATGTCGAGCTTTCATTGGTCAATTCGGCTGGAACAACGGTAGTGACAATAAATGGTGCAGACATTCTCAATGCATCCTTAACCACAACCTTGCCTAAAGGGTATTACACGCTTTTTGTGGATGGAGTTGGCAAAGCGGGTACCACCGGATACTCGGACTATGCGTCGATTGGAAAGTATGCGTTGAGCGGAATCGTAATGCCGAACCGTGCCCCCATTGGCGTTTCCGATGTGGCAACTCTCCAAGCTGGTATCAGTTCCGTGTTGATGGACGTATTGGCGAACGATACCGATGCGGATCTTGACACGTTGTCGCTGCAGAGCGTTGGAGCACCGTCGGTTGGGACGGCGGTCATCGAATCTGGAAAGATACGTTTCACGCCGCCAACCGCATTTAGGGGACAAGCCACTTTTAGCTACGTAGTCGTCGACCAGTTTGGTGCCACCGCGACTGGGTTGGCCACGATCAACGTCGTGAGTGTCGTTGTCACCCGCGGCGTGTTTTACAATGGAGCATCGGGTACCGATGCGGCCAGTTCACTGGCAACGGACAAAACACCGCTGTTGCCTGGGCAGTCGTCGACCTATGTAAATTACACCAATTACTGGCGAGGCTTGAACGGCATTGTCGTCGATGTGGCTGGACTGCCTGCAGCCACGACCAACGCTCAGATGTTGGCAAGTTTGCAATTTGCACAGTGGGATGGAATCTCAGCCGGTGGCTTTGCTGCTTTGACATCCGCCGCTATACCGACGCTCACCATCCTAAGTGGCGGTGGCTTGGGCGGCTCAGCCCGAGTCAGACTCACGTTTCCTGACAATACTTTGCAAAACACATGGCTACGCGTTACGGTCGTCGCCAACGCCAATACCGCGCTTGCAGCCAACGATGTCTTTTACTTTGGAAACGTCATCGGTGAATTTAATATCGACAACACGCCGACCAGACTCTTAGTCAATGCCACGGATACTGGCGCAGTACGAAGCAACCAGTCGATTTTCGATAATACGGCGCTGGTTACCAACATCTACGACGTGAACCGTGACGGTCGTGTGGATGCGACCGATACCGGCATCGTCCGGAGCAACCAGCAGATTTTTGGCATTGTCGCCCCAATTACCGCGCCAGCCGCCTCCACTGGTCCCGTAGCCCCAGCCATGGGTGGTAGTGCTCCTATTCCTCCAATGATGCCATTCAATCAACCCATCGATGGTCTGGATGATTCCGACCGCAGCGTTGTCCAGACAATGACAATTGCAACGTCGGACTCCATGCCTCCATTCGACACGCCCACACTTTCTTTTGGGAATATTGAAGTTTCTTATGGGAATATTGAAGTAGTCCATGTAAGTTCAGGGATTATGGCAGACGAATCCAGCGACACAAAGCCGTCTCGGCTTGAGAGCTTGGACGAATATTTCGCCTCACTTTGGCGAAGTTTGTAGTGCAAATAAACTGCGTTGTTTAGTTTTATTGAGTCAAGAGATTGCGACATGAAATCGTTCGATAGTGTATTGGGTTTGTTTTTGGCGTGTGTCCTGTTTGCTTCAGCGGGGAAAGCTGATTTCATTTTGACCATTGCGTCTGGTTCGGTATTTCAAGCCAATTCCGGGATTCAATCGGTAGATGTGTTTGCTCAAAGCAATACGTCAGCTACTGGTTTTTCTATGACAGCAGGATTTTCGCTTGGCGGTGGAGCAGTCTTTGATTCTCCAAATGCCGGAACATTTGGGGGAGTTGGTTTCATTGGGGAAAGCAACATCAACAATGCAACTTCCTTTCTGCAACGCAATACTGTAGATCCAAGTAATGCAGCCCTCAGCATCGACTTCGTTGGATTACAAACGGCACCCGCAACCAACACGAGAATTGCGACACTGAGCATCGACACGACTAACCTTGCGGTTGCTAATTATACGATCAATATCAACAGTACTTTCTTTGGCGTAAATCCGGGTACGGCGGTGAATGGTTCGTTCGCTATCACGGCCGTACCAGAGCCTACATCCTTGCTGACGGTTGCGCTGGGTTTGGGTGGAGCATGGCTTGGACGGCGTCGGTTAAAGAAGTTGACCCACGCCTAACTCGTCTGTTTACCAACGGGAGCCGACCAAAGTAGCAGGCACGCTCCGCCGTGCCGTCCTCGCCCCTCAATGCCCCCGAGTTCATCTCGGGGGATGCTTACCATCCGTTCTAGGAGCAGACATTCAGGCTTCCGCCCCCCCGTCTGCTGCCGAACTGAAATCGTTCGTTTTGTCCATCCGGCAACTTTCTCTACTTAATTTTCAAAAATTTTGGATTTTTTTGAGCCATTTCTAAGGAATAACCGCTTTAATAAGATAGCCGCCCGGCACTTCTTTTCCCTCTACAAGGGGGCCGGTTTTTACGTACAATCCAAAAATATTGCCTATTGACTCCTTTTTCAGTCCATTTAAGCTATACGATGTAAGGAATTCACCTACTAGTCAAGGGAGGTTGGTTTTCATGACAAGTGCAATAGAAAATCCGAAAACCGACCTCCAAGAAGGTTTGCAGCATACCGGATTTGAGCGGTACCGTAGGTTGGACACGGTCGGTCGGCAGGACGCGGAATCGCTCAAAGAGTTCTTACGAGCAAATTCGAGGTCGAACGCCACCGTCACGAATCTTGCCAACCGATCCGTCTTACAGGCTCTGCTGACTTCCCTCCCTTTGGCACTGGCTGACTTCTTCTCTTTGTATCTTTGCTTGTTTCTAACATCGGCAGCATTCGAGCGATTAGTTCAAATCTCAACCAAACAAGTCGAGAATCGAACGGCTTTTTTCGTTTCCTTGATCATTCTTCCCCTCGCACACCTTGGTGGGTTGTATCCCGGGCTGGGGCTTGGATCGATCGTCGAGTTCAGGCAATTGGCAAGGACGCTATTCGCGACTTTGTTGGTCTTTGCGGGGATCGGTTGGTTTTGCTTCCCGCACATGTGGGGGTTTTACGGACTGGTAGGCGCGACGGCCTTCTCGGTTGCGTTGCCAGTGACCATGTCCGTTCGGTTTCTCGCACGGAGTTTGGCGAAGCGATGTTCTTGGTGGGGTGCTCCTATTTTGATTGTGGCGGATCCGGCTCGCGGGTTAGAATTGTTTCGACGGATGCAGCATGAGGTCGAGCAAGGGTTTCGGCCAGTGGGTTTGCTCTTGGACCCAAATCAATATTGGGGTTTGAACCATACGGTCCAGCAAAATGAAATGCCCGTGTACGATATTCGCCACACCGATGAGACCGCGTTGAAACTGGGTGTGACTTGGGTCATTGTTTCTCCCTGTGCAAACCGTGACGTGGCCCCTATTCTAGACCATTGCTTGGCGGCTATTCCTAACAAGATTCTGTTGTCATCCAGCCAAGCCGATCTGAGCATTTGGGATCAAATGTTCTGCGTAGGGGCTTCGACCGGACTGCGATTTGGAGGTGCTCAACCCAGTACGATTCAGTTGGCGGCCAAACGAGCTATGGACATCACTTTAACGTCAATGGTGCTGATCCTTGGATCGCCGGTGTTTGCCCTGTTTTGTTTGCTGGTTCGGCTAAGTTCGCGAGGCCCCATATTCTATTCACAGCGTCGAATCGGTTACGGCGGGCGCGAGTTCAATGCCTGGAAATATCGGACGATGCAGCCGAATGCAGATAAGGTGTTGGGGCAGTATTTGGCCAGCAATCCGGCAGCGAAAATGGAATGGGAGGAAACGCACAAACTTTCCAACGACCCGCGAGTCACCAAGATTGGGAAATTCTTGCGTTCTACCAGCTTCGACGAATTGCCTCAGTTGTGGAACATATTGCGGGGTGAGATGAGTTTAGTAGGGCCGCGTCCGATTATCGATTCCCCGACGTACGACGCCTCGTACATCCATATGTACCCGGATGAGTTTGAAGCGTACGCTACGGTCCGCCCCGGTCTAACGGGTCTATGGCAGGTCAAGTGTCGCAACAATGGGGTTTACGAGCTCAGGATTTACTGGGATATGTACTATATTCGGAACTGGAGCATATGGTTGGATATGTATTTGATCCTGAGAACGATCAAGACCGTCGTCATGCGAGAGGGAGCTTAGATTGATGAAACAAAGGCAGGCACGCTCCGCCCTGCCGTCCGCGCACGGGCATTTGCAGGATTCTACGTGGACGGCACATGGAATGTGCCTACTACTTTGGTATTTGTGGTCCCGTGCCGTCGGCGGTCGAGTATCCGCGAGGGCAGCAAACGGAATGAGCATGCTGCTTTGAATTCTATCGGGACTGCTGAATAATGTTCGTTTTTCTTAGCATTGGCATTTACTTGCCCGCGATCGCACCGCTAATGGATCGATTATCTCAATCCGAGTTGCAATCGAGTGCAAACAGTCAAAATCCTCGCTTACAAGTCGAGTCCTGACCATAAACGAAAAAGCGTTGTTCCAGACCGAGAATAACGACACGCAAAAAGGGTAACGCAACCAGGACCGCAACCCTGCCGCCATCAAGGATGACTTTCCGCCAGTCACCCACAGGAACGAAGTCCGCGCTGAATGGGGTTGTCAATTGTCACTAACAACCTAAAAAAATGCCTGATCCCGTCATTGAAGCCTAGCCCCTAGCCCCTAGCCCCTAGCCCCTAGCAACTAGCCACTAGCAACAAAAAAATGTCCCTAGATTTAAAACCATTTTCTTGGGAAAGGATGATCCAAGCCGTGGAAGCTGTTCGTCAAAGGGCCCTGCGAGCAACTGGCGCACTTGCTGCTGCAAAGATTCCTTACGCAATGATAGGTGGCAACGCTGTAGCCGCTTGGGTAGCTCGAGTCGATCGTGCGGCGGTTCGCAACACACAAGATGTTGATATTCTGCTACGCCGCACCGACTTTGAAGCCGCAAAAGTAGCACTTGAGAGCCAAGGATTTGTATATCACAAGGTTCTCGAAGTCGATTGTTTCCTTGACGGCCCAGACGCCAATCCACGCGACGCGGTGCATGTCGTTTTTGCCAACGAGA
>JAYTVM010000094.1:0-29628 GCA_043743995.1 Pirellula sp. | reverse complement strand
AGATTCAAGCTGGACATTTAAGAATAGGCAGCTCGATCAAATTGACCCCAATGATTTCGCTAGCAAACTAGCTCCGGCCCGACTTGTGATCGACGCCGGATTATCCAAAATGCACTTAATAGTTGACCTCACGAAATGTATGCCAAATACCGTAAGTCAGTCCATCGAGCAGGCTTTCGAGTATCAACGATCACACGGAATATTGGCAAGCAACACGTTGTTTATTGCGCACAACGGGCAGCGCACATTGACCAACAACGTGCAGCAAATCCGCTACGTAGACGAACTTTCAGCGCTGCAGGATGCATGCCAAGTCGCGAAGACAATTGCAAACCAATGCAGTGGCGACATCAGTGTCGTGTCGTACAACGGACGTACGCTGAGTGAAATGAAATCCTTTTGTTTCTCTTTGGGGCGAAGGGTCAATACTTTCAGTTTTTCAAATCTCAACCAAGTCGGATTTCCTTCCGAGTTCAGTCCTTTCAGCGGGAATCCCTCTGACTGGAACAAGCATCAATTTGCATTGAATCTACCCTTCGGAATTGAGGAATCTGAGGCGTTGGATTGTCTGCAACGAGTCGTTCAGAGGGCAGCAGAAAACGGCGGGATTCGGCAAACGGACTTACGAACACATTTAGCTTTCGAAAACGCACGCTTCAAAAAAACTGGTAGTCTCGAAAAGCCATTTATCGGTGGGTTGATTCGACTTGCTGAAGCTAGGGGAATCGTCCGCGTCTCTCGAGAAGATTCTGTAAATCCAACGATTTTCCCTTTTTCCTCGGATGCTTCCGTTTCGCAGGTTAGATTGCTTAACGCAAATTCATCCGAGAAGCAAGAAAAACAAGCGGCGCAACTCATTGCAGAAAAGCAGAATACTTCACCCCATTCCCCTACACGAGCGGACAACTTTCACGACTATCTTGCAAATGCACAACTCGGACCATACACAGTCTGTCGAAATGCAATTTACGAAAAAATCCCCGAGGCTTTGAATGAGCTTGTTGGTGGATGCCTACGGGATATTGTCGATCTTGCAGGAAAGAAGGCAAAGACCAGCCATCAATTTACGACTGATGAGGACCGAAAAAGGGCGCCGTGGAAGTTTGCATCTCGACTCGTAGAAAATCTGATCCTGAAAAGCGGGTCAGCGATAGGGGTTGATGTTTCGCCAATTCCGAATGGTTTTTCCGCAGCGATTCAGCCAATAGCTGAACTTGCTGAAAATTGGCGATCAAAGGCGGATGCAGAATTAGTGTTGTTTCTGATTTTTGGATTTACAGACATCTCACAGGATGATGTCGAAGCAATCTCGGGGGTCCTGTTTCATAGTCGCGAACAAAACGGGCAGAAGAAAGTCCTGGAACTGGTTCGACTACTGGTGAGTAATGGGCAAATTTGCGAGGTAGAGCGGCAAGGAAAGATCTTCTTGAGTGCCGATACGACAACCTTGACCGCGTTCCCAGGTCGGCTCACTGGATAAACGCTTTGCTTAAATCGACAACTTGAAACAGCGTGTAATATAGAACACCCGCGAATCGGAGGCCCGAGACGCGGGTGTTGGATTTTAAGTGTACAGTATTTCGACCGGAGTCCAACAAGTTTCTACAGTTCGATCGTTTCAACTTCGGCGACGAATCGCTGGTTGTTGTTGGCCAGGAACCCGCTGATTACGTTGAACACGGCGTCCCTGAAGCCACCGAGGTTCATGTTGTCAGCTCGCTCGCATGCCTGGACCGTTTGGTACGGCTGCAAATCGATGCAGACCAACTTCGGATTCGCATCCTTACACGATCAGCGACTGAACTTCAGCTGGCAAGTCGGCTTCCGTCGCCGGCGCCCACTTGTCGATCGTCTTATCAGTCAACCAACCGAACATCGCTCGGCGAGCGTTATCTGTCGGCATCGGTCGAGCCATGCGCAGATACTTCAACCAAGGATGCACCGTTGGGGAACCGAAGCGTTGCCGTTTCCCTTTCAACGGACACCAGAATCGGCCGAGGTCCGCGAACATAGCGGTTGCTGAGCGGGACTTCTTGGCCAATACGGGCCTTGATCGCATTCAGTTGATCTTCCGCTTCCTGGCGAAAGTCGATTTCCTTGGGCCTCTTTTTCATGATTGCAACTCCTTTGAGCGGCGTTTGCCAGAGCACGTTGACACCTTTGGTCACTGACGTGACTTCATCATTCGGCCAAGCATTCTGTGTGCACTACTGATGTCCATGCTGCAAGGTGGTCAGAAAGCGAAAATAGATTTCTACTCGGTAAAACGTGTCGATCAGACGAGACAATTGCTGCTGCACATTCGATTGGCCTTGCGTCAATTGGTACAGTGATCGCCAAGCCCGGGCGACGGGCTATCCCGACTGGACTCGAGACAACTGGGATTCCTGCCGCGATCGCTTCAGCCACCGATAGGCCGAAACCGTCTGTGGTCGACGTCGATAGGAAGCAACTCGCGACCGATAGCCAATCTCCTGGATGTCGAGGCGGGAGAATCGTCACGCGGTCATTCGTTTCAACTGGTTCATTGCGACGGCCAACCAATACCATGTGCCAGTCATCCGGCAGATACTTCGCGATCTCAATTGCCAATCGCGGCCGCTTGTCCACGGAAAACCTATGGGACCAGAGACAGATTTTCTTTCCGGCGATTTCAGGCCTGATCTCAACTGGGTGAATTGGCTTCAATCGGGTCGGATCGACTGCGTTGGGGATGTA
This sequence comes from Pirellula sp., assembly GCA_043743995.1. Lineage (GTDB taxonomy): Bacteria > Planctomycetota > Planctomycetia > Pirellulales > Pirellulaceae > JBKCUI01. The sequence goes on along the minus strand of JAYTVM010000094.1, from coordinate 26,910 downwards.
GGTCACTGGCTTGTTGGTAAGTGATCGTAGCAATTCGGCAGTATCTGGACTCACTGCCACGATTGAATCACCTTGCAACGCGATTTCGGTCCCCTCCATGTCCGCCGGGCTTCCATGATGGACAGTTATCAAGTGTTTAGGCCTAGTTCGGAACCGCCAATCGACTGCCCACGAGACGATAACATCGCTTTGAGAGACCAACGAATTGATGGCGGATTCACCCCAAGCCGATGGCACGCCTAATGCTTCGGTATCACCTCGCATTTCGACTTGTGAAGCGAATCCTACTACGCCAGGCAATCGCGGAACAAGCGTTTGATGAAAAGTCTCGGTCCCTCCGAAACATTCATAACAACCTGCCACGAAACCAATTCTTGTGCCATCGACCGGTTTCCATCGCAGCCACTGTTGTCGGTATTCTTCGAAGGTGAATTGTGCTTTACAAGTGCGAGTGTTTACAGCGTTATGAAATCGCCAAAGGTAGTCGTGATACTTCTCGCGAGTTGAGAAGTCGAACGGCCTTTTGACAACATAATCGAACGCATGTTGTCGACAATTGCCACAGGTCGTTAGACCATCGAGTGCTGTTTGGACCAACGCAATTGCTTGCGACTCAATCCAAGACGCTGGATTGTGCGTATGCAACGGATACCAAGCGTTAGCGACATGAGGGATTGAATACTTCCCGACCTCACTGCCAAACCAACCAGCGGGAGGCGCGATTATGAAATTGTGATCGTCCAATCCTCTGTCCACCAATTCATAAGGGTAGGTTGGCTGTCGCAGGTAACGGCAGTGCTGGGGCTAGATGGTGTCGTGATGACGCGCGAACTCCAGCCAGACGCATTGGTGATGTAATACGCTGTTGGAAAGGCCAAAATTTCTGGCGGATCGAGTGCGCAATTGATCGTTTCATAGCCCCAACCACGACATAAGAAAAGGCTAGTTTTCGAGCAGAAGCATGGTAGGCGCAGTTTTGCCGTTGGCGCTAACCCTGAACTGAAAACGTGCGTCCCTTTGATCGTACAATCGGGATCGAGAAGGATTTTGCGAACGATTGTTTCTGTCGTGCAAGTGCCGGACGTACTTGATGACACACAAAGGCAGTCCGCGTTGCGATCGGGTACGGTTGCGTCAGGCGCAAAAGTGTGAGGGCCAGCAGACCCGCACATCCGTACAGTTCGTGCTGCTGTGGCAGGACCAGTCTGGACGCATCCTGTTGGCGGGCCGTAATCGATGTATTCAGCCCCTCGGGCTGCGTAGTCTACCTTGTAATCGTAGAATTCTTCGGAGAGCAACTTGACATGGTCCTTGTACGTCACGATGGCCGTTAACTCGATCTTGCGATTCCCGTAAACGTCATTGATGTAGCAGGCCCTTAGGGCAACCCCCTCTACTCGCCTTCGGCACGCTGCGGAAACTTTCTGCATGATTTTTTTCGTGTGCGTATCTGGTCCGGCATGACGAATGCCACCTGGGTAACACGCTAGGCTACCTCCGCCGCCTGTTGCCTCACCTTCATCTGTATAGGCGAACTCGTCAGAGTACTCGTATGCCCCCTGAGTTCCCGCGCTCTTGCACTCGCCATCGGCAGGTGCGGTAAACGCTGCGAAGCAACATGCCTCGATTGCACTGGACATCTTTGTTGCTTCGGTCAATTTCACAGGCGGATCGCTAAATGCCGCTAGATAGTCAAAATTGCAGTCGATGCCCACCTTGGCGTGTATTGGATCGGGTGGCAGCGCGACTGCCGGATTGAATCCGCCGTACGTTCCGCCGGTTGTTCTCCTGCATTTCGATGCAACGTACAGATCGTTCACGAAAGACACGGGATGTAGACCGGCAAGACTCTCAAACTTAAGGTGGTAGAATGCGTCGTCATTTGTGCTTAGCCCTAGACTGCACTCATCGCAACAACCACAACAGCAATTGCCAATCGATCCCATATCAGCAGACCTTGTACGCGATCCATTCGCCCTTGCGTGGTACACAGAAGACGGTAGAGCCAACGGCAACTGAAACCAATTGCGTCTTGGCGGGATAGCTTATCGTCGGCCCGAGCGTATCAACAATTCCAAAGCCTGTTTCGTTGGCTGGTATCGCCGTTGAAACCGTTCCTGTGATTGATGAGAAGTCCATCATCACTCGAACAAGATTTGTATCGAGTGAATCGCTTCCGATAACGCAGAACAAACAGCCAAGCGTTGCAAGAAAGCTATCCGCTTTCCAGCCAAGGCGTGTTCCCGCAGGATAACTCCCGCCGTCATGTTTGAGCAGAAAGGATGGCCCGTTTTGAGCCGATCCAAAACTATTCTCCCCAGCGGCTGGGATTTCATATGGACCGTTGACCAAACAAATGCTTGAAGTGCCTGTGGCCACAAACGGCCGTTTCACTTCGATGATGCGTTGGTTGGATGCTTGGTTCGTGTTGGCTTGAAGCTGCATCAGCCCGAACGGTGGAATCACAAATGCACTCGTATTGCGAAACGTTAGCCTGCCCGCTTCGAGAATCCCGCTATCGGCTGAATCCGGATCGCGTTGCGACTCCACAAACTCAGTAGATTTGATAATCCGCCGCATGATCGCGGGAGTTGTTGCTCCGATACGACTCATTTAAAAGAACCCCAACGCAGCGTAGGGGAGCGGAGCATATTTTTTCGTATCCTTCCAAATGGTGGTTGCGCCCGATGCCAACAGAAAGCCATTCGTGTCGAGCAAAACTTTCGATGCTGTGGGTTCGCCCAACTGATCCTTCGCGCGAACAATCTTGTCGTATCCGTACATATTGACTTTGCAATAGAATCCCTCATGTCGCCAGCGAGAGTACCATGCCTTTCCCGCCGTCGTTCGGTACGGGATTCGGAACTGAAACGTGCCAGTTACTTCGTAGTATTCGCCTTTGACATCTTTCGCGTTTAAGTCCATGAGCTTTGACGTCCCAGCAGGCCAGCCAAGGAACGCGTCCGAGTTGACTGAGCGATGGTAAACAGCCCCCGAGTAGCTGTTGTACGCGGCCATGTTTTTGCGGATCGTCGCTACCGGATCACAGAACAATGCTCGAATTCCGGTAACCGGCTCGCCCGCTGCTGTGAGGATTGGGTTGCCGTCGAAGTCCTCGTCTATTTCCTCCTCCACAACAACATTGCTCCAATCGACGATTGCGGGGATGTCGAAAGGACTGGTGGAACCTGATATTTGCGGGACAAATCCTTTGTATGGCACTGAGACATGCCAGAGGACTGGCGAAATCCGATTGGCTTTTGCTTGATGTGCGTAAACATTGGACGTGCCGGTAAGTATCTCACCCGGAAGGGGAATCCCAGTGGCGTTGAGAATCGCCAGTCCTTCCTCATCTGCTGTGCATGTGACGGCGTACATGCGTGAAGTCTTCAAATCGAGCGAGCGGAAATTATCGCTCAGTGTCGATTCGATTTCGTCGCCACTCCACATTCTTGTTGCTGGGTTGACTGTCATGATACCAACTCCACTTCTAGGCTAGCTGGCTTGACTTGCTTCTTCTCGAGTGCGGATAGTTGCTTTTGAAGCAACGCCTCGTGCCGCTTCAAAGTCGCGCTCATTTCCTTTTGGAGATCGTTCGAACTGCCTCGAGCTAGAAATCGCGACTCCAAAGCAGCGGATGTATTAATGTTTGATTTGGATTGCTTGTCGATTGCGTCGGGTAGCTTTTGTTCAGCGGCTTTGGGCGCCAGGTTGATTTCGAACGCTTTCTTTTGATCCTTGACCATTCCATCGATTGAATCGAAGGCCTTCTTAAAATTGTCGTTGAAGGATGCACCAAGTTTGTAATCGACCGCATCGAGCCTTCCTTGGATTTCTTGCTCGCGAGGACTAATTGAACGCAGGCCCAACTCCGTAAGTGGAGCAGGTTTATACTTTGGCTTCTTGTCATTCTCGGCTTTTTGGAAATCCGCAGTGCCTTTCGGGACAGCGCCCATAGATTCCATTGCCGATGTAACCATGTATTCAAATTGTGATTTCGAATTATTCGCGACCGCTGCCCAAGCATGTTGAAAGATCCCAGTAAAGTTTTCGGCCAGCCAAGGGAGGGTTGTGTTTACAAAATTCTCCACATGGCTGGTTAACTGCACCCAAAACAGTTCGCAGCCAATCGCCATTCGATCGAGAATACTATTCCAGTTGTTTCCAATTGTTTCGATCGCGGCAACGATTCCAGCACCGATGGACGTGGCTTGCTCGAGTACTTTGCCACCGTCGAATCCAAATCCCTTGAGCTTGGTATCGAGGAACTCGACTGCTGGAGTGACCACGTCTCGCAAAACCGTTCCGACAATATCTGAGAGCGATTTGAATCGACCCATCGATTCCAGTGTGTTGCCGAAACCGTTTTTTACTTTCTCGATCGTCCCCCAGAACGTAAGCGACTCGCTGGCCATTACTTTGAAACCGTTGGCAGCAACCCGCGAAACAGCCGCCAGCTTGTCGCTGTAATTCTTCATTGTTTTGATTGACGGAATCAGCTTTTCGAACGATTCGAAGTTGCCTTCGATCGCTTGCCGAGCCCGATACATTCCATCTTCGATCGACGTCCCGTAGACTTCCGACAGTCCCACGGCCGCTTTGAGCGACTCGCCGATTTGGTCCGATCCGAGTCCCTTTGGTAGTGCGTTGGTTGCGAGCGAAATCAACTTGGAGCTTTGAACGTTGGTTGCAGTTTGAATCTGCTTTGCAATCGTTGCAGTATCTTCGGCGACTTTCCGTAGCGGTGCCGTGTCGATATCATCAATCGAAACGTTGAGTTTTGCCGCTTCTACGATCGCCAGCTTGTTTGTCAATAATGTGAGTTGGCGATCAGTCTGCCCGGCTGCCGTGACCGCTGCAAACGCAAGGCCAGCGATTCCGGCCGGAATTGCGAGCAACAGGCCAGGGATGCCGCCAATCTGTGATGCAAACGTTCCGAAGCCAGCCACAAGCGTATTGACCGATTGCGCCCCTTTAGGAAGTTCGTCAATCTTGCTGGCCAGGTTGGCTGTTGCTGCGGCCGCTGATGATGCGCCAGATTGCACGGCCTTGAACGGAAGTGCCGTTACCCGGGCTGTCGCCGCTGCGATTCCACTCCCAGCGTTTGCCGTTTTTATTAAGGCAGTTGTTGCGTCGTCTGACTTCTTACTGATTCCAACCAGCGATAAACCAAACCTTAGAGTTGCCCTTGCAGCAACATCGAAGGCCAATGCCACGCCCGCGACTTTGGCAATCTTAGCTGCGAGTGTTGTGGCGCCGTCCTCTGTTTTCTTCATCGCGTTCGCCAGTACGAACGCAGCTAGCGCACCCCTTCCAACCGCCGTAACTCTTGAAAGTAGTCCGGATGTGGCTGACGTTGCTTGAACGGTTGCTTTTGCGAGGGTTACCGTTGCGCCTGCAGCTACAACATATTTCGTGTATGGAGCCAAAGAACTTAAAATTCCCTGCCTGGCCTTCACCGATGCATTCTCGACCCCGTTGTAGCCAATGGCTACACTGGCTAATGCCGTTGGGACGGCATTTATCGCTCGACCAACCGTTACGAATGCAGCCGCTGCGGATGCAATCGTGGCAATTTTGGTAATGAACTGTGTTGTAGAATTGATCGCGTTCTGAATGCGGCCAGTCACACTATCTATAGTCGAATTGGTCTTTGCCAAGGCCACATCAAGTTTGTTGGAGAGGCTGTTCGCAGCGGACTCGATCGCTTTCGCGACTTTGTCATTACTGAACGAACCGCCTGAGCTGCCACCCTTGGCGAGTTGATCGTTGAGACGTTCGGCAGCACCCGCAAACGCGAGCTTCGAGTTGTCGCCGAAGGAGTTGACTTTCGACGAGAGACGATCGAGAACAGTGGTTGCGAGGTCTTTTACCCCAACGATGATGTCGATGTCGTTAGCCATTCTTGGCCTCCTCCCGTTCGATCATATTCACATCGCCACGAAACGCTTGCCACAAGTGCACAAACCTGGCTGGCTGATCGTTGATCCCGCCAGATTCTGGTAAAAGCTTGTCTTGCATCGCGTGATTCACGAGCAGAATCTCTTTAGTAAATGCTTTGCCGAGTTCACGCCTTGGACATTGTGAAACTTGCACATACCCGTTGGTGCATTGGGAACAAGGTTGGTCTCGAATCTTCCCGGCCCCGCCGCAATACATGCACTCGATTTCCAGGGGCGTATGTTCCGTTGGTTCGTCGCTGCATGTAACGCCGCATCCCCGACAAATCAGTCCGCAATAAATCAACGCAGCTATTCGGACTTTTTTACGTCGGTGGCTCCAACTTGGTTGAAGTCGATCGCAGCCACCATTGCATCCTGAACGTCGACATTGCTGGCTTCGTCAAGTAGCTGGGTTGCGTTCTCGATTAGTTCACATGCAGCTTCTTCACTTAGCCGGTTCCGTTCCTTTCGGTCTGGCGATGCTCGCCCCTCGTCGAGCTTGTCAACAGCTGCCATGTACTGACGATACGTGAGCAGCTTGAAAGAGTAAGGAATTCGCTGTTGGGTTGTAACGCTGAGTATTGGTTTTGGAGTCATGGTTTAGATGTTGAAGGTAATAGTGAAGTCGGAATCGACGGATGAGAGACTTTGGTTGAGTTGCCACGTGAGGTTGTCGACGGCAATGCCTTCGCGGTCGCCTTCTTTGTTCTCAACGATTTGAGCTTGGTTGGCTAGAATCTCGATCGACTTGGCGCCGGTACCGGATACGTAACCCGGCGCAGGCAAAACGTAGCGGAGAACGCCTTCGGTGCCTGCCAAGTATTGTGCCATTCTCGCTTGGCCCGCAACCAGTTTCGATTCCGGATCGCCAGTTACCCTGGCCATGCGATCGGAGACGACGCACATGTCATAACCCTGGACCGTGTTGGAGCACTCTTTGACATACAGCTTATTGCCAAGGTCGAGTGACATTGACTTCATGCAAAGCGACACGCCATCGAACGACACCGGCCCACCAGCCGCGCGCAATTTCGGTTCTACTGGATAGGTCGGTGCCACAATCGCCTGGTCGATCTCGCCGTCGAAGACTCCAGCGAACTCGAATTCCAAAACAGAGATGTCGCCGGTAGGCAAACCCCATTTCACAGTCCCCATCGCTCCAAAGATAGAAATGAATTTTCCATCCATCCACTTGCCAATCGTGAGGGTTTTCACAGTGGCACCCGCTGTGTCTGGTGTTTGCGTTTTAGGCGCAAACACGCTGCCCGTTTTGACGAGCCCGCACGCTGGCAGTAGAGTATTCGCCCAACCAGGGATAACCAATCCGTCGAATCCGCAATCGATCTTGAAGGTGGCCTTTCCTTTTCGGCCACCTGGGACGCTTTTTTGGCTGCCGAAACTTCCTTGTGCTGGCCGTTCGTCAAACTTGATGTCCGGCACAATTTCCAAATCATAGACATTGAACGCGGCATCACCAACAGCGAGCGTTTGCTTTGTGCCTGGTGTCGTTTCGGTCTTCGCTCCGAACACGCATCGCTTTTTAACCAAAACCATTATTCGGCTTCCTGTTGTGGCGGAAGAGAAAACGTCACCTCAAGCGGCAAGACGACTTTTCCGCTTTCTTGTGTTTGCAATGGACGCATTACGCAGCTCGACAACGAGCATTCCACGTCCTCTTCTGTGGGGATGCTCAATTGAGAGATCACTCGCAAAGCCATTGCGTTTAATGTGGTTGCCGTGGATGTGTTTGGCTCAACGCCTTCTGGCAGGCTGATCGTCACAGCGACTGTGGTTTCGTTAACGCCTTCGATCGCAACTGACTTGGCCAAAACCGGATCGGCTGCAATGCGATTCGCAGCGACATCGAGTACAACTAATGCGACTGTTTCGTTGTTCGGCATCTTCATCTCACTTGGGTATGGTCGTTTTCAGCGACACGGAATTGAATAAGCAGTGGTACAATCACGCCCCCGTTGACAGCAATTTCCGTTGGTAAATCTCGCATCTGGCCGAACGATGCGTTGAACGCTAATCCGCCAAACGAGTGCCAGAAGGTTGGATCAATATCAGGATTCGTAACCCGCCGGATCACGTCCGCCGATTTTTGATTACACTGCTTTGCGAATTCCTCTTCCGTTGCTTTCGCGTCCAAAAAGCAATTGATATTGAATGTCGCTTCGTAGGCTTTCGCCGGTGGATTGCCCGGGTAGTCGAGGTTTGGCAACGGCCTTATCGATTGCTGCTGGATCACGACGGGAGCACCAAGAGCTAACTCTTCCGACAGTACGCGGCCTTGCCGAAGGATGGTTGCTGGGGCCATTCTTCTTTGGATCTCCAACGCGATTCGCTCAATCACTGGTTCGTTCATGGAAGCTCCCTTCGGATCTCAGCAGCGATAACCGCGGTCAAATCTCTATTTGACTCTTGGCTAAGCTGCCGAACGTAATCAAACCAACGGCGCCCAGATACTTTTGGCTTGTGGCGGTACGGCTTGCGCCGAAATCGATCAAATCGTCCCCTTGGCCGGATCGGTGGCAAGTTCAAGTTGACGCCAATCGTTGCTATCGTTTCAGTGCTTTGCTGATTTACGTTTGTTTCCATTGCCAGCGGGACAAACATGAAATCGTCTATCTTTTTTTCGAGTTGCTCTGCACTGTGAGAAACGCCTTGCACAATGGATGATTGGATAGACTGCGCCGCTGTAAGCAGCTTCTGCTCGAGTCGGGTTGTGTCAATTTCGAATTCGATCATTGCAAATCCTCGTAATTTGCATTGGACACGTCCGCAACGTTGCAAGTTCGATCGTGCAAGCAAGCTCCTGAATTGATATCGAAGAATCTGAACCGATACTTTCCGACTCCAACAGTGCTCGACCATGGCAAATCAACTGCGACTGCGCCGACACTATCCGTCAGCCCGTCGAACGCAACTTGCATGAAGGCAAGCTCACCCATTCGGCCAGTTTCTCCCGAGTTGACGACAACGCGAACCTGCTTGGCAACACCACCACGCATTGCCTTGATTTGTACTCGGCAGGCATTTAAGGTTGCTGGTGGAATGACTGTCGCTACTGTTAGGGTTCGGCTAACGATTGAATCGCCCGAAACCGTGAAGCTTGATGCGACTATTGGATTGAAACCAGTTGCGGTAATTGAGAGGGAATAAACCCCGGCGTTGAGAGCAATCGCAACCGTCCCGTTGGTGCCGGAATAACCCCAAGCGACTATCACGCCCGATTGTTGGATCGTGATCAAACCACCAGAAATGGCCACACTCGTTGCGGTAACGCTGATCGTGGTAACGAATTGGCCGGACCCCGTAGTTGTCGCACCCACATTGAGATTGAATACTTCCTTGGCAGATTCGTAGCTCGCAGGCTGTGCACTGCCATCGAATAGATACCACAGGTCGGAGATCGATTCATCAACCGAAGCGGTGTAGTAACCAGCCACTATTTCGACCATCAACACTCGCTTTGTGGTCCACTCTGAAAGCGCAGTTGCAGCCGGAAACGCGTAAAGCGTTGTCTTTCCTGCTGTCTGTACTGTGCTGATGGTTTTCATTACTTGTAATATTTAGGGTCACGACACGTCTGGAATAAAAAAGCGGCTTTCGACTAATTCCATGTCGAGGTTCTTCCACTGCTCCACGTTTTCTTTGAGGATCGAAAAGAGTGCCAAAATCATGCTTTTGATGGAAGCCGCAACGCTTGGGTTGGCAATTAACGTTGCGATTGATCCATAACTAATCGCGTTTAGTCGCGCTAGCTGATCGGCGTAACCGCGTTGTTCCTCAAGGATCTGTTTGGCGTATGCGTCCAAATCAGGCTGATTGACAATCATTTGATTGAACGTTGCTAACTTTGCCGTGCGTTCCGCAGATAGCGGCTTTGCTTTCCATGTCTTGATCTCAGCAATTGCTTCTAACCCGGCGGCGCGATCCGCAATGAGGGTTTCGTTCTGCGCTATTTGTGCCTGTCTTTGTCGCTTACTTGCGCCCTCTTCGAATTGCAGAACTTTTCGCACCGGCTCGACTAAGTCGCAAGCTGGAGTCGGATAGACCCCCATAGCAACCGTCACCGCTTTTGAAGAGTCGAGCGCTAGTCTCGCATCCCATTCCAATTGGCGAAAGTAATTTGGAATTCCACCGACTGGCGCGACGGGTTCTTCCCACTGTGGAAAGTCGTCCAACGACTCCGAGAAAGCCTCCGACCAAAGCGACTCTAAATCTGTGATCTGCGCTTTGGCTAGCACGTCTTCGAGCCATAGCTTCTCGCTAGCCAATCTTGCGTTGATTGCTGCAATTTGCGACATAATATTTTCATCGGGTTTTTCAATGGCGGTTAAGTCGTCTACGATCTTTTGCAAGAAGTTCCGCGAAGCAAAGACGAATGGCTCGGCAAAGGTCTTTTCGTCGCCCACGTAATAGCTAATTTCGCACTGGATGGAGGGCTGGTTTCCCTGGCGCTTGGCGAGTTGCTGCCCCTGCTCATTCTGTCCCGCCGGGACCCACGATAGCGACGGATGCTTGACAATCTTCAGGTGCGAAACGTATGGTAATGCTTGACGAACTTCGACAGCGGACATTTTGATTTCCTGGTTAGGTAAGAGCTACGGATTTGAGACTACCGCCGTCGTTGGCCCACATGGACAAGACGCCAGAGGTGGTGTTTTTTACGAGACGCGATTGACTCGCGGTAAGGTCCAGAGTTGATGGGTTGGCTGATAGACTTTGAAACGTTGACGTGACAGTGCCGCTTGTTGTGATGGCTCCGGCACTGACAATGTTAGATGTAACATTGATACTACCGGAATCGTTAGACAAAGTACCACGCAGAACTGTTAAACCAGTGATGTAATTAGTTGCAGCCCCAATTACCAACGTGTCGTTGGAGTCTCCAAGCTGGATTGAGGCGACACCTCCACCTACTATTGCTCCGCCGTCTTGGAGTACAATTGAATTTGCTGTGAGATTCCCACCCAATACGACGTTGCCGCTTGTGTCGATAATCAATCGATTGTAGCCAGCCGTGTAGTCACGGATCGCAAATGCTCCAGCGGGTACACCTACAGTTGGTGACGATCCACCAACTACTAAATTGTATCTGCGGCCCGAACTAGAATTGGAAAACCCGAATTGCGTTTCCGCACTGGACCCTGAAGCAATTACGCCAGAGTCGTTACCTCCAGAGTTGACGAAGAGCGATCCCGTAAACACCGCATTACCACTAGCATCAATCGTAAGTCGATCATTCGTACCAAGTGCAACCGACGAACTAATTTTGAACTTGTTTGAATCACTTTGATTTAAGCCAACGGTCCAAACCGCACCGCCATTGACTTGATAGGCTGTTCGCGCATCGCCACTACCTATTGCTACGAGATGCTTAGTTGTCGCTGACCCAGCCCCCGCATTTTGGACGAAATGAATCCAATCTGCTGTTGCGGTACCTTGGCTGAGAATTCCGTATGCTGAGCCGGTAACTGCATTGCAAAATATGGATGCCACGTATCCGCCGTCTGTGATCCCAGAACCTTGCAATACCGTTTGGCCGAGTACGCTGAACGGAACTCCATACGTGCTAGGAGTGAAGCCACCCAGAGCCAGTCGTTGAGCAGTTACGTCTCCGGTTGCTGTGAACGCTGATGCGGTGATGGCTCCAGCTGTGATATTGCAGTCTGCATTGTTCGCGCTGTTCCGAAACGCTATCCGACCAGCGTGTATGTTAATTGATTGGCTCGCGTACCCATATCCAATCTCAGGGTCAGCCGATGATAAAACAAATCGGTGCGCGTGTAGTATCCTAAGTTTTTCTCCGTTGCCGGACTTTATGACAATGTCGTTGTTGTCTCGGAATATTCCTGTGGTCCCGTCGCCGAACTGGATGCTAGGATTAGCTATGTCGCCCCAAGGTACTCTCACAATTCCGTTTGCTGTGATGATTCCTGTTTGGGAGACTCTTAACCTTTCAACGGTGTCGGTGACGAATGAAATCGAACCACCCCAGCTTGAGTTTCGACCCGAATTGATAGTGAGGACTCCGCTCGCATCAATTAGCTTAACTCCACCATCCAAACCGAGAGATAGCCCATAGGCTACAGCGGTATTTGACGCTGTTAGCTGAATAAGCGGAGTGACGGAACTTGCCGTGATATTTCCTATTACATCTAAGCCCCCACTAGCCGTGATTAAGTAGTTCGAGACAAATCCAGACCCAAATGCAAAGTAGCCCATCATCACACTATTTGCCCAGAACCTCAAAATCGACGAACCGCCATCGAATCCAGTTTGATACAAACTACTTAATCTCAGGGTTGGGCTGCCGATGTAATCGTTGTCTACGACCATTAACATTCCTTTGACCGTTCCGCTTGCTGTGATGGCTCCGGCAAACGTCGCGTTACGATTCTCATCTAGCCTCAAAACCTCTCTCAGTATTGGGACCGAAAACTGCGACCCACCGTAGGATGTCGAGAAAACTAGATTGCCCTTGCCGGTCCCGCCGTTTGCGGCATTCCATGTTCCGGCTTTTTGCATCGCAATTCGTCCGCCGACACAGGGTACAATTCCGCCACCATTCATCAGATAAGACGTGCCTTTGAAGTCGATTGCGACGACTGTATCCGCATCGTTGGGGCCACTGAACCCGGCACCTGTCCCTCCGAGTGATAACAACGTATAGGTTCCGGTGTAGGCTGCTGGTCCAAGGTTGGAGAAAGTGCCTGTCGAACTGATGTCCCCAATGTTTAGGTTGGTGCCGGTGATGGAACCTGGGCAGATGATGTTGCCGTTTTGGATAGTCAGCCCAAGCGTGCTGGCTGCATAGGTGTCCGTTATTCCGTTGTTCGTCTTGAAATAGAGTGCCCCGTTTGGAGTTCCAGAGTGATCGGAACCAATCCAATGGGAGTAGCCACCAAGCGAATACTGAAGCCGGATCTGCTCGGTAGGTGCGTTACTGCCGTTTTTAACGGTTGCCGTAAGTGAAGTGACACTACCGGGAAAGATTACTCCACTTGCTCCAAAAGTTGCCGCAACCGAAAAATCTCGATACAAACAGAGATCGGTCACAGGAACATCCATCCCGTAGGCACGAATGCCAAACTGCCCATAACGACACCACGATCCCCAAAGGGAATTAACGTGTCCACTTATCGCTAGGTCATTACCAGACCCATCTAGGACGATGTTCGATGCTTCAAGCGAGCCGATTCTAACCGTTCCGCCCATTTCAATCGTGTTCGAATTGACTAGCAATCGACTCGCTGCACTATTGGGTGCGTTGACGATCTCGCACGGGTAAGCACTTCCGTTAGTGTACTTCGCCGATAGCGTGATGCCTGCCCCCGAACCGGGAACGTAGCCTTGGTTTTCAACCAGTAGGTTTAGGTGTGACCCGTGTAGCACTCTAATGAGAGACAGTCCGTTTGTTATCACGGCCCCATCCACCAACAGATCAGCTTCCGTTGATATGTTGCCTTTTGCAGCGATGGCCCCACTGGCTCCGTAAATCGTTACCTTCGACTGTCCTCCGGTAGTTGAGCGAAAATACGTTACGCCTCCCAGGTAATTTTCCGAACCCCCGAATCCAATCCATGACTGAGTTACTGGCACATAGAAAAGTCCTGCGGTTGCTGATCCGGCAACTGTGATATTGCTTCCAATTGTCGCATTGCCAGTTACAGTTAATCCCGCAAATGTCGGACTGTCGCCAGTGCCAAGACCTAGATTTGACTTCGCGGTCGCAATCGACGCAAGTCCCGCAAGGTTGCCCGCCTGATAGAGAATCGTGCTTGGTAGATCGTCAGCTAAGTGTGTGTGCGAGGACGGCGCAAAAGTGCTAGGCTTGGCTACGATATTCGCCCAAGTGAGGGCGGCTATTAGGTCCGCCGCTCTTAGCGCATTGATTGGTTCTCCTGGAGTTGTCATGCTTGTCATGCCTGCACCACCCCAACATACTTGGTATGGACTCGCAACTTAATTCGATGTGCATCGCAAAAACGATATGGTCTTTCCGTTCCAAAGTTCTGCACTTCGTACGCTCGGAGCTCGCCGCTGATGTCCTCAATGATCCGATCGCCAACTAGGGGAAGAATTTGTTCACCGTCAAGTAAGAGCTTGCTTGCTGTGATCAGGAAATCGCGAGACTCGACGGAAATAATCATTCCGTTGGAACTCGGTAGATCGAATGTTGTTTTTGCTTTGCCAGCTTGGACTGAAACGGTCGACGAACCGCGTCGATACACGACTGGCGACGATAAATGCTCGTCGATCTGATCGCTTAGCCATTGGCTGCCAGTCTCAAGCAAGTTAGCCATTAGGATTATTAGACCTTCAGTGCTTCAACGGCGTCGGTTCGAACCTTGGTCTCCTGATCGGCTCGCTTCTTTTTGAGAATTGTGCCAGCAATGATTTGCAGCTCAGTTGCATCAAGACCATCAAAGACGTTGACCTTGGCAAGCTCCTTCTTGTTTTTGATCAGCCGGATGGCACCGAAAACAACGAAGACGGCAATAACCACGAAGATCACAAACGCAAAAAAACCAGCAAGCATGAAAATCAACCAAATCAATGTGTTCACAGTACTTCTCCTATTTCAAAAGCTTGGCGACTAGCAATAGACCCACTACGAAGCCAAGGATGACAAATCCACAACAGACGCAACCCATTAGCAGCGAGATCATTTAACGACCCACCGCACAACGACGATCATTGCCCCAAAGATGATCACCGAAAACAACACAATGACCATCAAGCAAATCACTGCAAAAACCAGGAAAATGCCTGACGTAATCGAATCGCTGAACCAACCTGTGAGAATCCGGTCGATTGGGTGCGCCGCGTTTCCGCTGCCATCCAGTGGATTCTTCAATGGACGAAGCCTTGGGAATCTTGGCGCACCAGAGTTGTCCAACGGAACATCGCAGGATCCATCGGGACATTCGTTACCGAAATCCTCCCAATCACTTTGTGTTAGTTCTGCCTGCGGTTGCATCGGCGCTGCTGGGACCGCCTTCTTAGCCATCTGATGCGCGGCCTTAATTTCAACGTAAAGCTTGTCGCAAGTTGGCATCGAATGGCGGTCTGCGAAGTAAATGACTCCGCCATCTGGTCTTAGATAGGCCACGATTGGCGTTTCCGACCCGAGCGTCGATTTGTACCTAGCTTCAAACAAACCGTCCTTGGCCTCGGGGTTGGCTTTAGGCTTGAGCTGCGTAAATGCAGTTGCGGCTTTAAGAGCGGCCAACTCAGGCACTTCCTCAAACCAAGTTACGGGAGCTTTGCCAGGCGAACCCACAACGATGATTTGGTATTTGTTGGAATCGTTGGCTGGCAACTGCGCGTTTGCCAAGGAACAACAACCTTCAATACACAGCAAAAACGCAATGATCGGTCGAATGATATTCATTATTGCCCTATTTCTTGGTGAAGTAGACCGGATATCCCTGCCGTCCTAGATTGCCGGGCCATGTAGCCCTTATAGGCTCTTTCCCGTTGTTCAGGAGACATCAGTGAGTAGCATCGTTTACATAGGAAAGTGACTGGCGTTCCATCCTCTTTCCAATCGGTGTGCCAACCACCCACTTGAGATTGACGGCAGTTGGAGCAGATGAACGAGCCCGTTTTGACTGCATTGCGAGTCGGACTCTTACAGGTCAGGCAATCGTTAGGAGTCGAATGTTCAGGTGGGTTCACAGGAACGACGCTTGGCATCTCGATACCCGTTGAATGGGTAACGATCGATTGGCCGACCACAGGATTTGCAATCGTGTAGGAGTAAGTGCAATCCGATTGGTCGACGACCCGATAGCACGGCTGAACATTTTGTATAGGGTTCGAATAGCGCACCACCGTCTCAGTTGGCAAACAGGTTGCTTGCGCTACAGGCTGGCGAACCCGGGCTTGCCTGTTGGCTCTTATCCGATCAAACAGGCCATTCTTTACTTCTCGGGTCGCGTTCGAGTTGACTGGGCCGTACATCAGATCATTCATCTGATGCTCGATCTCACCCATTGCGCCAGTCCGTGGGCGAAACACCCCTTGGGAGCACTTGCCATTCGAATGCGAGTCGACAATTGCGGCCGCAATGGCCAGCGCAACGAAACCAGTAAGCATACAAAACAAGATGCCGGTTCCGATCGAAACAGAAATCACATGGAATTGTCGCATTAAAGCACCTCGTAGCCTTGAAACGGAATGGATGGAGCTGGGGTCAGCCAGGGTATGGCTGCAAACCCTCCAAACCCTCGCCACTCAGCCAAGAACTGAGCCTTTGGGATTGGGATGAACCGTTCTTTTCGGTTGTTGTCTAAAAGCCAAGCGACTTCTTGCCCCTGCCACTGTGAAAAGCCCACAAAGGTCACGCAGTGGTTTGGAAAATACCAAATAATGCACGCCCGACGGGTCGAAGAGCACAGTTCGAGTATTCGAGGGTCTCCATATCGATAACCGCCAATTCTGGCCACATCCTCTGCAGATCGCGTTGCCACAAACGGAATCTTGCTCTCTCGATATTTGGTGAGGATGCTGGTCTCCGTCTGGCCACCCGCATAGGTCTTTCGAAACTTCTGCGCCAGGTCCGGGCGATTGAACCACTCCAGTGCCGAGCAACTTGAGGCAATGACGCAGGAGCCCGATCCGTTTCGATCTGGCCAATTCTTGTACCTGAGCGATGCCGGTACATTGGCTGCAGGAACTTCCGGGGAAGAAAGAGTAAGCTCGCGCCATTGCTGTTCAGTACAGCCACAGAGCAAAACAAAGCCAAAGGTAAAAATTAGAAGTTTGTTCATCGTATTACTCGTGCTGAGTCACGTCCCTAAAAAACCGGCCACTAACTGAAGAATCAGCTATGTAAAGTTGATAGCAACCTTGACCTTCACCGGCCCGTTTCCGGCAGCTTCGACGCAACGGCCAAGGGGAATGATGCCAGCCGCAACCACGGCACTGGTGGCCAGTTTCGTTGCCGTCACAAAATTGACGTCGTCTCCAACCGCAAACACGGTCGCAGCCGCTTTGTCACAGTTAAAGATGGCTCCTTGCTTACGACAGATCCCAGCGGTTTCGTTGGCTGCAACTGGCCGATGGGTAATGCCAAGGGGCTTGCTGTTTGCCACCACAACCTCACCGGCAGCTAATGCGGTACCTCCATTGGCGTAATCGACTGCATCGCCGTGCTTAAAATATTCGTGTGCCATCCGTTATCTGTCCCTTGTAGTAAAAATTCCGTTTATCGAATCGTTAGAAAGCTGTGCCAGACTACGCTTCGCCTTTGGATTTCATTCCGCCACGTGGATCTTGAAGAGCCACACCAAAGTCGTGATAGCCACGCATCTTCACACCCAAGATGTTGAAGTCCGCTTCAGCGGTTTCGATGGTGGGTGATTCTTGACCGTTGAGGAAAGCGACTTCAATGACGGGCAGGTCATTAGGATCCGCCAGCAAATACCACGCTTTTCCAGAGGAGCCGGGATACGTTGCGTTACCCAAGTAACGACTCACTTCGACTCGATACTTGCCCTGGTGTGGGTTACTCGTGGTCGATTTGGTGTTGGCCGTGGTGTCTCGCATTTCGACCGCTTTGAAGAGCTGCGCTGCGATAGTCGAATTGGCAGTGGGAACAAGCATGATCTGAGGCATAATGCCCACTGGCTTGCCATCGTTATCCACTTGGTCCATGAACATCGTTTCACCCTGCGTTAACCCATCGATACCAAGGTTGGTATTGGCGCCAAGAATGTAGTTCTTGTTCCCAGTTGTGAAGAATGCCGCGTTGTTCAGGAAGATGGTCCAGAAAATATCGTTGATCTTGAGCCCGGATCCACGGCCAAGTTTCCGTGGCACAGTGGTAATCGCACCGAGGTCATCGTTGATGAAATCGCGACGATCGATGGCCAGTATCAAGCCATAGGTATCGGCCTTGTTGCTATACTTTTCCTCGCCGAGCGTACCGCTAGCGATTTCACCACCCGGTGCGACCAGTTCATACTGGTCTTTACCAACCAAACGATAACTTGTGATCGTTTTGAAATCATTGACGGTTCGGACGGCACAGATGTTTCGCCAAACCCGTTCAACTGAGAAGAAGCCTTCCAATAGAAACTTGTTGGCAACGTTGGATAGAATCCCGGAGACTTCAATGGTTGAAAGGCCAGCTTGAATCGACGGCGCGAAAGCGAACCGCAGGACTTCACGCGAGTCGCGGAAGTTGCGCCCCGTGTATCCGTTCGCCCAAGCGGCTTCGAGGACAAGCTCTTGGAGAGTGATCCCACCCCGGAAGCGACGATTCGCGGCCTCAAGCGTCTTTGGCTCGTACAATGTTTCGACATCCGAATGCCGTGCCGCCAGCATGCAGGCTGCTTCGAGTACTTGCCCAGTCACGGATCGATCTATGGATTGGATGGCTGGTGCCTGTGGGCGCTGCCCTCGTAACATTTCTAACTCCGTTCGAGAAGAATCCCAACCTTCTGCGATCGCCCTTGCTTCAATTGCCGCATCGAGACCGTTGCAGATCTTGCGAATCGCGGCGATCCGTTTGAGTTCCGTTGCCATCGAAGCTCGAAGATTCGCAACCGCATCCACATGGGGTGTGAGTGTCTGCTGGGTCGGTGTTTCCTCAATTGATTGGGTGGCGTTGAGCGATTCTGGTTCAATCTTGCTGTGAGCGACCGCAAACATTTGACGAAGTGAATCGGTTTGCGATGCAGACAACGAATTGGAATCAAAACCATGGATTTCGAGCCAGGCGTCGAATGGCGTTGGCTCGCTAGAAGTTGAATTGCCGCCTAGTAGATTCCCGGTCTTGCCTTGGGAGGCTGCGATTTGAGCGCTCGTATTGTCATCCGCGCCCAGTACAACGAAGCTAACTTCCCCAAGCATTGATCGCCGTGCCACATTGACGGGACCGGTTACTTCTTGGCCGTTGACAATGGTCGTTTTGCCCTCGGCTACGAACTCAACTTGGTCGGCTCTTGCTCCGATGGATGCTTGCCATGCAAAACCCTTGTCGTTGAGCGCAATTACCTGCCTAGCCTTCGGAGAATCCCCCATAACTTGGCCAGCCACAATGAGGGCGTTGTTCATGACCGCGATGGAGTCCGTCTGTCCCACCACAAAATCAACATCGCGGGTGTGGTCTAGTAAGATCGGTCGTCGCTGCTTGCCCATCTGCATCCCTTGCAAATCGACAACGACCGGATATCGCCACCCGTTCAATTGCATTGAGCCGCCCGTGTACGCGGTCATGGTGAACCGGCGCAAGGTGGCTTCGTTACCGTCCGCTGGAGCAGCTTCAAACTCAACCGAACAGGCTTGCAAGTTGAGAAGCTTATCCTCAGACTGGGCTAAGATATTGAGCTCGATTGGAAATGGACTAGTCATCATTGGCAGCTGGGTCACTGAGAGACTCCTCGTTGACATCGGGGGAAAGAACCGGAACCGGAGCGCCGGGCAATGCAAGACCAAGTTTGGACATCAGGGCCAGTTCCTTGGCTCGCTGAATAAGGGCATCTTCCCAATCACGGCCTTGCCTTGCGTACTCATATGCGAGGGTCGTTGTATGATTAGAAAGTCGCGTTGCTTGTGCGTTGGCTTCTTTCAAGGGATCGACATGTTCCTGGCCGTCCCAAAACCATTGGTGTGCTGCGTCGAAAGTCGTTGTTCGGACCGATTGGGGCAACAAGCCTTCGATTAGGATGGCTTCATCGAGCCACGCCGCTAGAATGCGATCGAGAACCACACGTGCCATGTTCGACTGTTCGACACGGATGGATTTGCCGTAGGTTTGATGATCGAGCCTACCAGAGGCGTAGTTGTAAGAGCTACTATTACCGGCAGCCACATTGAAAGGCATGTTGAGGCAGCGAGCGATTTCATTGAGAATCTCATGCTTAAACTCACTATAGGTACTGCAAGGTTGCTCGGCTTGTATTTGGCTCATCTTCCAACCACCGGGCATAGTAACCAGCGTCCGCTTCTCTAGCTCGATCGACTCAAATGGTTCCGCTGAATCCGCTTCGCCGTTTGCGGGTGAGTCGGTGTAAAGAATTCCAGCAAAGTCGGCTGCTGTTTCTGCGGCGGCAATCACAGCGAGCGTGAACCGTCGCAACTGTGCGAACAGCGGTAGTGCCGGCGTGATCTCTGGGATACCACGAACTTGCCCAGGTCGATCAACACGAAACAAGTGCAACATGGCGGCAGCCGGAACGGTTCCAAATGCTCCCCACGCAGTTCCCGTGTCACCAGGATGTGACTTGAGCACATGGTACGATATTGGGTTTCCGAGTACATCGAATTGGATGCCATCAATGTAGTTCGAAAGCCCGACTACACCGAATGGAGTCGTTACTTGGTCCGCTTCGACCAACATTAAATCCAATTGAACGGCAGTTTGAATATTGGAGTTGCTTGTCAGGATGCCAAAGGACTCTCCATCGCCACAACTGGCCAATTTCATAGTTCGTAGTTTTTCGGCCAACCCAACTGCATTAGACCAGCGGCTGAATTCCGTTTCGATAATGCGATTCGCCCTTGGATCGTCGGTCAGCATTTGGAGTCGAGGTCCGGTACCGACAATATCGTTGGCTAAAGTCAGCGAAATACCACGAGCGTAGCTATTGTTGGCAATCTCATAGCGAGCTCGATTGCGTAGCGTTCGCCGTATAGCGGCGCCATTTGCAGTCTTGGCCGACAAACCATCTGCAGCCGACCAGTGTTTGCGATTGTCTTCGCTCGTAACGGCCGCGTCGTAGCGGGCCTCCATGCTGCGTTTGAAGGAGAAAGGCTGTCGGAACAAGCTTCCACCATTCGACGGACGGATCGCCCGACTAGGTTTATTGCTGAATATCCCTGACAAAAATTGGAGCATCCGTGTCTTTCCTTGAATGTCGCTGTTCCGACAGCCTTGTTCGCTAGATTGAATTAGCTTGGTTAGTCCGCGCCTGGCGGCACGATCTTGTTGAATCGCAATCCACGATTCTTGGTTTGGGTCGCTCGCTTGGAGGCGAGGTACTTGTCGGCTTCGATCTGATCCTTGAGGTTATGTTGTTCGACGCTTCCAGCATCACCCGAAGCCTTGGCCGGCGCTTTGGCGTTGTTGCGAATGTTGTCTTCTAGGTCGTCTACCATGGTGCGAATGTGGAATGAGTGATGAGATGCTCGCCTACCTATAGGGTTACGCGAAAAGATGTTGGGTTGACGGATTCCAAGCGGAATTATTTTTTAGTGATGTACTAAGTAGGAGGCATATTTGTTATATATGCCGTTTCTAGATCGGATTGCGCGCTGAAGAACAGAAATATCCAAATTCGTGCTACATGTAGCGATCTAGATTTCGCGCCGTTCCTTGCAACGACTCGAATGTGACAATTCGACGTCGACATTGCCGACATTCTTTACGGCGACGGATCGTTCCGTCTTGTAACGGCTCGGTATGTGATGTGTGGAAATGGCAACATCCACACTGTGGGCAAACAATGCCACGTTTCGGATTCTCAGATTTGTCCTTGTTCATCCTCGGCGGCTCCGTTGGAGCTGAGCGAAGCTCAATCTTTGGCCACGTGTTGTGAAGGGATTGCTAATTCCTCCGAGAGCGGCGCCCTGCATGGACGCAGCCATTGCCGCTCCCACAAGACAATCGAACCAGTGATTATCTGGCTGGTCGGGTCGCGATTTCCACTCATCTACCGTTCGGCCGCGGCCTTCTGTCTTGACGTAGTATTCAGCTGTCAACTGTTCTGAAAGCATCCTGTGCGGCTCGGGATTGTTTCCGAAGAGGGACAGACTCCCTCGATCGCCAAGTGCCACTGCCAGTCGAGCGTGTACGAATGACTTCCACCAATTCGTATCGAAGATAACATGCCGAATGGCTCGTTTGCCATGGACGCTTGGAATTCGCCAGTTCAAGCCAACTCGGTCGCCGGGCCGGCGCTTGTATTCGCTGAATGGCATACTTGATGCTCCCACGAAACGACCGTGGCTCGGCATGACGATCGCCGAATGTTTCGATTGACGACAGAATTGATAGACCACATCGGTCGAATGGCCCCAATTGGCGTCAATCAAACAGCGACTGATTTTCATGGCCGCGCCATCATCGCGAATCCACTCCCTATCGAGTAAATCCGCGGTCAACGAAGTTAATCCAGAATAGATAGATCCCTCGAGCCCGGTCCCCTCTGCCGAAGTGGACAAAGTCAGTCTCGCATCCCGAAGCGTAAAATACGATCGCTTCTGATCCGGATAAGATCCGTAGTCGACCACGTACCCGGTAAAATCATCTTCCCAACCGACGACCATATAGAAGAGCAGCTTCTGTTGAATGTCTACGAAGGCGGTCAGATGGTTGCAACCAATGGAAAGAACACCCCGCTCCATTCGATTGATTTTGCGGGCAATCTCGTCGGCCGAGAGAATGCCCTCGGTTGTGACCTTCGTTGGCAACGGTTCATTTTGGTATTCGGCAAAGAAGGCAGCCTCGTCTTGTAGCTTTAGATTCATTGCGTGCTGGATTGCCGATAGCTCATCGTAGTTGAATCGCTCCGGCCAGCCTATGACTGAGCCTTCGTCCATCGCGGTTCTGTTCTGGCGATAGAATTCAGTTCCGGCAGCTCCACCGTCGCCATGGCGAAATCCTTCGGCCCGAATCTCAGCGTAGCGATGCCATAGGGATTCATTCTTTGGGAACGAATAGACCATCCGAGTCCGTTCGCCGTTCCACTCGGGATGCTTGTCGCGGTCTAATATGTTGTCCGCCATGTCACCTGGCCGAATCACTGTGCAGGGCATGATGCCTGAGATTTTCTTGCCTGGTCCAGCAAGTCCGAGAACGGCGCCCGCAAGGATGCTCTCGCGGTTTGCACACTGAGAGAGCGAGCGGCTAGACTCATCGGTTTGAGGATCGTCCAAAACCACCAGCGAAGGCCTTACTGATCGGCCATCGGGCCTCTTGAATTTTTGACCGCGAATTCGACCTGTGATTCCAGCCACCTTGATGATCGCCCCACTGGCAGGGCTGTCTGCGATCGTCGGCAAAACAATTTCTTTCGCCGTCCAACCGATGTGGGTACGGTTGCCTTTAAATAACTGTCCATTGGCTCGATTGGAAATGCCGTCGAGAGCATGAATCGGAAAGCAGACTTCTGGAAAGTCCGCGAGTAACAGATCGTTACTATCAAGTTCCGTCTTGATCGATTCGAGCATTTCACAGGCGTGGCTTTCGTCGCTTCCGATCAAGCATATGAAATCCCGATGACCGTAAAGCATCGCCCAAATGCAAGCCGTTTCAGCCAAACTAGACTTCCCGGACCCCCGGCTCATGGCAAGCGCGAACAGTCCGCCGTGGATGATCGCTTGTTCAATCTTGGCGATAACCTTAAGGTGATCGGGAGACCAATTCAAATGAAACGTCATTGGGAAATACGTTTCACAGAAGTATCGAAAATCTCGCGAAGCCTTTAATTTGCGATCCGGACTCACCACAGCGGGCAATTCGCCGATGTCCCGACCAGCTAACGCAAGAGCCGCGTTACGGGCGCGAGCCGATTCCCTCATGCGCTCATACGGATCTACATCTGATTGTGGCTTAGGCGTATGCCGAATCACATGCATCCATGCACAATATCGCAACAAGTCGACTGTCTTGCCGTCTCCAATCCGATTGCCGGCTCTTTGACGATGTCGATACAGCTGTCTCTCGCTTATTACTTCTCCCAATGGCGTCGAATTAAGCAAGCGGCATAGCTCGCTAGGTCTTAGTTTTCTGGGATCAATCGGCATGGCCTAAGTCCTTTGATTGCCAAGCGGCGTAGTTCACAAGGTTGATCGTTCCGTCGCTATTCGTCGGCGCACCGGCATCTATGTCTTCTTGAATATTCACGACATCGATTCGCTCACGATACACAGCCGAGAGTAGCTTCGACGCTTGTTCGATCGAAAGCCGTGTTGGGTCGACTTGGTTGTTGCCTTCACTCATCCCATTCCTCCGTGATTCGGTTGATTGCCACCGGTTGCAACACGTTCGCCACTGTGGCGTCCTGAACACATGTTCGCCTTGCTATGCGATGCATGTTTGGACGCCAACGCGGCCCAAACCTGCGGTCCACGTGGCCTCTGAAAATACATGCAGATTCCTCCCAGAAACATGCGACTGTTCGCTTGAGCTTCCTCGAAATGCATGGCTGATGTGTGTCATACGCGAATGCAAAACGCATCGCACTCGACCCACAAAACCAACCAACGAGGAACACAAAAGATGAACGCTAACGAAATTTGCTTCGGTATCGAATTCGAAACGACCCTGCCTGCAAGCGACACGACCCCGATTGGTCCTTACCACAACGGAACACAGGTTCCTTGGTTGCCACAGGGTTGGAAAGCCGAACGCGATGGGAGTATCAAACCCGAAAACATGAGCCGCAAGGGGTGCGAGTTTGTAAGCCCCAAACTTTGCGGATACGCAGGAATGAAAGAGGTTGAGAACGCGATTGACGCGATCAACACTCGGGATGCACGAGTCAACCTTTCTACAGGACTTCATATCACTTTGACGTTCGACGGAGACGCTGCAGCTTTGGCAAGATTGATTTCTTTGGTTGGTAACCACGAACGAGCGATCTTCGCTTCGACCGGATCGAGACGACGCGAACACGCGGTCTACACCAAGAAGATCAAACAATACGGCGACAAAGATACCGCAAAGAGCCGATGCGAATCGGATCGATACCACCTTTTGAATTTGACCCACCTCCGCCAGGGCAAGAACCGAATCGAATTCAGAGCCTTCGCCGGCACGCTGAACAAGACCAAGGTGGTCGGATACCTGATGATGGTTTTGGGCCTGGTTGAACTTGCCCTCAACTCCAAACGATGCGCCGATTGGGACTACGCAAAGAAAGAAGGAACCAAGAGCTGCTGGGATCGACCTGGTGCAGGACTTGGCGAAACGGAACTCAACCGATTGTTCTACCGACTCGGATGGACCAAAGGTTGGTACAAGGGCGACCTTCGCCAGAAAACATTCGGCGAGATCACTAGCGGCGACCAAACGCCCGATTGGAAGACGATCAAGACGAAGCTCTTGGACTTGGCCAAGAAATACGACACGGCTGCCTAGGAATCGAGAGCCACCAACCACGCCGAGCGGACGAGCTCGGCGTAGTTCGTTGTTCTTGCAAACTTGGCTTTTTCGACCGAAACTTCCGCCAACTGTGACATCTTTCGCGTAAATATCTAATAGAGCCCCAAATCGTTTGTGATCGCCACACGCTGCATTTTGTGCGTTCTGTCGGCATCGAAAGAAAGCTGAAGATTCTTTCTCGATTCTTTGCATGATCGGCTTGATGTGATTTGAACCGCATGGCAACTGTGTGTTATCGCATAAGCGATTTGAACCTTCCTTCGGAATAGAGACCCAATAATGGCCAAGACCAACGAACACAAAGCAACCGACGCGGCCCTTCGCAAGATTTTCAAAACGATGAACGCTCACCAAGCACAGGAGATTCGTGACGCCTACTACAAAGCAGTCGAGGGGTTGCGAACCTTGGCAGACGCCCTTGAGATCGCCGACGCATGCCAACCAGAGTCGGCGGGCCCCTTGATCGACGAACACCTCTA
This sequence comes from Pirellula sp., assembly GCA_043743995.1. Classification (GTDB taxonomy): domain Bacteria; phylum Planctomycetota; class Planctomycetia; order Pirellulales; family Pirellulaceae; genus JBKCUI01. The sequence continues at coordinate 1,360 of JAYTVM010000094.1, read as the reverse complement.
CGCCTGCGAAGCACTTGAGGCGATGAAGAACAGCCGGCTCGGTGCGATCCTCTAAACCACCAGAAAACAGTATCCCACGGACGCCGCGAACGACAACGCGGCGTTTTCTCGTTTGGGCGCGACATTCGCCCACCGTTGCGTTCTTTGCTCCCAATACGCCTAACAGCCCAACATCAAAGCAGACGCGACACGGGCCAACGTAGGCAACCGTAGGGTATCTCGGAAAACATGTAATAAGACTAAAAAAAGCTGATGAAAGCGGCTTGATGTCCATCCAACCGCATGGCTCATGTGTATTGACGGTAAACGATTTTACATTCACGACGACGGAGACAAGAACATGAATCTCGACACACTGATCGAAATCCTCAACGACTACCGCGAAGAACACGGAGGCGATGTGGAGGTCCGGCTTATGACTCAGCAAAACTGGCCTTTTGAAAACCGCATTTGCGGCATCACTTCTGGCCAAGAGATGAACGACACGGATGAAGATAGCGATGACGACGATCAAGATGTCGTGGACGAAAACATCGTCTACATCGTCGAAGGTGGTCAGATTTGCTACGGCAGCAAGCGGGCTTGGGAGACATGTCGCGATAGCTGATCGCGACAGAGCGCGGCGCTGTGGAAAAGATTCTTTGAAATCTTTTCTAACAGCGCTTGATGCGGTGCAAACCGCATGGCACATGTGTGTTAACGCAAAACGATGTTCACAGCTTTTCAAAACGGAGACGCAGAGATGACCAAGACGAACGAACACAACAACGACGTAGACCTCGACCTCGAGATCACCAAGATCGACCGAAGAACCACGGGTGGCGGAACCTGGGTGATTGGTACGATCAACGACCAATACAAATTCAACGCCTTGGTTTTTGGCGAGCACGCCGAATCTGAAGAATACGAGCTTGATAAAAGCAGGATATCCAAGCTTTGGGTCCAGCGAATCGCCGACCTTAAAACACTTTTCAATTTCGATCGAGGGTTGGACGTGCCAGCGGCCAATACCGAGATTCAAGTAATTGTGGATTTTCTTTGTGTCGGGTTGGCCGACCTGATCTTTTCCGAATAAGCCGAAACGCGGAACGGATCCGCGTCGCTGATCGGTGGTTCGATCGGCCTGATGATGGCAGCCAACCATAGAACTAGAATTGGAGAACGTAAGATGAAGAAGGCAGAAGTTAAAATCGGCGGCAAGTACTATGCGAACGTTTCCGGGAATCGCGTCGAGATTCAGATCGACGCTGAGAAGCCACGCGGCGGCTGGGATGCGACAAACCTTGCGACCGGCAAGAAGATTGTTATCAAAAGCGCCCAAAGATTGCAGGGCGAAGTCGGAACACGGCCTGGACGGGCA
>JAYTVM010000093.1:0-29672 GCA_043743995.1 Pirellula sp. | reverse complement strand
ACTTCTCCCTATCCAAGACCATCGAGGCACAAAACCACCTAAGATCTTGACACAAAACCACTTGCGGAAGATAGACTGATCTGGGACAGTCGAACTAGTGTCCTTTGCCACACTTCCCACGCCCATCGCCCATCGCCCATCGCTAATCGCTAATCGCTAATCGCTAATCGCTAATCGCTTTGGGCGTGCCACACGGTGGCATGGACTGGTAGTATTATGTCTGCCGCTCGCCTAATTAGGGAATTGGCTTTCGCTTTTCGGTATGCGTCGGGCAAGATTTTCTTTTCCGATGACGAGTTTTTCGGTTTTAACTCGAGCGCGATCGACGTTATCTAACACGACCGTTGCCCTGCGGCCGGAATCTGGGTGCGATCGCGCGAAACTTGGGATCATTTTGGTCCATCCGGCCTGTTGATCTTGAAGTGCGTCCCACCGCACGAGCAGGCGTGCCAGTTCGCGAGCGTCATAACCTTCGGCTAACATCCAGCGCACTGCGTCTGCATCCGCCTGCGTTTCGAACTCGGGTCGAAAGGGCTTTGCCATTGTCGCAATCCACTGCATGCTCGAACGCATGTCAGTCATAGTGTTCGCACGTTTCGATTGCTTCAGCGGCAGCAGTTGATGACCTCGATCCAAATGCGAAAGTTCATGGCAGATCACTCCAACCAGTTCCGCTTCGGATTGCACATTGTTCATTAGTCCAGTTGTGAAAAGCAAGTGGCCTCCCGGAATCGAGTACGCATCAATGCTCTCGGTGGTTACCAAGGCCACGTCAATGATTGGGTATCGCTTGGCGTTGGTCATGTTGGGCCGCATGTCACTGACCAGCTTTGAAAGATACTTTGTTTCGATTCCGTCGCGAGTAATACTTTGGTTTTGCGACCGAATGGAAGCTTCGTAGTTCTTTAGAACCCTTGAGCCGAATTCGGCTTCTTCTCGTTTCGTGATCTGAACTTTTTCGAGTTCGGACATTTGAGCTGGCGACAGTTCACTAAACATCCCAGGCATGAACTGCTCGGACTGTTGTCCAAACTTTTCGAACATTTCTCGCAGGGCATCCGCCGGCTCCTGAGCAACCGCTATACCCGTCCCCGTTTGGCAAGCGGCAAGAATTACCAGAGTCCAATGAAATGCAGTCAGGCCAAAACGCGAGCGGCTTCGATGCGAAACAGCTAAACCACTCATGAGATTGGGTTGCATGGTTAGGCCTGGATGGAGTTTCTTATTTCTGGTTGCTCGCCTTTTCAGCTACTTAATGTCAATTTCTAGTTTCGTCGCTTTATCGGCAACCGTGTGAGTTATCCCTGAAGTCTGTTCGTTTTCGTATTTTTTAGGAAGTAAATTTTTTGGAGGTGCTGGTGGTTTAGCATCCGGGTCGTAAGCCTTCATCTCCTCTTCTTTGGTCATGTTGACAACACGTTGTGAGTCGTCAATTTGTGGCTTGTCGTACTTTGAAACCTTGATTTTGTACAAGCCTGGACGAACTCCGTCGTTCGACGAATAGGTGGTCATGGCGAATTTACCCAATGCATCGGTGGTTCCTGACGCTGCCTCTCCGTTTCCGTCTGGGGTAAAAATAACAATTGCATTCTCGACGGCTTTTCCATTTTGAGTGACCGTCCCCGCAACAGGAAAAGTCGTTGGGTTGGATGTTTGGGACGTACAGCCTATTAGACCGAGACATCCAAGGAACAGGAGGGTCTTTACGGATATTTGAATTTGTACAGTACGATTCATCTTATTTGATTTCGAGTTGATTGGAGAATGGAAAAATCGGGAGGGCCAAACAAAAAATCGGTACACAGCCTCGCAACTGCTACCGATTTGAAGGTTTTTAGTAAAAGCAAGTCAGCCTATTCGCCGATACCATTTGGTTCGCCACCGCTGATGGAGCCAAGTGCACCCCAAACGCCGTACACGCTAGCTCCGCTGGCGGGTTGCGCTAACGAAAGATTGCCGCTATCGATGCTGTTGCTTACGAATCGCACGGAACCGTCGCACATGGAAACGTTGACACCGCCGGTATGGTAGCTAGATGCTGGCAGTACCATATTCGGTTGATCGCCCCAAGTCCCGGCTTCCGCGCATGCGGGAGAGTTCGGTGGCAGTACGGTGTTGAATGCGCAGTAAGCTGCCGGCCCATCGGTCCAGTTGATTCCGCGTCGACCGAAAATAATCAATCCGGTTTTGAAGTAAGCGCCATTGGTCACTCCTCGACACACAATTGGAGAAGCCGAGAGGCCAGCCACATTGTTCGCATATGCCATTGTGTAGCGAACCGAATTGGCAGGAGCGGCGAAACCAAATTGACCGCCGTTTCCGGTCGGAGATTGATTCTGGAATTCGCTCATTCCAACGGTGTTGCTGGTACCGTCAGTCAATTCGGCGTGTTTTCTCCATCGATATCTTCCGAACAAACCGCGTACTGTACCATCGTTGATGCCTGCGACCTGGTCACCCACGCACATTGCATAACTGATGTTCTTACCGCCAATAGCGACTCCAAGATCGGAAGGGCACTTAAGACCAGCAGGTACCGTATTCCAAGGAGCCCAATTCAAGTCCCCTCGAGGTCCTCCAGGTGCAATTCCGGCTGTCGGATCACCAGCTGCAATGTTGTTGAACATGGCTGACTGCTCGATAAAGGGCAATAATGCCAAGTAACCCGAAACTCGTCCCGAATTGTGAATAATATTGCCGGTGTTCGCGGTAGCTGTCGTACCCGAAGTTCCAGTTGTCCCGTATTTTCTCGCCGGGAACGCCCCCTATTGAAGCTTGTCGTTCCACCAAATGCTAAGCCTGGGCACGGTTTCCCCTATGTGTGCATCGTCGAAGACCTGAGCCCCAACGACGAAATCAGGACGACCATCTTGGTTGAAATCCCCAACCTCCAAAGCCGGGTTGCTGCGAAACCAGAGCGACGGCTTCGCTGAGCCACAATAACCAAGTGTGAGGCACGGCTAAACGTCATTCGACCTAGCCGACAAAATCAAATCTTGCTCATTTTCATTCCACCATTTTTCGGCCAATTCCTCACTCCAAGGGAAGCGTGATGCAATGCCTCCCAGCTTGGCTTCGACCTCTCTCATCGACCGCGGTCTATCATTGGCATCCGGTGCGATGCATTGGGCGAGAAGTCGCACAAAATCACTAAACTTGGCGTCGCTACAAAGGTCCGAAAATCGTCCCAAGATCAAAAGTTGCATCAACGAATCGTGCGTTACGCCCAAGATTGGAACTTTTCCAGTGAGAAGGTAAACGCCAAGAACACCAAACGCAAAAATATCGACACGAGGGTCGGCGATCCAGGGTGTCTCTAATCGCTCCGGTGCGATAAACCCCGGCGTTCCCATGAGCACACGCGTCGCAGTCACATCCCTGGCAACATTGTCTGCCATGGTTTTTGCTAGTCCAAAATCGACTACCTTGACCAAGTCCATGAGTTGACCTTTTCGGCAAATCATGATGTTCTGGGGCTTGATGTCGCGATGGATCAAACCAATCTCATGTGCTTCTTCGATCGCACCGCAGGTCTGCCGCAATATCCAAAGACAACGGTCGATGGAAACGCAAGGATCGTAATTGATAAAGTGAGCTAGGTTGACTCCTTCCACCAGTTCCATGGCGCAAAACAAGAGCCCATCTCTGGACATTCCAAAATCATAAATACTTACCGTGTTTGGGTGACTTAGTTTCGAAGCCATCCGAACCTCACGTTCAAATCGTTTCAGTGTCGCTGAACTCACCATCGGCTCCTTTATTAATTTGATCGCAGCCGACCGACCAAGCAGTTTGTGTTCTGCCCGATAAACGATTCCAAGCCCGCCCTCGCCAATTTTTTCACGAAGTATGTACGAACCAAGGGACTTGTTCGCCAACTCGACTCCACGAAAGGCTCGTCGCAATGACAACGCACCGAGGATCAACGAAATGAGGATCGGCACACCGTACAAAAATCGAAAAGCACGTTCGATAAATACTTGACTCTTGAACGCCTCCTCCTTTGGGACTTCTAAAACCAATAGCCGATTCAGTGATTCAATCCAGTTCCAAGCCCCAACGACTTCACGTCCGCGATAATCCCGATAACCACTCACATCGAATCCGTTTCTCGGTTGGGAAATTGTTTTGCCAGGCTTCGTCCACGACCATTCGCTGAAGTGTTCCGTAGGTGTAAATCCCGTAAGTACATTCCCACCTGGATCTCTTGCTTCGACGATTGCTGCGCCTCGCACTTTCTTCAGCGACGAAAACGCTGGCAATGCCAGCAAGCTCGGCAGGTCCCTAGCTTTGGTTGCGATTGCACCTCGGTCGTCTAACAAATACGAATTGCTCTCCCGCAACACCATTTTAGCCAATAACTCTTCGAGTTCATCGAGAAACACCGGACTTCGTATCATCATCGCGCCAATGACGACCGAACTGTCATCCGGCGAGAATATAGGAACCAGGAACATGGCGTACTGTTCTTCCGTTTCCATCGGGTAATCCTCTGAAATCGTATCCGCCGTGGGTCTAGGAAGTTCGACGGATGACGCGCCACGATCGAAAACCCTCTTTAAAATCGAGGAGCCGACGGAGGTGGTTAGACCTCCCAAGCCAGCATTGCTATTGCTGAATTGCCAGTCCGCGAGCAGTAGTGACGAACGATTCCAAATCGCATACTTTAGTTTGGATCGTTCGTTGGCCGAAACACTTTCGTTCTTGGTGTCTGTTTCCAGTTTAACGGGTGCTGCAATTTGATTTTCAAAGACTCGCTTGATCTTGATTTGTTCCTCCGCGTTGCGAAGAATCTCGGCACGACCATTTGCATTTAGACTTGGTGATTGAATCTTTTCATCGAGGCTTTTGACTAAGAGCTGCAACTCCTTTTGACGTCCCCAATCCTGGACGCGAAGTTCGTGACCGTGAGCCCATTGCAGGACCAGCCTGCTTTTCTGCTCGGCCATGGAGGCAAGTACAGTCGCATAATCGGCTCGCGAACGACGAATCAACTCCGATTGCAAATACCAACCAACCACGATGAGAAACAACGCGGCGCCCAAGGCAGAAGCCAGCGGCAAAACGCCACCAACTAGGTTGTTGCCAATCCTCCTTAAACCCAAGGTGGATATCGACCGGTTTTGAACCGTTGTCTTTGAGATCTTGCCAGTAGGAACCATAATCGTTCGACTATAATGCCGAGCGAGCAATCCTCGCACTTCTTGAACAACACCGTCATCGGACGAACTCAATGCCGACAATCGAGACTCTCTCTCGCGCAGTGGCTTATTCACCAAATCGATAAAGAGCTCTTTTGCGCGAGCGTACTGCTCAGGTGTCACAGCTCGGCATCCGCCTCAAAGCGTTTGCGAATCCAAGCACGACACATCTTCCATTCATTTTCGATGGTTCGAGTCGATAAGCACATAACATTTGCAACTTCGGAGACTGTCATTCCACCGAAAAAACGCATTTCTACAATTTTGGCTTGCCTTGGGTCTAACAGCTGCAACTTTTCAAGGACCTCGTCCAACGCTAAGACATCGTTATCGCGTGTAGGAGCAATGGTCGAATCCTCGTCAAATACGACACGAACCTGGTCGCCCCCGCGTTTGATTCGGTTGCGAGCCCGCGCATGATCGACGAGGATTCGTCTCATCATGGTGGCAGCGATGGCCAAAAAATGCCCGCGACTCTGATACTTGTCGGAAGCCTGCTTCGATAGCTTTACGTAGGCTTCGTGCACTAAGACCGTTGGAGAGAGCGTTACGGTAGACGACTCCAATTGCAAATAGCTTGCCGCGAGGCGTTTCATGTGGTCATACGTCTCTTCGACCAATGCATCGGTTTGGGTTTGCTCGCTCATGTTGGTAATCCCAATGGAAATCATCCCTCAGCATGTCTCCGAATCAACTCGTTTGACTGGCGTTCAACAGTTAGGAAGATACCACGTTTCCCTCACGTTAGAGTATCCTAACAGGTCAATATCTGTCAAACATCGCTTCAAAGCCTTTTTCAGAGCGCCTCTTGGGTAACGTCACTGGCTTCACACGGGGGGTTAGGCGAGCGGCGGGGTGAAAACCACTGCCAAGGGGGCAATGGGAGAGCGAGGCTCCTGCCGAGCTGGCGCCGCCATGGTTCGTTTGTATCCCGATAGGGATTACAGAGAGTAGCAGCTTGGTATCCCGATAGGGATTACAGTAGCCGGGGGTCGCCGCGAAGCAACGCACCCCCGGAGAGACGAAACGACATGCGAATGGCCCTGAAAGGGTTCTGATAGGGTCAAAGATTCTGCTATCCCTTCCGGATCGGTACGCGCGGTACGCAACGTCTTCCGGTGGTGTCGCTCCGCTCAACCACCGGCTACTGTCTGAATATCCCTTCGGGATGAAAAGTTGCGCAACTAAGAATGCACCACAATACCAGTTTTTTAACAGCTCAGCATTGCGCTACTCCAATAAAAAAGGCTCGGGGTGAAACCCGAGCCTTACACGATCCAAAGTATGTCGATGTGAGTCGAAATTACTCGCGGGGACGAATAGCGCCTGTCAAACCGCTGTAATCCACTCGATCATCGTTGTGCCAGAGAGGTTGCCCAAGCTCGACTCGTTTTCGCAAAACTTCTATCTTCTCTTGCGAACCAGCAGGAGCATCCGTTGGTAGAAACTTCATGTCCACAACCGGATCGAAATCCTCGTCGTGACCATACTTCAAAATCGCTTCAAAAACGTTCTTACAAAGATTGCTCATTAACTTAGAGCCCTCCAAATTGTGTATTCATCATGCAGGTGACGCCAAAACACCTACCAAATTCACTTGGGGAATAACTAATCTGCTTCGCGAATCCTGCAGGGGTCGTTGGTATATCTTACCGCGTTGTGCGAACCACCATCCCGCAAACATTCTCCCTTATTTCCCATTGCCAAGTGATTATTGGCAATTCGCAACCAAAGTCAAGAAAATTAACCAAATATCTATGCTTCTACCCCTTGTGGGAAGTCACAGAAATCGCATGACAGAAAGACTGCCCAATGTAGGGATCAACCATGCTGCATGCGAGCTCGGATAAGTCAACGTAAACGGTAATTCGTTAATTTCGCTTCGAATCGCCTTAATGTCTCGGCAATGCGCATCCAGCCACCACAAAATAGTTAAACTCTCTTTCTAGTGACTCCAGTCCGTTGGTTACAACATTCAATGGCAATAAACCTTATAGCTTCTGAACGCTCACCATTCACGATTAACAGACCATGAAAACTAATCGAGATTTTTTTTCCCCGACAATTCGGGAGATGACAACGATGTCACTCTTTGCGTTCACGCTTGGTTGGACGTACTTTGTCGATCCCATCGCGTTAGCGCAAGACAAGAGTGTCGCAACAACCGATGCGATGGAAACTCCCGTCGCTGTCGTTACACCCGCTGGACATCGAATCGATTTGCTAGGAATGAGACCTCAGGTCCTAATGCTGTCTCCAGATGGAAAATCACTGATTACCTCGGGCAAAACCAACAAGCTAATCGTTATCAACCCAGATACCAACGAAGTCACACAGACAATCGAATTCCCCTCCAAGCAGCAGACATCCGAACCGGATATTGCATCCCCAAACATCCTAAAGCCAGACGCGACCGCTTTGGTAAGTTATACGGGCCTTCTGTACTCCAGGGACGGCAAGCGTGTCTACATGAGCGATGTGAACGGCTCCATCAAAGTCTTTTCCGTCGACGCCGACGGCAAGCATGCGCCATCGCATACGATTCAACTTCCAGACGCCAAAGCACCACGCCGAGCACAAGAGATCCCGAGCGGACTCGCAATCGACGATCCTACTGGCAAGCTCTATGTCTGCGGTAATCTTTCAAACGCCTTAATCGAAATCAATTTGGCGGATGGCAAAGTCGAAAGGAAATTTCCCGTTGGAGTTGCACCCTACGACGTTGTTCTCCACAAAAACAAGGCCTACGTTAGCAATTGGGGGGGGCGTATCCCTAGCGAAAACGACTTGACTGGCCCCGCTGGCCGAGGAACCACCGTTCGCGTGGACCCCGTTCGGCACATCGCTAACGAAGGTACCGTTTCGATTGTCGATTTGACCTCCGGCGCGACCGAAACCACTTTGGTTGGACTGAGCCCAAGCGATTTGGCCCTATCCCCTGACGGCAAGTACCTCGTGTGCGCAAATTCCAATAGCGATACGCTCTCCATTTTATCTACCGACACTGGTAAAGTCGTCGAAACCGTCTGGGTCAATGCGAAGCAGTCGGATCTTTATGGCGCAGCCCCCAACGCGCTCGCTTTCAACGACCAGGGCGATAAGCTCTTTGTCGCAAACGGTTCCCAAAATGCGATCGCTGTCATGTCCTTCGACCCAGCCGATAAAGGGGACACTGTCTTGAAAGGGCTTATTCCAGTCGGTTGGTACCCAGGAGCGGTTGTCTTCGATCCAGTGCGCAAACAAATTTGTGTTGCCAATCTCAAGGGACTTCCAGGCAAGCCGTCCAAAAAGGAAAAGAGCGCTGGATTTAACTCTCATCAACACAACGGCTCAATCAGTATCGTCCCGGTTCCAAATGCAGATCAACTAGCAATACTATCCGAACAAGTCGCTAAGAACATGCGCCGAAACGCGATTCGGGAAGCCGCATTGCCCCCACGAGAAAACCAACCTGCACGTCCAATTCCCGAACGCATCGGCGAACCAAGCGCAATCGAGCATGTTGTTTACTTTATCAAAGAGAACCGCACCTACGATCAAGTGTTCGGCGATATCGAACGGGGCAACGGTGACCCAGGACTATGTATCTTTGGGCGTAACATAACCCCCAACCAACATCGCCTCGCCGAACAGTTTGTGCTTCTAGACAATACTTACTGCTGTGGTATTTTGAGCGCCGACGGTCATCAATGGAGCACGTCCTCTCTCTCTACCGCCTATCTCGAAAAGAGCTTTGCCGGCTTCCCGCGTAGTTACCCCGACGGAATGGGTGACGACGAAGCCGACGCTTTGGCGTACTCCCCTGCTGGATTCATCTGGGATAACGCCGTTCTTCATCGCAAGTCGATCCGCAACTACGGCGAATTCATGAAGCCAAGGGTGCAATACCGCGAAACAAGTAAAAAGGGGACGCCAGACTTCATGTCGTGTTTTCGAACCTGGAAAGGGGCTGACGAAGTTGTTTTTGCAAGTGAGCCTGCCATCGAGAGCATTCGAGCCTACTCGCCGAGCAATTATGTCGGATGGGCCATGCAAGTCCCCGATCAAGTGCGAGCGGATTTCATCCTCAAAGAACTCGCTGAGTTCGAACAAAAAGGAAATTATCCGAGCCTTACACTCATCTGCCTCCCCAACGACCACACGAGCGGAACGTCTGCGAAATTCCCAACGCCTGCTTCGAGTATGGCCGACAATGATCTCGCTTTTGCCCGCATCGTCGAAGGACTTAGCCACTCAAAATTCTGGCCCAAAATGGCGATCTTTGGAATCGAAGATGACCCTCAAGCCGGCTGGGATCATGTCAGTGGCTATCGAACCACCGCCTATTGCGTTAGTCCCTACGCAAAACGAGAGCAAACCGTTAGCACGCGGTACAACACCAGCAGCGTATTGAGAACCATCGAACAGATTTTGGGTTTGCCACCCATGAATCAATTTGATGCCGGAGCCACCCCAATGTTCGACTGCTTCCAAGAAAATCCAATTCTTACATCCTACGTTGCGGTGGCCAGCAACATCCCTCTCGATCAACTGAATTCTTCTCCGACGGCCATCGCGGACCCCATCCGTCGCAAGTTTGCAGAAAGATCCGCCATGATCAATTTCGCAGAAGTTGACAAGGCACCCGAAGACTTGCTAAATCGCATCCTGTGGAATGCGATGCGAGGAGACCAACCCTATCCAGATTGGGCGATCACGGCAACAGAGGAAGACGAGGACGACGAGAAAGCGAACGGCGAGAAAGCGGATGGCCATGCGAAGTAACTGGAGGGTTCCGGAACTGGAAACCCCAACCTCCGTCATCCGCATTTCGCCCGATATGAATGTTCCAATCACCCAACGTGTGAAGCGTGTTGTCGACACGCCGGCTTTTCGCCGATTGTCTCGAATCAGTCAACTGGGCATGGTGGCCTTCGTCTATCCCGGTGCAACCCATACTCGCATGGAGCATTCGCTAGGCGTATACCGAAACGCGATCGATTTCTTGCAACGGCTATCCGGCGATGACGCGCTCGGTCGTGTGTTGGGCGAATACGATGTAAAACTCTTTCTAGTCGCTGCCTTGTTACACGATATTGGACATTGGCCGTTTTGTCATGCGATCGAAGATCTGCGTCAAGTTGGAATCCCTCGCCATGAATCTCTTGCGCGTCGCTTGATCACCCAAGGCGACATTGCCAACGTCCTAAAACAAGACTGGCAAATAATTCCAGAGGATGTCGCAAATCTCCTTGAACCGCCATCCGAGGACAAACAAGACAGCCAATCGAATGGGAATGGTATTTTGGCATTGCTGCAGTCCATGCTGAGCGGCCCAATTGACATTGACAAACTCGACTACCTAGAACGGGATTCGCTGCACGCAGGGGTCCCGTACGGACGCAACTTTGATCGCAATCGCTTGGTTAGTTCCTTGTGCATCGACTCCACAGGGAATCGACTGGCCATTACGGACAAGGGGCGGACCGCCGCCGAAATGATGGTCTTTGCCCGTTATGTGATGTTCAGCGAGGTCTATTGGCATCACGCTGTGCGAAGCGCGACTGCCATGCTCCAACGGGCGGTCTTCGAACTCCGAAACGAGACAGCGATTACACACGCCTGGATCGCTATGAATGAGGCCGAGATGATTGACTCGCTTCGCAAGGCATGCAAGGACAAATCTTGGTCACCATGCATCGATGGTCTGTTTGGGCCAAAACGACAGCTCTACAAACGAGTTGCTCAATTCGATTTCCTCAATCATCCAGAGGAGCATCGCACGTTGGCACGAAAACCTTACTCGGAAATTGTGCAACTTTCCGCCAAGCTGGCGACAAAAATCCAAAGCGAAACAGGAACGGCGATCCACCCACACGACATCCTTATCGACGCACCCCCCATCAAATTGGAAGTGCAATTCCAATTGGACGTCAGGCAAAGGGACGGAAGCTTTCGAACGTTAGGCGAATTATCGCCAGTCGTCCATGCGCTCGCGACGAAGCAGTTCGATGACATTGTCAAACGCGTTCGCATTTTTGTCCGACCTGAACTGCGAGACGAAGTCGCATCCATCGATTTCGCGTCGATGGTGCGTGGGTTAGTAAAGTAAACCGGTGGTATATCCCGGCTTGGCATTCGCGGTTTGTTTCTCGTTCTTGGGCTCTGCTATCGATAGCCCATCCGTTCGGGGCTTGCCCCCGACGGATGCGTTTTGGCGTACTAACTTGGGCGTCCCAACTCCGGTTCCCCTTGGCTTTGCCCGCCTCCGGCGGGCAAAGCCAAGGGGAACGAGTCGATTCGCGAGTGCCGAGTGTTAGTACGCCAAAACAAGGTTGGTGGGGGACGAGCCCCCGACCAACCTGAACGGCCAGCCCCGACCAACCTGATAGGCCAAATCGCAGAACGGAACAAAACTCGCATCAACGCATTATTCGCAAACTGCTACTTGTCGCACAGCCCAGGCAGAGCCTGCAACCGGTCGTCTTGTTCCGATTGTAGCGCTCAGCCAAACATTACCTCGTAAAACGAACATAGTTATCGATTCGATTGTTCGGTTCCGAAGAAACTGTTGGTGCAGGTCGTGTCGATTTGCCCGCCTCGGCAAACGCTAGCAATCGGGCGATCGGAATGACTCAAAAGCAAGCAACACTCGGTTTCGGATCTATTCCGAAGTTGCTGGCATCGACATCGTGCCTATTGCTATTAGTCGCAACGGGTTGCAAGGCGCCAGCCGTATGTTGCAATCCCCGTTATGTTTCCAATGAAATCCTGTGCAGAACCTCGGTAGCCGTTGTCAAGGTCCAGCCTTGCTTGGAAATTCTACCGCCGGGCGTGATACTCGAAGACGGTCTCGACGAGTCGGAAGCGGTTGCCACCGGCTTAGCAAACAACTCACTCTTTCAGGCAGCCTTAGCACAACTAGGGATGGCGGGCGGTGACTCGGTTCAAGCCAATCTGATCGCCAACCCACAAGTGCTCATGTACTTTCCTTCTGGAGCCAAAGAGGGCCAATACACGCTTTATGCTCCCATTGAATCCTACTTCCTAAGACCCACGCGAGTTAAAGTTGCCAATCGTGAGTATCGTCGCGTCGGCGATCAGCTTGTGCAAAACGGACTCAACGTGGTTCGCGATATTCGATTCGCGTATATCGATCTAGCCCTGGTGACAGAGCAATCGCGACTGGCCACCGAAGCGGTCGAGATTCGTAGGAGCATCGCGGACTTGACCCGGGCTCGTTTCAAAGATGGCGATATCAGTGAATTGGAAACCATCGCATCCAAGGTCGATGCGTTAAATGCCAAAGCCATCAACGGAGTTCAAAAGCAAAATATTTCTATCAGCCTCGCACGCTTGGCGTCCATTCTCGGAATCCCAAGCGTGGATTCACCGCTGTCGCCTTCCTCTTTAGAAACCATCAGTATGCCTGAACTGGACGAGCAGCAGTTGATCGAAACGGCCTTGGCCTGTCGCCCCGATTACCATGCTGCACGATGGTCGGTGGCGGCTGCTAGTGAACGCTCTACGCTGTCGCGATGGCTCTTCTGGCGAGCTGACAGTGTCGTCGATGTACGTCACGGACCTGACACCACAAGGACCGGCACTGGACTTCGGTTTGACTTGCCCATCTTCAATCGCAATCAAGGAGGCATCCTTCGTGCCGATTGGGAGCTTAACGCAGCAATGCACAATCGCGACGCCATTCGCGATCAGATCTATCAAGACGTGCGAGTTGCTTTCCGTCAACTTATTCAGGCGCAAGCAAACTTGACCATATTGGAAAGCGAAGTACTGCCGAATCTATCCGAAGCAGTTGGCATTGCGGAAAAAGGCTTCGCCGATGGCGGAACGGACTATTTGCTAGTGCTACAGACCACCACACAATACTTGGATGCCCGAGCTCGAATACTCGACCAACGTGCCATGTTGCGGCGCGCCATGGCAGAACTGGAACGAAGCGTTGGTCGAAGCCTAATGGCTGCACCCCTCGACATTCAACGAATGCTTTCTGAAACAGCACCGGCCAATCTTCCAAACGAGTAGATTACCTAAAAGTTATCTTTGTTCTTTCACAAGCTACGTTAAGGTTGACTACAATCGGTTCTCAATCAATAGTAGGATCGTTTTCAAAGACATGAATTTGCCCCATGAATATCTCTAAGCATCCACTGGCGACTAGGCACCTAGTAATCGCGGCGGTCTTTATTGCTAGCGGCTGCAGCCCACAAATTCCGACCAAAACCAAGCCCATTTCCCCCGCCAAAGTGGAGATGGTCCCCCACGAAAGCGATCTCGCGACGATAACCCTTACTAAAAAAGCTGAATCGCGACTTGGTATTTCCGCGGTTGCATCGGAATTGCGTCGAGTTCAGCAACACCGTACCTTTGGCGGTGAAGTCATCATCCCGTCTGGTCGATCGATCATGATCGTAGCACCGATGGCAGGAGTTGTATCTGCCTCCGGTGGTTCAAGGCTTCCGACTCCTGGTTCCAAAGTGAAAGCCGGTGATGTTGTATTGGCATTGACCCCAATACTCTCACCCGAACGCGACGTCCCCACGCCAGCGGAAGAAGTTCAAATGGCAGGTGCCAAAGCGACCCTTGTCGCCGCCCATGTCACCGCACTCGGCGATGTGCAACGTGGCCGAGCTGATGTTGCCGCTACCAAGATCACGCTTGACCGAGCCAATAAATTGCTAACCGATCGAGCTGGAAGCCAACGTGCCGTTGACGATGCTCAAGCTCTTGCGAATGTCGCTAACACTGTCCTGGCCGCCGCAGAGGAACGCTATGCTCAGTTGAGCAAGCTCTTAGTGTCATTGGATCGAAAAGCCAGCCATGATTTAGCGACAACGCTTACGTTGAAGGCGCCGGTGGATGGCGTCATTCGAAGTCTCAACAGCTCCGTTGGTCAACAAGTGGTTGGCGGTGCATCGCTCTTCGAAGTGCTCGACACAAGCACAGTTTGGGTTCGCGTCCCTATCTTTGTTGATTTGTTGAATTCGATTCAAAAAGGCGCAAATGGTAGAGTCGTTTCCTTGGACGGAAAGGGGACCGATCGAACTTCGCAATCAAACGAAGGTTCGCCAAACCTTGCCATACCCGAGCTTGCCATCCCTGTGGATGCGCCACCGACCGCCGATGCGAGCAGCTCATCGGCGGATCTCTACTTTGAGGTTTCCAATCTGCAATCCCATTTCAGGCCCGGTCAACGTGTGGGAATCGAATTGCCAATGAGTACGGAAGTCGAAGCGAAGATCGTTCCGGCTGCTTCTGTTCTCTATGATATCTATGGTGGAACGTGGGTATACACCGTCACAGAGCCTCTTCGCTACGTGCGTCAAAGAGTCACCGTGCTTTGGTTCGATGGTATTGAGGCGATCCTTCAAAAAGGACCAAGTGCGGGGACAATGGTCGTTGCCGACGGTGCCGCAGAGTTGTTTGGCACTGAATTCGGACCAGGAAAATAGGAACGCATGCTATGAGTTGGCTTATTCGTGCATCGCTGCAATTCCGTGTAATCATCTTGATGATCGCGATCGGATTGATCATCGCCGGTGTTCGGACTACCGATTCCATTCCGTTGGATGTCTTTCCTGAGTTCGCACCGCCGCTGGTCGAGATTCAAACCGAGGCGCCCGGGATCTCGACCGAAGATGTCGAGAGCCTGATCAGCGTGCCGATCGAAAACGCTGTCAACGGAATCCCGTTTGTTAAAGCGGTCCGTTCGAAGTCCGTGCTAGGTTTGTCCAGCGTTCGCCTGATCTTTGCCAGCGGGACGGATTTGCTCATGGCCAGGCAACTTGTCCAAGAGCGCATCACCTTGGTTGCAGCCCAATTGCCAATCGTGTCTCGGCCGCCAGTCATTCTTCCACCTCTTTCGTCGCTCAGTCGATGCATGAAAATCGGGCTTTGGTCGGACACGAAGAACCAAATGGATATGACGGTATTGACGAAATGGACGATTCGCCCTCGATTAATGTCGGTCAGTGGCGTAGCCAACGTCGCGGTTTGGGGAGAAAAGGACCCGCAACTGCAAGTCATCGCCGATCCAGATCGACTGCGTGCTAACGGAGTGACGCTTGACGTCTTGATGCAGGCCGTTCGCGACGCAACCGCAGTCGGGGCTGGAGGTTTTGTCGATACTCCCAATCAGCGTATCGCCCTCCGACATGTACCTGCCGTCTACACACCAGACCAACTGGGTGACATGGTGTTGGCATTTCGCAGTGCTGGTTCGAACGGTACCGCCCCAAACAATGCTTTGCGTCAAGGTTCCTCAGCACCTTCTGCTGCACCTTCTGCTGGAAATTCAGCTGGAACCGCGGCGAACTCAGGCGGCAGCCCAATACGCATCCGAGATGTCGCCGAAGTTGTGATTGACTATGCTCCGCCCATCGGAAACGCCATCATCAACAATCAACCCGGCTTGCTTTTGATTGTGGAGAAGCAACCATGGGCAAACACGTTAGCCGTAACGCGCGGCGTTGAAAAGGCTATGGAAGAGTTAAGGCCTGGCATGGGTGAAGTGCAATTTGACACCACCATCTTCCGACCAGCTACCTTTATCGAACGCTCACTCTCGAATCTAAGTCATTCGATGCTCCTCGGTTGTGTTCTAGTGATCTGCGTCCTGTTGGTTTTCTTATTTGACTGGCGATGCGCTTTGATCAGCGCGATGGCCATACCGCTATCACTTATCGCTGCCATCATGGTTCTTTATTGGCGAGGGGGAACGGTCAATACGATGGTGTTGGCTGGCTTGGTCATCGCACTGGGAGAAGTCGTCGACGACGCAATCATTGATGTTGAGAACATCATGCGGCGCTTGCGCCAGAATGCGACGGCACTGGATCCAAAGTCTGCTTTCCAAATCGTGTTAGATGCCTCGATGGAAGTGCGAAGTGCTGTCGTTTACGCAACCATCATTGTGGTCATAGCATTCTTGCCGGTCTTCTTCTTGGAAGGCCTATCCGGATCTTTCTTTAGACCGTTAGCCGCGTCCTATATCTTGGCGATCCTCGCTTCGCTGGTTGTCGCGTTGACGGTGACACCCGCCATGTCCCTTTTGCTGTTACCGGCGACGGCCCGCATGCGACATCGCGAGGGGCCAGTGGTTCGAGTGCTCAAACGATGGTATCGAACGGTTCTGCGTGGCTTGCTCAATTTCAAATGGATCACGTTGAGCGGCTTTGCGTTGGTATTCGCAGCGGTTGCTTGTACGATTCCATGGCTCGGCGAAGAACTGATGCCCAACTTTCGAGAGACCGATTTTCTCATGCATTGGGTTGAAAAACCAGGCATCGGAATCGACGCGATGGACCGCATCACCACTCGGGCGAGCAAAGAACTGATGGCTGTCCCGGGGGTGCGCAATTTCGGGTCGCACATCGGGCGCGCCACGGTAGCGGATGAAGTCGTCGGACCGAATTTTACCGAACTCTGGATCAGCATCGATGAATCACAAGACTACGATACGACGGTTGCGAAGGTGCAGAGCGTCGTCGACGGATATCCAGGTTTGTATCGGGATCTACTAACCTACCTCAAAGAACGAATCAAAGAAGTTCTCACGGGGACAAGTGCGGCGATCGTTGTTCGCATTTATGGTCCCGATATGAATCGTCTTCGAGCCATTGCCGCCGATGTTTCCGCGCAAATCAAACCGATCGATGGAGTGACGACGTTAAAAATCGAACCGCAAGTCTTGGTCCCGCAAATCTCGATTGAAATGAGACCAGAGGCAGCTTCGCAGTTTGGGTTGACGCCGGCAACGTTGATGAGAAACGTTTCCACGTTGGTCAATGGAACACAAGTTGGTGAAATCTATCGCGACCAAGGCATCTTTGGAGTCGTTGTGCGTGGCAAGCAAATGGCTCACCGCGACCCGTCCGCAGTAGAACAGCTCATGATTGATACTCCATCTGGGGCTCAGGTACCGTTGAACCGTGTCGCCAACGTCACTATTGTTCCAGCGCCCAACGAAATCAAACGAGAGGGGGCATCACGCCGGTTGGATGTTACATGTAATGTTGCAGGACGTGATCTAGGAGCTGTCGCTAAGGAGATCGAGGCCGCCGTCCAAAAGAATGTCTCGTTTGGGACAGGTTACCATCCTGAGTTTCTAGGTGAATATGCGGAAGCCCGAGCTTCGAGACAGCGTCTACTGCTGTTGTCCGTGGCAGCCATTCTGATGATCACCATGATCTTGTACGTGGATTTCCAGTCTTGGAAATTGGTATTGCTCATGCTGGGGATGTTACCCCTGGCCATCCTAGGTGGGGTTTTGGGCGTTTTCGCAAGTGGCGGCATCCTGTCGCTTGGCTCGTTAGTCGGTTTCGTGACGGTGATCGGTATCGCAGCTCGCAATGCAATCATGTTGATCAGTCACTATCGCCACCTCAATACAGTCGAGGGAGTCAAGCATGGGAAAGAACTTATCCTTCGAGGTGCAGAGGAGCGACTCGCACCGATTTTAATGACGGCGCTTACCGCGGCGCTCGCGCTCGCGCCTCTGGTGTACACCGGTAACCTACCTGGTCAAGAAATCGAATACCCGATGGCGATCGTCATTCTCTGTGGTTTGGCGGCTGCGACGATTATCAATTTGTTCGTTTTGCCGCTTCTCTTTGACTCTGTCCACAATGCCAAAGACGCCTAAAAGACTTCGATTGACACAGTTTGAGCCACCCACTCTGTCTATCCTCCGCAGCTTAACTCGATTGATGTGATTGGGCTTGTCATTTCGGCTTCCACCTCGTAAGTCTGTCCTGCAAGAGGGATATTTTTTGGGCTGACCGCAGATCGACTACCATTGACTAGCAAGATCCAATGCTTGATCGTTCTTTTTGCTATGTTCGCAGGATGCGCGAGCCTACCCGGATCATCGCGCGAATCCCAGTCTAAAACCAGACCGTTGTCAAAGGTGCGGATCCGAGACGCTTCGATCAGCAGGCCGGCGGTGAAACCTAAGAACGAATCCACCTCAAACGAATTCGATCCGATTGATCGTTCACCGACAGATTCGGCCATCTACTTAGACCGGCAGTCACTAGCCAACATGAGCGACTTGGACTTGCTGGCGAAACCAGATGAAAAGGGCGCAGTTTGGGAGCGTTTGCTCGGCGATCAATCGAATTTTTATTCAAAGGAATCCCTGCTGGGGCTTGGAATTGCCTTCGGCACAGGTGCCGCGATCGCAAATACCGACTTAGATAATCAAATCCAAAAGCACTTTCAGTCTTCGGTTCGTGGAGCAACAAGCGATGAATGGTTTAAATTTTTGCACTCCAGCAAGGAATTAGGGAACGGAGTTTACACGTTGCCTGTTTTTGGAGCGGCGTGGCTGGCCAGTGAGTACATCGAGGGTCCACCTTTGTTTGAGACCTTCGGTCTTTGGGGTGAGCGATCTATGAGAGGCTTCCTGGTAGGTGCCCCGCCATTGATACTGATGCAACACCTGACTGGTGGCTCGCGGCCGTATGAGACAATCGAAGGATCGGAGTGGCACGCATTTCGTGACAACAACGGAGTAAGTGGGCACGCTTTCATGTCTTCTTTGCCGTTCATCACCGCGGCCAAGCTCACTGAGAGTCCTTGGCAAAAGTCATTTTGGTACACCGCCTCCGCGATTGGTCCGTTGTCGCGGGTCAATGACAATGCACACTACCCATCGCAGATTGGACTGGGTTGGGCGATGGCCTTTATTTCTGCGACGGCAATCAATCAAACCGATACGGGCAAAAGAGGCTGGTCACTGGCTCCACAGTCGTCGATAACCTCAAGCGGAGTTGCATTGCAATACCGTTGGTAAAGCAATGTGGAGGGTAGCAGGGTTGGTATTTTGTGGCTGAGTTGCATTTTTGTGGCTGAGCGAAGCCCTCGCTCGTCCAAAAGTGTCGCCTTTTGCTCCGCAAAAGTTGCGCAACTTTCGCGGAGCGAAAGGCGACAATCAGACCGCCCGTGCAAATTGAATTGGAAGAATCTCAAAAGCATCCTTAGCGCCTAACTCTACGGCTGCATGGTAAGGCCAGTAAGGATCTCGCAACAATTCTCTGGCTAACATGACAACGTCGAAATGCTGATTCTTGACGGCATCGTCGGCCAATTGTGATTCCGTTATCATCCAACCAACCGCCGTGGGGATTCCACACTCCTGGCGAATGCGGCTTGCGATGCGGTTTTTCAATTCAACGATAGCGGTATCGGCGCACTGAGTAGGTCCGAGACGGAACGGAATAATACCGTGGAGATTGAACTACGTACCCAGAATTTGGGACGTAACCATAACCATTGTAACCGTAGTTGTTGTAACCGTAGTTGTTGCTGTAGCCATTACCATAGTTACCGTATCGACTCCCGTAGTTGCCGTAATACTGGTTTCCGAAACCGTTCCCGTAACCGTTGTAGTAGCTATTTCCGTAGCCGTTTCCGTAGCCGAAGTTGCCGATACGGACCCCACTCCCATAGCCACCGACTTGGACTTGTACGCCTCCGAATTGGCCATGAGCTAGGCTACCGGTCAAAAAGATGGCCGCGCTCAATGCGGCAGTGACTGAAAGTTGACGAAACATAAAATGGTACCTTTTGAGAATGGAACGAAACAAATCGAAAAAGCCGCCGCAATGAAACCAAATAGTCCATCGCGTCGGCTCACTTGGGAACTCGCCGCCAAAGGTTTTTGGCTGCGATTTGTCAGTTATCCGAGGACGCTAAGCTTTGAAGTCCAGCGTCAAGCTTGCGTCTCTGAACTATAGCGCTAATGCAAGATAAGGAAAGCGTTTATCGTTCGTTTTTCTGCGAAGGTACGAACGAAATCTTCATTTGCTTGGATGCGGACTTTCTAAATATCTCTCGCACATGAGCTACAAACTGGCGATCCGTCATCTTATCGGCCGCTTCGGCTTACTAGTCTTTAACTACTTCGTTGTAGAGCATTAGAAATCGAAGGGAAGGACGAGCAGGTTCAAAGTTTCGTTGCGCCGGACAGTGGCAAATCATGAGCTCTTCATTGTGTTTAAAAATGCCCGTAGCTGCTCAAAGTACGATTACAGCTTGATTTTTTCGTCCGGTCCCGTATCTTCGATGGATAAACAACATCATCGGATGACTGTATAGAAGAGCAATTCGGCCCAACTGGATAGCTAGTCGACGAGTAAGCCGACGCGGCAGATGCTCTTTTACGAGCGGCTGCCACGTCGGCTTTTTTCGTTGAATCATTGGATATTCCTTTCACAGGTAGTCACGGCATTCGCAATGGCAGAACGTTTCAATCAATTGACCAATTGGCGAAGTTGCGTTCTTCGTCGATCGCCAACGGAATCCATGTCGGTCGAGCAACCGTTCCGAGATGAGCTGTTGAGCGCTGACCAATTGGATCGCCATGCGCGTCAGTTGGCAACCAAGCATAAATTGGCCGAAGGAAAGCTAGCTGATAAGTTGCTAAATAGGTTAGAAGAGAATGAACTTGTCCTTCAGAGAACTTATGATTTGGTCGCGTCCGCCGTGGCAAAGAGTCGTCGGATCGACCCGGCGGCGGAATGGCTTCTTGATAATTTCTATTTGCTCGAGGAGCAAATCCATTCGACCCGTCGATTGTTACCCCGTTCTTACAGCCAGGAGTTGCCAAGGCTAACGAACGGACCCGCTGCAGACTACCCGCGCGTGTATGGGATTGCACTCGAGTTGATTGCGCATACGGACGGTCGCGTCGATTCGTCGGCTCTGAACGGATTCATAACGGCATACCAGTCGGTGGTGCCATTGCGTTTAGGAGAACTCTGGGCGTTACCGTTAATGATTCGGTTAGCGCTAATCGAAAATTTGCGGCGAGTGGCAGGCCGAATTGCCGTGGCGCGCTGCGATCGCGATCTCGCTGCCGATTGGGCTGAGAAGATGATCGGGACGGTGGAGCAATGCCCGTCCGATTTGATTCTTGTGCTTTCCGACATGGCACGCGCCAACCCTTCCTTGTCCGGTGCGTTTCTTGCCG
The DNA here is from genome assembly GCA_043743995.1 of Pirellula sp. Classification (GTDB taxonomy): domain Bacteria; phylum Planctomycetota; class Planctomycetia; order Pirellulales; family Pirellulaceae; genus JBKCUI01. The sequence goes on along the minus strand of JAYTVM010000093.1, from coordinate 8,498 downwards.
ACTTAACACGTCATTTGCATGGTCAAAATCCAAACTTTGCCCTGGTTCACAGTTGGCTCGAGCAACGTCTGGCCGACTCGGGACTGACTACCGAGCAACTCGTTCTCGATGAAGGCCAAGCACAAGCGGCCGAGCAAATATCCGTTGGTAACTGCATCACTAGCCTTCGCTTTTTGAGTGTCAACGATTGGCCCCAGTTCGTCTCTGAGCAAAGCTTGGTCGAACGAACCTTGAATCGCGATCCAGCCGGTATCTATGCTAGTATGGATTTTCAAACGCGGAACCGGTATCGCCATGCAGTGGAAGCGATCGCAAAACGTTCCACACTCTCTGAATTCGACGTTGCGTTCCGAGCGATTCAGCTATCGGAAAACGAGTCTGCGAATCCCAAGAACCAAAGAATGCATCACGTTGGTTATTACCTAGTTGATCAGGGAAGACCCGCGCTCGAACGCATTGTTCAAATGAGACTCACGGCTCCGGTCGTCGTTGAGAAACTCCGACGGGCATTTCCGCTATTCATCTATTTGTCTCTCGTATTCTTGTTTGCTTTGCTCGCAATTCGAGGGGTTTTCAGTTTTGGTGATTGGAGCTCCAGTTCCTATCTCTTGCTCGGCCTGCTTGTTGTCCCGATTTCTATGTGCGCCATTCAATTTGGCCTGGGTATGGTGAACTGGCTGATGACGGTGCTCTTGCGACCCAATGCATTACCGAGGATGGATTTCCGTACTGGAATTCCCGCCGAGCATCGAACTTTGGTGGTCGTACCGACGATGTTGTCCAGTCCCGATTCCATCGATCGATTGCTGGAGTCCTTAGAGGTTCGATACTTGGCGAACCGTGACGCTTGCCTTCAGTTTGCTTTGCTAACCGATTTCGAAGATGCAGATCAGGAGTCGATGCCGAACGATATGGAGCTCTTGGAACAGGCGACAAAAGGGATTGTGAGACTCAATCGGATGTACGCTGTAGAGGACAAAGACACATTCTTCCTGATGCACCGAAGTCGAAAATGGAATGAGGTAGAGAACACATGGATGGGATTCGAGCGCAAACGAGGAAAACTAGCGGACTTGAACGCCACGCTGCGTGGAGCGGTTGACCGTTTTTCGCACGTTTCGGGCAATCTCAGCCAACTCCTTGGGGTGCCCTATGTGATAACACTCGATACAGACACGCAGCTACCTCGCGATGCAGCTCGCAAGATGGTCGAGGCAATGGCTCATCCATTGAACCGACCCATGTTCGATCCAGCAATCGGGAGAGTCACCGTCGGCTATTCCATTTTGCAACCGCGTGTCGCCGTTAGCATGTCGAGTTCAAGGCGTTCTTGGTTTGTCCGATGGTTAAGTTCCGACTCAAGCATCGATCCTTACACCCGGGTTGTATCGGATGTCTATCAAGATCTCGCCAGCGAAGGCTCCTTTATCGGCAAGGGAATCTACGACGTCGATGCCTTCGAAAAGTGTTGTGGCAACTTTCCAAATAATGCAATATTGAGTCATGACTTGCTGGAAAGCTGTTACGGCCGGTCTGCCTTGCTTAGCGATGTCACTTTATACGAAGACCACCCGTCTAGTTATGCTGCGGACGTCAGTCGGCGTCATCGTTGGATGCGTGGTGACTGGCAGATCGCCGGTTGGTTGCTTCCAAACGTTCCCTCCCGAAGCAATCCTGCTGTTGCAAATCCGATCTCGGCACTCTCCCGATGGAAGATCTTTGACAATCTGCGTCGAAGTCTCGTACCGCTGTCCATGTTGGCCGTACTCTTGTTGACTTGGTTGTTTGCCTCGCCATCTGCAGCCCTCGCGGCTACTTGGTTCATTTTGGTGGCTGTTATTGCGCCAAGAGTCATGGCCGCATTAATCGATTTTGCATTCAAACCGACCGATCTTTCCGTCGCAACGCACCTGACCTCGGTTTTGCAAGCGACGTTACGCCCCATTGCTCAATGTCTCGTGACGCTCGTATTTTTGCCGTACGATGTCTTCGTTAGCTTGGACGCGATTGTCCGCACCTTGGTTCGTGTCCATTGGACCAAACGCCATTTACTCGAATGGCGAACGTCCAACGACGCAGAACGGAGCGCACGTTCCGACCTGCTAGGGTTTTGGCGAACGATGATCTTTGCTCCGATAACAGCCGTCGTTGCACTGATCGGAATATTGCTGTTCAACCCTGACGCTTGGGTCGCAGCTAGCTTCTTTTTGACGATGTGGTTCGTGTCCCCCATGGTTGCATGGTGCCTCAGTCGGCCCATCCAAACCAAAGTCATCCGGCTAAAAGAACAACAACGCCTATTCCTTAGAAACATGGCCCGTCGGACATGGCGTTACTTCGAAGTGTTTGTGAACGCGGACGACAACTGGTTGCCACCCGACAACGTGCATGTGAACCCGAACCCAGTGATTGCATCTCGTACTAGCCCGACCAACATCGGAATGGCCTTGCTAGCAGATTTGGCTGCTTACGACTTCGGCTACTGCTCTGTCGCTCGACTTGTCGAAAGGACCAGAAATACGTTTGGTACACTCGCGAAGTTGGAGAAGTTTCGAGGCCATTTCTTCAATTGGTACGATACTCGAACGCTTGCTCCATTGTTGCCTCGATACGTTTCGACAGTCGATAGCGGCAACTTGGCTGGCCATTTAATGGTGCTCGGTGTTGGCTTTCAACAAATAATAGACGCACCCATTTTGCCCAGCCGGCTGTTCGATGGATTGCACGATACCCTCAGTGTGCTGATGCAAGAAACCACCGAAGGTGAGAATCGAGTCGGGCAGTTTGCAACGCATCTCGTTGGAAATGTCGGCTATCATCGAATTGCTTTGCAATTGGAAACGCTTTCGCAACAAAATGTTGACGTAAAAACTGCCTTGGACATTTTGCCGAAATTGATCGGCGAAATAGCCGAATTGCAATTCGTAACGACGCTTAGCGTAGAAGCCACGTGGTGGAAAAATGCACTGACACGGACGTGTGAAGAACAACTTGCGGATCTGCGTTTGCTCGCAAATTGGGCCTTCATCGCTGCACCTTCCGAGCAAAACGGGGATGGCAGGTCGCCAGAACTCGTGGAACAGCTCAATCGATTGCGGACCGAACTCGAACGCATAGGAAAGAATCCGACGTTGCGTTTTGTTGCCTCCTTACCGGAGTCGATATGTCCGAGGATTGACTCCCTTCGAAGTGTTTTGACTGAAAGAAATGGGACTGGATCACACTCGGACCACGAATTGCTTGAGTGGTTAACTCAGGTACAGGCAGCCATGTTGACGGCAGCCCAATTCGCAGCGAAGCGGATGCACGAATTGTCGCAACTCAGCGGCGAGTGCAACGAACTTGCCGAAATGGATTTCAGCTTTTTACAGAGCAAGTTGCGTGATCTGTTTGCTATCGGCTTCAACGTTACCGACAACCGGCTCGATGCCGGTTGCTATGACATGATGGCTTCGGAGGCGCGTCTGGCAACGTATGTTCTCATCGCACAAGGGCAACTCGGCCAAGAGCACTGGTTCGCCCTCGGCCGACTCCTGACAAGTACGAAAGGCGAACCAGCCCTGCTGAGTTGGAGCGGGTCTATGTTCGAATACTTGATGCCCCTCTTGGTCATGCCAACTTTTGAACATACCCTCCTCGACCAAACGTATCGAGCCGTCGTAGCGAGACAGATTGAATATGGTCGTCAACGCGGCGTGCCATGGGGTATTTCCGAATCTGGGTACAACGCCTTTGATCTCAATTTGAACTACCAATATCGGGCCTTTGGGGTTCCTGGATTGGGATTAAAACGTGGATTGGCTGACGACTTGGTCATTGCGCCCTATGCCAGTACGATGGCGTTGATGGTATCACCGGATGCTTCCTGCCGAAATCTTGAGCGACTAGCCCGAGAGGAACGAGCAGGTGGTTTCGGTTTCTACGAAGCGATCGACTACACGCCGTCCAGATTGCCGCCCGGAACTAGTAGTGTCACGATCCGGCAATACATGGCGCACCATGCCAGTATGAGTCTGCTGTCTTTTGCCTATGTGCTGCTCGACAAGCCGATGCAACAGCGATTTAATCTGGAGCTGGCTTTTCGCTCGACCGAACTTCTGCTTCAAGAACGCGTGCCTAGAACCACCGTTCCGCTGTTCCCACATGCCAATGAGGCCAATGTGACGCGAGCTTCGACCGCAGAGGAGTCAGGCACGATGCGTGTTCTGACAGACCCAAGCGCATCGGTTCCTGAAGTGCATTTGCTTTCCAATGGTCAATACCATGTCGCAATAACCAGTGCCGGGGGTGGGTACAGCCGATGGCGAGGTCTTTCGATCACACGCTGGCGGGAAGATCCAACACGCGATTGTTGGGGAAACTTTTGCTTTGTTCGGGACTTGGATAACGGAGCTCTCTGGTCGACGTCTTGGCAACCGACTGCGGCTGTGGCCAAAAAGTACGAAGCCATCTTCACGCAGTCTCGGGCTGAGTTTCGACGAGTCGACGAGCAAATTGAGATGCACACGATGATTAGCGTGGCCTCTGAAGATGACTTAGAAGTTCGCCGAATCAAACTCACGAACCGTTCCGATCGAGTTCGACGGATCGAACTCACGAGTTATGCCGAGGTGGTACTGGCTCCGCAATCACACGACGAATCCCATCCTGCCTTCAGCAATTTATTTGTCCAGACCGAATTGCTGCCCTCGCGTGGAGCCATTCTTTGTACTCGCCGCCCCCGTTCCGCCGAAGAGCAGCCGCCATGGATGGTCCATATGATGACCTCGACAGGTACACAGGTCGACGAAACGTCCTTCGAAACCGACCGGATGAAGTTCGTTGGCCGAGGCCAAACGATCGCGTCACCGACGGCATTCCGAAATCGCAATCCACTTTCCAATAGCTATGGAGCAACGCTCGACCCGATCGTAAGCATCCGAAAAATCGTCCTTTTGCAACCCGATGAGACGGTCACGGTCGATGTCATAACAGGGGTGGCGGAATCCAGAGCCATCGCGACTGGAATGACGGAAAAATACAGTGACGCGAGCCTTGCAGACCGCGTCTTTGATTTGGCTTGGACGCGAGGCCTGATTTTGCTGCAACAACTCAACGCTTCCGAAGCGGATGCGCTAGTGTACGGACGACTGGCTGGCTCCATCATTTATGCCTCCGGGTTGCGGCGAGCAAAAGCAAGTGTCCTCATCCAAAATCGCCGGGGGCAATCTGGTTTGTGGAGCTACGGCATCTCCGGTGACCTGCCAATCGTTCTCGTTCGAATCCGCGATCAAGAAAACCTGGAAATAGTTCGACAATCCGTTCGCGCTCATGCGTATTGGCGAATGAAAGGCCTGAGCGTCGATCTGGTCATCTGGAACGAAGACGACTCAGTCTATCGCCAGTCCCTGCAGGAATCGATCTTGGATATTGTTTCGGCCAGTCCCGAGGCCGCTTTGATAGATCGTCCCGGAGGGGTTTTTGTCAGGCGTGGCGAGCACATGTCTGAAGAGGATCGGGCATTGCTTCAAACGGTCGCGCGCATTGTGCTTCAAGACGATGCCGGTACCATAATTGATCAAGTCAATCGGAGGGTTCGACCAGAGATTGCAATGCAACGCTTCCGGCCAAGCAATGCAAAATTGGAAATGACGCCGACCCAAGATGGTGTGAAAAAACAGGACTTGGAATTTGACAACGGGTTGGGGGGATTCAGTCGAGATGGTCGAGAGTATGTGGTGACGCTCAAGCCAGGCATGGCAACTCCTGCTCCTTGGGTAAACGTGATTGCAAACTCGAAAATTGGTACGGTTATTTCCGAGACTGGCAGCGCATACACTTGGGCGGAGAACAGCCATGAATTTCGGCTAACTCCGTGGAATAATGACCCTGTGTCCGATACCGCTGGCGAAGCTATCTATTTGCGAGACGAGGAGACCGGAAAATACTGGTCGCCGTCGCCATCGCCTGCTCGCGGAGGAAAAACCTACGTCGCACGACACGGTTTCGGATACAGCATTTTCGACTATGCCGAAGATGGCATCACGACAGAGTTGTGCATTTACGTCTCTGTAGATGATCCGATCAAGTATGTCAGACTGAAAGTCACCAATAACTCAGGGCGACAACGAAGCCTTTCTGTCACAGGCTATTGGGAATGGGTTTTAGGCGAGGTCCGGAGCAAATCACTGATGCACGTGGCGACCGAAGTGGATCCTGTCACCAATGCGATTTTCGCCAGAAATCCCTATAGTCCTGAATTCGGTGACCGACTTGCTTTTGTGGATTGCAGTGAATCCAACCGCACGATTACCTGCGATCGAACGGAGTTTGTCGGCCGAAACGGTTCGCCTTCCAATCCGGCCGCTTTGCGTAGAACGAAACTATCGAATCGAGTTGGTGCTGGCCTTGATCCTTGTGCGGCCATACAAACGCAATTGACCATTGAGGACAATCAAGAAAGAACCGTCATGTTCACACTTGGGTCCGCCAAGAATGAGGAAGAAGCCCGTCAACTCATTCTAAAGACACGTGGAACCCATAATGGCTACAAGGCGCTCGAGGACGTATGGCACTATTGGAGCCAAACGCTTGGGGCCGTGCATGTTGAAACACCGGATGCGGCTGTTAACTTCTTAGCCAACGGGTGGCTCATTTATCAAACACTTGCCTGTCGCATGTGGGCTAGGTCTGGGTTTTATCAATCGGGGGGTGCCTATGGCTTTCGCGATCAACTGCAGGATTCGATGGCACTTATTCACGCTGAGCCCAGTTTGTTTCGCGAGCAGATTCAGCGGGCTGCGTCCAGACAATTCCGCGAAGGGGATGTGCAGCATTGGTGGCACCCGCCTGTCGGACGAGGCGTTCGAACTCACTTCTCAGACGACCTGTTGTGGTTGCCATTGTCGGTTTGTCGGTACGTTCGCATTACGGGCGACACCGGTTTGCTCGATGAGCAAATTCCTTTCTTGAGTTCGAGAGCATTGCATGCAGATGAGGAAGCAAACTACGAGTTACCTCAAATTTCAGAAGATATCGGATCGGTGTACGAACATGGGTTGCGGGCAATCGATCGAGCCATGCAATTTGGAACGCATGGCTTGCCGCTAATGGGGTGCGGAGACTGGAACGACGGAATGAATCTGGTCGGTCAGCATGGTAAGGGAGAGAGTGTTTGGCTTGCGTTCTTCTTGTACGACGTGTTGAGCCAGTTTACGATCTTGGCGAGGCAACGAAACGATGGTCCGACAGCAGATAGGCTTGAGATAGAGGCAGGACGATTGCGAGGCAACATTGAGCAGTCTGCTTGGGACGGGAAATGGTATCGTCGCGCCTATTTTGATGATGGAACACCCTTAGGCTCAGCCGAGAATAGCGAATGCCAAATCGATTCAATTTCGCAGAGTTGGTCTGTGCTGTCTGGGGCGGGAACACAGGAACGTTCGGCCATAGCGATGGATAGCCTTTATCGTCGGTTGGTCCGAAAGGAGGATAAACTGATATTGCTGCTCGATCCACCATTTGACAAATCGAATCTTAATCCAGGTTATATTAAGGGCTATGTGCCGGGAGTTCGTGAAAATGGTGGACAATATACGCATGGAGCCATTTGGACAGTCATGGCGTTTGCGGAGATGGGAGAAACGGAACTCGCTTGGAATCTTTTTTCGATCATCAACCCCATTCACCATGGATCCACAGCCGAGTCCATCGCCAAGTATCGCGTGGAACCTTACGTGGTAGCTGCCGATGTCTATGGAGCGGAACCCCATGTCGGTCGCGGTGGCTGGACTTGGTACACAGGTTCGGCAGGCTGGATGTATCGTCTCATCATCGAGTCTCTGTTAGGTCTACAGTTGGATGTGGACAAACTTCGTTTCAAACCCAAACCGCCGCGTCATTGGCCTTCGTTCAAGATGCACTATCGCTATCGAGAGACTTTCTATCATATCACAGTCAACAATGGCGGCGACGGATCGACAATCAAGTCGCTAACCATCGACGGTGTCGAACAGATCGAACACGTCGTGTGTCTGGTAAACGACAAAATGGACCATCAAATTGTCATCGGACTGGGATGAGGGAATACAGGAATACCCCTGGGTTCTATCCCGATAGGGATTACAGAGAGTAGCCGGGGGCGCGGCGGAGCAGCGCACCCCCGGACGACGAAAGGACGAGCAAAAGGCCCTGAAATCTCTTTGCAGAACATGCCGAAACAAGAACAACAGCGACGAGAAGATTCTGAGTGGAAACTGCAATGTCACCATCGACAACCAGATCCGTCAAATGTGCCTCGACGTCCGAGGCCCCGTCAGCTTCCTTCGGATCGATTTTCCCAACAACCTCTTCGATTGTTCGATCTCGCTGCTGGAAAGTCTCATCGATAACGGCCGCTTGCAAGATGGTTCGCAAATCGTGGGGTCCGCTGAACGCCACCATGCAACTCTTACGAATGCAATCGTTTCCGTTGGCTTTATGCCAGCGGGACGGCAACTGACAGCTACATCTATCGCCAC
>JAYTVM010000092.1:0-2367 GCA_043743995.1 Pirellula sp. | reverse complement strand
TGGATTTTACCCCAAATGAAACCTCTGATCGCTCAATTAGAAAACGAACATCCATCATCGGGAACTTCGATTCGAGCGCAAGCACCGCCGCGCTGAATAAGAGCAGGATACCAATCAGCCGAAACTTGGTGCGTTCGGTATTTTCATTTTGTACCGGGGAACGCCTGCATCAGACCATTGTAAAACACTTGTCTCAAGTGTTTCTGGCGTTGATCGCCGTTCGATTCCAGGCAGCGCTAGCACTTTCATCACGCGATCCGATGCCTAGTTGTTCGGCGACAATTAGAAGTACTCTTTAGCGACAATTAAAAATTCCTGGTTTTGTGTGAATTCTACATCGCCTGTTTGGTATGCTCCGAGCCAAGTGAGGGTTGAGTTGATTTCGATTTTGCTTCGTCCAGTCGAAAGCTCTTGATCTTCAGTTCGACTATTACGGAGTGGTGTATCAGCCGGTCGATGGCTGCAGCGGTCGTCATCGGGTCTTTGAAGATCTGTTCCCATTTGCTGAACGGTAGATTCGAGCTCAAGAGAACGCTTCCTCGCTCGTAACGCTCTGACAGCAGAGTGAACAGGACTTCCATCTCCTCGCGACTCTGTTGCACATACCCCAGGTCGTCGATTATTAACGCTTCGAACTTGCTCAGTTTCTTGATCCATCGCTCCATTCTTAGATCGCGTTTGGCTCTGAGCAGCTCCTGAACCAGCATCTGACAAGTCGTGAATAGCACTGACCGTCCGCGGCGAACAAGTTGATCCCCCAACGCAGCCAGCAACATCGTTTTCCCCGAGCCCGGATTGCCAAAGATCAACACGTTCTCCTGTCGGTCCAGAAACGCTCCGCTGCGCAGAATCTCGAACTGTTGGGTCACATGCAGTGGTAACCGCGACCACTGGAATTGCTCCCAGGTCTTGCCCTCTAGCAGATGCGAGTTCCTCATCAATCGCGCCACTCGATTCTGATTCCGAGATTCGCACTCCTTGGCCGTCAGTTCGGCTAGATACCGCAAGTGCGACCACTGGTCCCTCGCCGCTTGTTCGGCCACTTGAGTGTGCATCTGGCGAATCGTCGGTAGACGTAACTCCTTCAGTTGCTGTGGCATTTCGGAGATCATGGTCGTAGTCGTCGAGTCGAGTTTCGAGTCGGTCACTTGACGCGAAGTGGCTTGAGTGTTGGTAGGCTTCTTGATCATCGTAGGCATCCTTGTCTAAGAGTAGATCGTCAAACTCATTTAAATCCGGTGGCGCGATATTCATATCCATCGGACTGGGAAGCTGCTGCCCACTGGCAATCTGTGCCAACACGGCAGCGGCTGTCATCTCACCGCCGCTGGTGAGCAGCGACTGTAAGATCTCGTCCACTGTGTCCAAGCCTTCGTGCTTGGCAGCGTGCAAGATTTTCAGGTATTGCTTGGTCGCCGAAAGTTCCGAGGTATTTTTCACAAGAGTGTCATAGGCCAAGCGAAAGCGGGTGGTCGGATAAAGATGACTCTGAAAGCGATAGTTCGCAAACGCGCCTGGCTTACGTATCAGAGAATCGATTATGTGCCGAAAGTTGATCAGCTCCTTGCCGCGTCCAGACAGCCTGGGCATGACCTCCATACGCGCGCCTTGATACCATAGCTCAACAGTATCTTGGTGAATGCGAACTTCTAAACGCAAGCCTCGATACTTGCTGCTGACTGAATACACATTGCGTTTGATGTTCACGATACAGTCACTCTTGACGTGTACGTCCAAACTGGTGAACGTCGCTAAGCGTTGTTGAGGAAGTGGAGTGAACTGCTCCACTTCTTCACGTAGCTTGACTACACGCTTTGCATTGCGTGGAGCAACCAGGCTCTGCACAAATTCACTGTACGCCTGGGCATCTTCGAAGTCCCGATTGCCGCGCAGTCGTAAAGCTTGATCAATGGCCGTCTTGATGTGACCGTTGGCCGATTCGACGTCCCCATTTTCTTGAGGCTTACGCACGTTGATGCGATGACCTTTGAGGCCATAGTGATTGAGTAAGTCCTGGTATTGCTTGGCAAACTCTTTGTCGCTAGACAAGTTGTTGACCGCCGCTGAGAGACTATCGCTACGAACTCGCCGGGGAACCCCGCCAGCCCGATATAAGGCATCTTGAAGTCCGGTAGCCAAAGCTTCATAAGACTCGCTATAGCACAGATGAAGGTGCTCCCAGTTCGAGTAGGTTAGCACCGCATGAAACAGTTTGTGATCAAACTGCTTACCCTTGAGCGTGACACTCAAGCAGTTCAGGTCAACAAAGTCAAAGGCCATCACATCGCCGGGCCGATGAACTTGCGGGAAGACTACTTCTTGCTCAACGTTATGTTGAATTTTCCACTTATGAACCCGACGCTCCAA
>JAYTVM010000091.1:0-29804 GCA_043743995.1 Pirellula sp. | reverse complement strand
GGAGGGAGAGGCTCCTGCCGAACCCATGCCAAGCTCGGCAGGAGCCTCGCTCTCCCATTCGAATCACAGGCAGGTAGATTTCAGTCTGCCGCTCGCCTTACACACTTTTGCGAAGCAAAAGGCGACAAAGATTTACGCCTCGCCTGAGAGCCACGCCCAGACTCGTTTGCCTGAAGAACTGAGCGCAAGATCAGAGGGCTTGGTAGGATCCGCCCAAATCTTTTCGATCTCTGGCTTCCACTTTCCCAAGCTTGGTGACTGGATTTCCGCTTGGTAACTTTTGAGAGAAATGCGGTAACGCGTCACCGCATGTCGTAGTTCATGAACCATTTTGCCTACCAATACCTTCTTGCCAAATCGTTCGCAAAACTGTGTCGCAAGTTGATCGAGTTCGGAAGCGGGTTTGCACTGAGATACGTCGAATCGAGGAAAATCCCAAAGGCCTGCCCAACGTTCGTCAGGAGCGCAACGACGCATGAGGATTCGCCCTTTGCTGTCTCGTACGATCAAGGCCGCTTCACGCAGCTCCGTAAAGACTTTCGGAGGTTTGGGGAACGGGATGGTGGCCTGCGAGTTGGAAGCATAAGTCGGACACAGCTCGTTCAGAGGACAAAGCAAGCAAAGCGGATTCTTGGGTAAGCAAATTTGCGAACCGATTTCCATGAGCGCTTGATTGAGTCCACCGCTACCGTTGCGCCTTGGCAGGACAAGATCAGCGAACGTCCAAAGTTGCAACTGCCCTTGTTTGGAAGTTGTTTCGGCTTTGAGGTGGAGCAAGCGTGCGTAGAGTCGTTGTGTGTTGGCTTCCACAATGGGCTGTCGCTGGTCCCGGGAAAAGGAAAGGACTGCGCCCGCCGTATAGCGACCGATGCCCGGCAACTCGCTAACGCTTTTGAAATCGATAGGAAAGTCGCCCTCATGTTTCGCTTGGATGACTTTGGCGGCTTGGTGCATTTGCTTTGCACGCCTGTAATAGCCCAGCCCGGCCCAATGGCGATAGACGTCGTCAAGAGGAGCATTCGCCAACGAAACTACATCCGGAAAGGTTTCGAGAAAGCGGAGGTAATAGGGAATCACAGTTGCAACCTGGGTCTGTTGCAACATGATTTCACTCACCCACACCTCGTAAGGATCAGACGATTGCCTCCAGGGCAGTGTTCGTCCATGTTGTGAAAACCATTTTGTCGCAAGACGACGCAGTCGTGTTAGGTCGTTTTGCTTCCAAGCGTGAATCTCGTCCTGCATCACCGTTCTCTGGATCACCGTTCTCTGCTGTTCTCCACCCGCTTACCAAGCGTTACTTCGAGCCGCATTATTTCTCGCTTGGGTAGTTCGCCTGGAAGTCCATCACGTTGAGGGAATCTTTGAGGAAGTCCCTGCGGGAATCCCTGAGGAAGTCCCTGAGGAAGTCCCTGAGGGAATTCACGCTGGAATCTATCGATACGCTCGAATTCGATGACGACGTTTTCACCCTCGGCGAAATTGGCAAGTTGTTTTCTCAAGTCGTCAAACAGATGGATCGTGACACCATTGACTGACAGCATCTTGTCGCCGCTTCTAAGGCCAGCTATTTGAGCTGCGCCGCCAGGAACGACGGCACTGATGATCGACGAGTTTCCGAGTGCTTGCACCCCCAAAAAACCTCCACGGGACATAAAAAGCTCAATGCCATCGAGCCTGGATTTTAACGCTTGTTGGCCACTTTGCGACAACTTAGTACCGAACAGATAAAGATTACCCCAAACGGGCAAACTAGTCAGCAACTCCACGGATTCGTCGCCGATGGGTGAATACACGAATTCCAATAAGTCCAAGTCGGGCGCTTCCCTTAACACGACTAAGTCCTCTGTCGAAAGCAGTGTTTCAACGAGTTGAAGTTTCTTCAGGTGTGGCAGGCTGATTACGTGCTGCAATACTTCGCGATCGATTTGTGGTCCCTCCAGTCTGGCGAATTCGACGTCGGTTAGCCATTTTAAGCAAGCTAGGTCCGCGGCATCCCCTGTGAATTTCCTGTCGATGACGAGTGGATTCCTAACAAAGAACTTACTGCTCATGACTTGAAGCTCACGTTCCCGCAACGGTACTTTGCAGGCTTCGAGCAAATCCAAGGCGGCGTCTCTTTGGTCGGCACCGATGACTTGCAGGATCTTCTCCGCCCGAATCGATTTTCCAGTCGTTCGAGAAGCCGCCAATTCGTTCAACGAATCGAAGGCGAGCTTCCCCGAATCACTGTAGGGGTCAGAAGCAACCGACGAGAGGAACTGAAAAAGACGGTCCGCTTTTTCGCCAGTTGCCTCCTGGATCGCTTGGATTACGAACGGGATCGCTTCTGCCCGTTGCGTTCCCAGGTTGAGGGTTGCCAATTGTCGTTTGGCGTAGTCGTTCGAACCAAGATCCGAAATCCAAGACCTGATTTGTTGAATGGCGGGTTTCGGTTCGTCTTCTTGTGCGGACAAAAAGCAAGTGGTAACCGATGTGGAAATCGCAAAGACCAAGGCAAAAACCAGCTTGTGGATACGACAATAGGCAGTCCGACCGCTTGCTTTGAGTCGGCTACTTAGGACACAATGCGTCCTCAATCGATTCGATGATTCAATTGCGTTGGATTTCATACCGCGTTTTTTCACTTCTAGGAACTAACTGACAGCTCCGATGGAACACAGTTTTATAGCATGGGCCAAACAAAGAGCAGCCCGATTACCCAAAGTAAAGTTGGGAATCGGAGACGATTGCGCGCTGATTGGCTTTGAATCATTGGATTCTGCCCAATCCGATCTGGCAATCACGACCGACTCACTTTGCGACGGAACGCACTTTATTCTAACCGAATGTGGAGCCCAGGCGGCAGGCAGAAAATTGATGGCCGTGAACTTAAGCGATTTAGCCAGCATGGCTGCTACGCCGATTTCGGTGTTCCTTTCGCTGTGTTTGCCCAAGGAAAACGCCGGGGACGTGGCTGCCGGAGTGTTCGAAGGAGTCTACGAACTGGCAGAAAAATATCAAGTGGCCATCTCCGGAGGGGATACCAACGTTTGGAATGGCCCACTGGTCATTCACATGACGGCCATCGGAAAAGTCGTTGGTGGCGGGGGTTGGCTCCGAAGCGGTGCAAGGCCCGGCGATGCAATCGTTGTCACCGGAAAACTGGGGGGCAGTATCCTTGGCAAGCACTTGTCATTCGAACCGAGACTCGCTTTGGCGGCCGAACTTAAGCGGCTCGCTGTAGTCTCTGCCGCGACCGATATCAGCGACGGACTTGGAATTGACTTGCTAAACGTGACGGTCGCAAGCAAATGCGGTGCGGAGGTGTGGTTGGACCGAGTTCCGATCAGTGACGATGCTACGAGTTGTGCTCAGAAATCGGGTCGGAGCCCTCTTGAACACGCACTAGGAGACGGTGAAGACTTTGAGTTGTTGTTGGCGGTGCCTGAAGACGTTCTGTCCAAACTGCCAACTCACATCGATGGAATACCTTTGACTCGTATCGGCACCTTTGTGACTCGAACCGGCCTTTGGTCGAAGGACAAGAGCGGCGTTAAGCAACTGGCTCCCCGAGGCTACGTGCACGGACAATAGCGGCTATTGTCGCGGTAGTTTGAAATCTACCAATAAACTGTGTGGCACGCTCTGAGGCTGTGATTTTTTCGAATCTGAAGAAAGTACCCATCACGCTCCGCGTAATGTTGCCTCAGAAACCAAAGGTTTTTGAACTGCGAAAATCACGCGGAGCGTGATTGGTACTATAAAATCACCGCCTCTCTGAGGTACGAGGGGCGTGGTGAATCGCTTGAGTCATTTGCTACACTTCCCACGCCCATTGCTAATCGCTTTGGGCGTGCCACACAGTCCCTACGCTGATCGCTTTGGGCGTGCCACACAGTGGCGTAGTAGACTTCTGTCTGCCCCTCGCCTTAGCGCGTTCGGAACTTGAACCTGAGCGAGGGCCTCGCTCAGCTACTTGAACTAGGGTCCAACCGCAAAGTAACGGTGCCGAAACCATTTTGGTGAAACGGCGGCACGAAGCGATGCTTGGTTGGTGGGTTGGTCAATCGCCAACGAGACGGGTGCATCGATTCCCGAAAAGGGAGCAGCATTCTCCTTCATAGAGACCATTCGCATCAACGCGCCTTCGGCGAAGACTTCATTGATGGTACCTCCCACAATTAAGTTGTCTCCTCGTTCTGCCGTGTAGACGGCCGACGCTGCTCGAACACTTAGCGGCGGTTTCGAGTCGTCGATCATGAGTTCGGATTTGAGTTTGCTCGCATATTCCGGCTTGTAAAAGTCGCTAGCGAGCCTTGCATAAATATAGTTATCCATCCTGCTAATCCACACAGGTGAATCACTATCTAATCGAACGACGCTACCGACGATTGCAGTTGCATCTTTGCCAAGGTTCTTTCCTAGGACCGGCAGAGCCTCCAACGTCGAGTTGTAAATGAGGGGATAGGAAATCGCATTTAAACCGCTTCTTAAGTAACCAGGAAGCGTGTCTGTTCGAGGCGTGGCTCCCTCAATGACGCGTCCAAGCGGTTTCGTATTTCCAGCTAAGATTGACTCTTGCTTGCCTGCGAATCTCTCCTTCCACTTGAGCAACTCTTTGGTCACATCGTGGTAGTTGCGTACTGTTTTCTCTGCTTCGGGGACTCGCGTAGCGGCTTTGAGAATCGCAGCGTCGAAGGCACGGTTCCATTCGTCGTCCGCCACCCGATGCGAGTATTTTCCAAGGGTCGCGGCATAGTCACCCAATTTAATGATCAGGTCGTTCGCACTGAGCCCAAGTGTGTCACGATCGATGAGTTTGATAGCAGTATCGCCCAAACCTGCCTTGAGTTTGGCGAGCTGCTCACCCCAACTTGGGTCGATGCCATGGGAGGACACTTTGCCCGAATTGGATTCGAACGAGAGATCATCGCTGGAAGCTTTTCGGTTGATGTGTTGGAGGGCAATGATTCGCTGCAATCTGGCTTGGTTGGCGAAACCTGCTCGCATCATGTCATTGACAAACTCTGGACCGGTCAGAGACTTGCCATCCCATGTCACTTTGCCAGTCTGAAGTCCTGCGAGGGAAGCGGAACATGCGGAATGGAATTGGTCGAGTTCCTTGCCCATTTCCGACGACGCTGCGGTAATGGCTTCATGGACCATTTGCCGGCGGCGTGCGCTGGCGATGGGACTCATTTTGTTCGTCGCTTCGATCATTTCGCTAAAGGGCCCACGTTGGGGTGCGGATAGAATCCCTGCCACCGATTCGTACTCGTCGTACGCGGCGTCAAGAATCGCTTGTGCTTCCAACGGATTCTGCTTGGCTTTCGCAAAGACTTCCTCGATTTTTTTGAGGCGTTTTGGCAAGTTCTTTTGTAGGCTTGCGATCGCTTTGATGTGCATTTGCTGGGCCAGCGGTGTGCTACCAAATGCATGAAAAGCTTCCACCCGTTCCTTTTCGTGAATTTCAAAACGCATGCGAAACTCAGCACCAGCGGGTTCGCCCAAGTCGGTCAATCGCTCGGAAAGCCGCAGAAGACTCTTAACATGCATGCTTTGCTTACCAACCGAATCGGCTTTCGGCCCACCCTTGGTCATCTGTTGATACAGTTTGGTGCAGGCTTCATCCCCCTTGATTGCTTCTGCGAACAGTTTTTTTGCTTCCTCCATAAAACCATGAATTGAAATCGGAGGAGTTGGGTCTGTTGTACTCGGATCGGCTGCGTTGGAACTGCGCAATAAGCAAGCGAAACCGAGAATGAAGAGTGCAATAATCTTGATTCGTGCGATGGACATGATATTCCTGTCTAAAACTTGGATGGGATATGGACGCTGACACAACGCCTCAAGGCTTCACGATGACAGCCCGAAACGAACCGCTTGGATAACCGCTCTTGCCGTCCACTCTCACCATTTTGGATTGCAAGAATTCTCCCACTAGTTCTGTGTCCTGTAGAGCCAGGATCTTAATAGAACTAGGCCCTTCGGAATCACTTTGCCATAGGCCCGTCTCCTTGTCGCTCTGCGCGAACAGTTGCCCGGTGACTGTTTGTCCAACCAACTCTTGAATCGATGCTGCCGAAGTTTTTCCTTGAAACAGAACCGATTTTACCGCATCTCGATCGTCGTCGCCGTAAGAGCGGATTTGCAGAATGCTAGCCCGACTTCCCCCCATGTTGAGCAAGCGTGCAGAACAAATCGGGAGTTCGATCCCTTCGTCCAGCGACAGTTGAACAGACCCCATCGGCACGACCTTTGCGATCGTTTCTTGTACGACCGACGAAGTCTTGGTTTGGACCTTTTCGACCATCTTGTTCAACTCTTCCTTGGAGCATCCAACCATCCGAGTTAGACAAAAGATCAGGGCAAATCGGAGGAGGATGTCAAGGTCGAAGGTTAACTGTCGTTTGGAGAATTGCATAGCTTGCTCACATGAAACGAAGAGGAACAGGGTTTTCGGAATACTAATGTTGCAAATAATCGCAAAAAAGGCAATGGATTGGCGTTGTGGGCTACTGTGGACGAGCGAGGCCCTTCGCTCGTTGGATTCAAATCCTGAGCGCGGGCCTCGCTCAGCCACGAGAATCCAACCCCGTTATGCGACCCGAGAGCACCCCGAGGCTGTGACTTTATAGTACCAATCAAAACTCCCAACCGTCCGCTCGCGTTTGCAGTTCCCTGACACGTATAATGTCGTCGGGTTGTTGAAGTCCTTGATGCTTCAAAGCGTTCAATCAAGCATAATTAGAAACTGGAGAAAACAGATGACGGAACGGGCGGTATTGGCCGGGGGCTGCTTTTGGGGCATGCAAGATTTGATCCGAAAGTTGCCAGGTGTAGAATCAACACGAGTGGGCTACACAGGCGGAGATGTCTCCAACGCGACATATCGACATCATGGTACGCATGCCGAAGGAATTGAGATTCACTTTGATCCAGAGAAGATCACGTATCGACGAATTCTGGAATTCTTCTTTCAAATCCACGACCCAACGACTCCTAATCGCCAGGGCAACGATCGCGGAACGGCATATCGATCCGCAATTTATTACGAAAACGAAACGCAGAAGCAAACGGCCATTGAGACTATTGCAGACGTAAATGCGTCAGGACTATGGCCCGGGAAAGTGGTTACCGAAGTTGCTCCGGTGGGCGATTTCTGGGGAGCCGAACCTGAGCACCAGGACTACCTAGCGCGAATTCCAAACGGCTACACTTGCCACTTCCCCCGCCCAAAATGGGTTCTTAAGAAAGTCTAACTTGCCACCTCGGCCGTTGAATCCGGAAAGGAATAATCAGGCCGCGGCCAGCAAGGCTTGGAGTTGACGCTCTGGTAAATCTATTCCTACTCGAATGAGGACCTCAAACTTGATTGAAGTCGCTTTTTATAACACCAAGTCCTACGATCGAGAATATTTCGAAAAGGCCGAAGGTGCGGAGCATGTTCAATGGCGTTTCCACGAGTTTCGACTTAGCACCGAAACAGCCTCGGCCGCCAAAGGTGCTCAAGCAATTTGTATCTTTGTCAATGACGAGGCAAATCGAGAGTGCCTGGAAGTTTTAGCGAAAGAGGGTGTGAGGCTCATCGCACTACGCTGCGCGGGCTGCAACAATGTCGATCTTGTCGCTGCACGCGAGCTGGGCTTGATCGCGGTTCGTGTTCCTGCCTATTCCCCCTATTCGGTAGCCGAGCATACTGTCGGCTTGTTGCTGACACTCAATCGCAAGATTCATCGGGCTTATAACCGTGTTCGAGAGCTCAATTTTTCGCTGGGCGGACTGGTCGGCTCAGATATCCATGGCAAGACGGTTGGGATCATCGGCACTGGGAAGATTGGGCAGATCGCAGCCCAAATCTTTCGTGGTTTTGGTGCGGAAGTCATCGCCTATGACTCAATCCCCTCGGACAATTGGGCCAAGATGAATGGGGTTCGATATGTTGCTCTTGACCAGTTGCTGGAGTCAAGCGACATCGTTTCACTGCATGTTCCTTTGATGCCGGAGACACGCTATTTACTCAACGCTCGCACGCTTGCGAAAACCAAGCATGGGGTGTTCATCCTGAATACGAGTCGCGGCAAACTTGTGGATACGACCGCTCTCATAGCGGCCCTCAAATCAGGGCACATCGGCGGTGTTGGGTTGGACGTCTACGAGGAAGAAGAAGGAGTGTTCTTCGAGGATCTTAGCGGACAAGTGCTGCTTGATGACGAGCTTTCCCAACTTCTCATGTTTCCAAATGTTTTGATCACATCCCATCAAGCGTTTCTAACACACGAAGCCCTCAGCGAGATCGCTCGCGTTACAACACAGAACATTCTGAATCTCAACGCCAACGCTCCATTCTTGGAGGGAACCACTTTGTAATTGGTGAGTGGGCGACGCCTTACGGCGAATGCAGTTGTTGCTAACGGAACGGGGCTATGCCTAGCTCCGTTCGTTTCAATTGGACCAGGCCGGCCGTGCAGCCCAGTTCTTTCGCGATTGCTGCATCTGATATTTTGCCCATCTTGCTCACGATTTCTTCTGTCCATTTTAAGCTGCTTCGACGCTTGGCGAGAATTCCGAGTTCGAGTCGCTTCTGCCCAACGAATTGATACGAAACGCCTAACTCTAAGGCAAGCTGATCGTCCGGAATGGTTCCTAACCGTTTCAGCATTGCTGGCTTCCAATCGAATGGTCCCGCCGTCTTGAAAGGTGGAATACCTAGTTCTGTTCTCTTTCGAACGACGAGTGTTTGCGAGACCCCGAGTAGATCAGCCAACTCAGTGTCGTGAATCGTACCAAGTTGTTTCAATTCGCTCTTGGTCCATTGCCGCTCATTGTGGGAGCAAGGAGCAATGCCAAGCGACTCACGCTTGGAAGTGACCTTCGCTTGTGGGATTTTCCATCGTCGAGCCAAGTCATGGTCTGGGTGCTGACCCAATTGAGCAACGACTTCTTTTGTCCAGCGAATGGTTCCTTTTCGATCGAACGGAGAAATACCCAGGGACCGTCGTCGATGGCATACTTGCTCTAGAGGGATCCCGAGTTTTCTCGCAATCGAACCATCTGAAATAGTCCCCAGCATTGCCGTCTCGTTTTCTTGCCAGTTGTGAGCTGTTGGCACAACATACTCAGCCAGCGGTATGGCATGCAATGCGCGGTAAAGGCGAATACTTGCTCTAGAGACTCTGAATTGGTCGGAGATTTGCTTGTCCGGGACTTTGCCGATCAAGTCTATCACGTCCTTGGGCAGCTCTGGAGCTGGGTCCATTTCGCTTTTTCCAAACGGCAAGATCCGCCTTTCGATGCGTTTCAGTTTGACCGAGAGTGCAGACATCTCGTATTCTCTGGCCAATCGCCCGTCTGGGATTTCACCCAATTGATCGAGCATCATTTTGGTCCATTCGATGTCATTATTTTTAGTGTACGGTTCGATTCCTAATTTCTGCCTGTGGAGCGTCACAGTGCAAGCCGCAACTCCCCAGCGTTTGGCAAGGAACGCATCCGATGACTTTCCTAGACTGGCAATTCTTCCAGGAGTAAGTTCCAATTTGCCTTTCTTCCGCTCCGACTTAGGGTTTTCGGGAATCACATGCGCATCGATGAACAATTCGCTTCGTCGTTTGCGCACCCAATAAGCAGACACACCAAATAGTTTTGCCAACTCGGTATCAGGCATGGTTCCAAGCTGCTTTTCCATTTCCTTTGTCCAGACCACATCCTTTGCTTGCGTTCGTTCGGTGATTCGCCCCAGTTTTCTTCGTCGAACCATTATGGATCGAGGTGAGATTCCAAACCTCAGTCCTATGATCGAATCCGACTCCATCCCAATGGCTTGATCAATTTCATCGGTCCACTCTACTTCGCGGTAAGCCAATAGCGATGGTTTGGCAGATGTTTTCATTGGGCTGTCTTTTTTAGGGGGCTTCATCTTCGAAAGAAGTTTTTGCAAGAGTTTCGCTCGAATGTCATCTGTCAATCATCCAGTGCGGCCGAACTGGCGATTGACATCGTAAACAGATGCACAAAAGCTGACAACGAAGCCCAGACCTTTCTGTTCGGATCGTCCAGCAATAACTGCAATCTCTCTGCGGTTGGCGTTGATTTTTGTGACTATCAGATGATATTGACGCTTTGCGTCGAATGGACAACCAATGATTCACAATTCATCCGAGCACCCGTTTCAGCAATCGAAAGCACAATCGCGAGGCGTTAGTTGTGATATGTCTCCAGAAGCCATCCTACGTCGTTTGGATATTGTCGACGAATTGCGTGACCTGGCGAAGGATCTGCGAAATGCGAAACGACTCGGTCCAATGAAATCTGGCCAGCCCCCAACGATGCCTATGTCCGCTGACAGCACAGGTCTCTAGTCGATGTCGATACGACACCAAAATCTAGAACCGATCCAAACCGAGTCTGAACGCGTTTTCGCAGCCATTGACGACTTGCCACTGACTGCCAAATGGTCACCTCCCGGCGTGAGTCTGGAAAAAATTGGTTCTGGTCCAAACAGGGCAGGCGACAAGTTGAGGTGCGTCTTCAAGCAAGGGGCAAGACAGGGCAGATGTCTGGCGAAAGCATGGCACGAACGGATGGAAAACGGTTGCACTGCAAGTACTATGATTCTTCTGCTTGCAACGCTGTTTGCTCAAGGAATTGCCCGCTCCAAGACGATGTGATTGCCGAGCCCAATGCGGCGCTTGTGGCGATTGCTAAGGCTTACGAGATCGAGATCGTGGTGGCCAACGCGCGATTTCCTGTTCGGACCGCCCACGGGAGAATTGACGGCGGGGGAGTCGGAAACAAAGCGTTGTCGCCTTACACGGATTTGTTTGTCAGTGAGTTTCAACTTTATCCGACTGACATAATCAAAAAGGCGAAGCTCAAGCGAGTTGTGCTGTGCAAGGAACTTGCCTTCGACGGACAAGCGAGGACAGCCATTCCGGATTTCGAACACGACACGCTCTACCTCGATGTTGAACGTGGTGGATACAACAAGTCATATCAGCGGGCAGTTCTTCACCACGAATTTTTTCACATCATCGATTACGGAGACGATGGAAATCTTTACACCGACAAACTCTGGGAGCCCCTCAACACA
Organism: Pirellula sp.; assembly: GCA_043743995.1. Taxonomy (GTDB): domain Bacteria; phylum Planctomycetota; class Planctomycetia; order Pirellulales; family Pirellulaceae; genus JBKCUI01. The sequence goes on along the minus strand of JAYTVM010000091.1, from coordinate 18,730 downwards.
TCGGGGTTCAAATATGGAGATGGAGGTCGAAAAGCCCAGGACGTTCAGACTACCTCTATCCTCACGGACAAATTTCCGGGATTTCTTAACCACTATTCGACGACCGGGGTCGAGGAAGACAAAGCGGAACTGTTTGCGCACCTAATCATCCATTCGGCATACGTCGAGGAGCGGGCGACCAAGGACGCAGTTGTCAAAACCAAGGTGGAAAGAATGAGAGAGATGTTGTCCGGTTTTTGCCCCGACATGAACGACAAGTTCTGGACGAAGGTTAGGCAGTTTCAGCGAATCGACAAATAGGACACTTCTCGCCAATCGCCAGCCTTATGAGCAAGGATTCGATCGTCGGCTCGTTCCTGAAAAGCTAGCAGAACCGCTACGTTGGAGGGAATCGCGTAGGATATTTGTAAATTCGATGAGCGATCTTTCAGCGGGTTCCAAGGCAGAGCCTTGGAACCAGTCGGTGGCGCTCGGCGAGAAGGTGACGCCGGAGTTCGCGTGGTTCCAAAAAGGCTAGTCGAAATGCTTGGATGCGATACGATGCGAGAATGCAAAAGTTCGCCATACTAATCGACTACGAAAACTTCCCGTGTCCCCCAGACGGATTGAAGCGACTCCTTGCGGACTTCTCACAACGCGGAGCGCTGGCGGTCAAGCGGGCCTATGCGGATTGGGTAAGACTTTCCGGCTATCGGCAATTTCTTTTGGCGAATCAAATTGAGATGATTGAGTTGCCCTGCGCGTCAAGAGGCAAGAACAGCGCAGACATTCGGTTGGTAGTCGACGCCATGGAGCTCGTATTTACCAAGCCCCATATCAGCACATTCGTCATCGCTTCCGCCGACGCGGATTTTCTACCTTTGTTAAGTCGCTTGCGAGAATATAATAAACACACGATCGTCGTCGCCAGAACCCGAGACTTGCACACTTATATGCGGACCCATTGTGACGAGTTTATCAATGGCGATGTCTACCTCTCCAAAGCTTGTGGCAAGGCAAGCAGCAATCCTATTCCTTCGCGCGCCCAACCCAAGATACAGTCACCGACGTCCGAGCAAGTGAGGCAGATTCAAGAACTCATGCTTGACGCTTGGCAAAGCCACGGGGTGGAACGACCACTCGATTTGGCTGGCCTCGGTTCGCAATTGAAAAGGTCGAAACCAGGGCTCGATTGGAAAGACTATGGATTCAAGGCATTGCAACCGTTGGTAGCTTACTTGGTGACTAACGGCTTCCTTCGCATCGAACTGACGAACGGATCGAGAAATAGAATCTATCTTGCTCAATCATCGAATAGTCTTCCGGGCCCTGCCAAAACGGAGGCTGCAACATTCGATGTCGGAAGTAATATAATGAGAACGCCAGATGTGGCCGTCCAGGAAGCAGAACTCGTATCGTTGATGAAGGAAATCAGCCACGCCCCGATGCGTTGGGACGTATTGCGAGAAAGGCTAAGGCAAATTCGTCCAAGTTTGCTGCGGGACAACCAAAGCGAAGACGCATTCCTGAAGGTTCTACAATCGTCGGAAGCCCGCGGCGAAATCGACATGCAGTACGATTCGATTCAGAAAACGTACTTTGTCTCTTTGATGCCGACCGACCGATCCATGCCAAGTCCTCAGGGCGACACGGAAGCCAATACCGAGGACAACGCTCCCGTTTGGACTCAGCCGGAACTTTTTTGAGTTGTAGTAATTCAATAGCGCCCGCAATTTGAGTTACAACACTCCTTGTCCTACCGGATCATCTCGCATGCCCATCGTAGAAAAAACGCCGACTACGAAACCCAGACCTATCCGTTTGGATCGTCCAGCAATAACTGCAATCTCTCTGCAAGCACCGGCGTAAACCTTTTGGGCCAATCCCCATCGATCAATCCAACTTCAATCATGTCAAGCAAATGAGTTTGGTCCTTTCGCCGATACGAATTTAATTTCATCTCTACCAATGCTCGCAATGCGATGACTTGAAATTCCAGGCCACGCTCGGACTCACTGATGTTTGGCGCTGCAGATGCGTACTCGACTTTGACTTTCTCGCCGGCCATCAACAAGTGGACCGCATCTCGAATTTTGCCGTTGGGCTCGTCCAAAAAGAATTCAACGCCGAGCGACTGACCGTAAACAAAACCTGCGTTCTCAAATGCAACTTTGAGCCGGTTCATGTCGATTCGCTGGACCAATATGTCGACATCCTGAGTATTTCTGACGGCAGCCTCATCGATTCGAGACACCCACGCAGCGACTGCGTTGCCTCCAACGATTGCATAGGGGATCTGGGCCGATTCAAGCACGTTCACAGCGCGAAGCAATCTCAGTCTGACTTTTTCCACAGCGCGCACCATTCTATCTAGGGAAATCGGATGAGGGTAGGTAGGATTCATGTCACGCTCGATTCATCGGCAGGTTACCTCTAACTTGGTTGGACTTGTTCAATTCAATATAAACCAAATGTATTTCATCATTTCACGAATTGGGAAAATTCTTGGTTCCAACGCTCCGATAACAGGGAAAGTTAGAAAAGGAACGCAAAGGAGCGAAACGACCAAGAATAAAGAATGGGTGGCACCATTGGCAAGACTGGAGAATGAAAAGGGTTCAGGCCTCCGTCCCCAAGTTGATCTGTAATTGCAAATTGACTGCCAGCAAGAATTTACGTTCACAAACTCCCGAGGGACCAAAAGCGGATGCGTTTCTGGATGCGTTGGGCCGACGAATTTGAAGCGACACTTGGTCGTAGTCAAAAGGACAGATGAGTGGTTTTGAGCTGGTGCCGTTAACCTAACTCGTTAGCAACTCTTTCGCTCGATTGCGTCTCTTGTAATGCTGATGGCGGTTTCGACTGCGAGTTGACTCGATCGCTTTCGGCTTGCCCGCCACCGTAGCGAACAACTCGCAAAGTCCCTCGTCAGCTCACACCAAACGTCCGCATCAATACCCAGACGCTCAAAGATCGGCGCCGCGCTCTCCGGCGTCGCACCACGTTTGTCCCCTCGCAACTCGCGCGCGGTCCAGTCCAATAACTCTAGATAGGTCGCAACACTCATTGGCAAGAATCCTTTGTCGATCGCACGACTGCCCCCAGTATGACAAGGGACCGGGAAAAGGGGACGCAGGAAAGCGTCGGGATAAACCGGATTGGAGTTGGGAATGAATAGCCAGAGCAGAGGTATATGCAGGCAAGCTATTGAACTCCGAAATCACTATACCTAGTGCCGACACTGTCTGTGTTGCGGGAAGGCAAAACGTTCCATTGCGTTACTAGCATGCGATGGAATGACTCGGCGGAGTCGAAGAACCTGAGCATGCGTAGAAACTTCAATCGCGAGAACAGGGAGATCCCAGAGATTTCCCACCAGCCTTCGGGTTGTTGGGAACGGTCGGAAAACGCTCATGGCGGTACAGCCGATATGGTCGTTTCTGAGAAGTCAGATGATTTCGTAGTACCGACGACGTGGGCGAACAAAGCCGGAACTCCGTTAGCGGAGTCCATGGAGGGCAGGAGAGGACTGAAGAGTAGTTTAACTAAGCTTCTGCAGCAAACCCTGGTTCGATGTTCCTCGAATGGATATGGCATGTGCTAATCCAACTACACTGACCGCCGGTCGCGGAGCGTACCGGCCTACGTCGCTCCGCCAACTTTACCAGCCCAAGCCGTAGCCTTCACCATGGTTGCTGGAACCACTCTGGAAGACTAAGAAGCAGCCATTTTCGCAGGATGGCAAGTGATTGTTGCGATTGATACCTTGACCAAGGCGAATGATAATGGAACGACTGTTGTGACAATCAGGAGTGTCAGCATGGTGGATCGCATCGGCTACGCTATGATTCCTTGGACCACTTCGCCTGCTACGTCCGTTAACCGGAAATTGCGGCCGTTGAACAAGTAGGTGAGCTTGGTGTGATCCATACCCAAGAGCGCCAGGATCGTGGCATGCAAGTCGTTGATGCTCACTCGATTCACACTCGCCTTGTTGCCGATTTCATCCGTCTCGCCATAGTGCGTTCCACCCTTGACACCGCCACCTGCAAACCAAGCGGTAAAGGCGTTCGGATTGTGATCCCGGCCAGGCTTCGCGCCCTTTTGCGCCACCGGTAATCGTCCGAACTCACCCGCGCAGATCACCAGCGTGCTTTCGAGCAAGCCACGCTGCTTTAAATCGGAGAGAAGACCCGCAATCGGTATGTCCGTCTCGCCAGCGAACTGACGGTGGTTGCCGTCAATGTCCACGTGGCCGTCCCACGATAGCTGGTTGTCCATTCCACCCGAAAAAATCTGCACAAACCGAGTGCCGCGCTCCACCAAACGACGAGCCATCAACGCTTGTTTGCCGAAATGCGCACACTTGTCGTTGTCGAGTCCGTAAAGTTTTTTCACCTGCTCCGATTCGCTCTCGATATCGAAGGCTTCCGGTGCCGCGGTTTGCATGCGATAAGCGAGCTCAAAGCTCTCGATACGTGCGGCCAATTCCGCTTCGGCTGGGCTTTGTTCTTGATGTTGCTTGTTGAGCCTGGCGATGAGATCCAGTTGCCGACGTTGTTCGCCGGTCGACATGTGGGGTAGTCGCGATAGGTTCGCAATCGGATCTCCCTGCGCCGCCAGAAATGTCCCTTGGTATACGCCTGGCAAAAAACCTGCTCCCCAATTGGTTGCGTGCCCCTTGGGCAGCCCTCGCCCTTTGGTATCGCACATGACTACGTACCCAGGCAAATTCTGACTTTCGCTCCCCAAACCATAGGTTACCCACGAGCCAACGCCCGGAAACCCCATGCGACTCATGCCTGTGTTCATCTGAAACAAGGCCGGTGCATGGTTGTTCGTCTCCGTAAAACAACTGTGGATGAAGGCCATGTCATCGACGTGCTTTGACAATGCCGGGAAGATCTCGCTGACCCATGTTCCACTCTGACCATGCTGCTGAAACTTAAACGGTGACTTCATTAGGCCACCCACCGCATCGACGAAAAAACCGGTTTTGTTGTCGAACCCTTCGAGCGTCTTTCCGTCCCTCTTTTCAAGCTCCGGTTTGTAGTCCCAAGTGTCGACTTGGCTTTGACCTCCATTCATGAAGAGCCAAATGACACTCTTGGCCTTGGCGGGGAAATGCGAAGGGCGTGGAGCAAGCGGGGCAAGCGAACGATCGATGAGGATGTCATTGGGACTTGCACATAAGCATGGGGTCAGTAGGCCAGCTTCATCGAGCAAAGATGCTAAGCCGAGTAAGCCAAAGCCGCTGCCGGTACGGCGCAAGAAGTCGCGTCGGGCATTAAGCGTGGGATGAATATTGGAGTCGAAAGACATTGTATACTTCAGCGTTAGGTTAAACGCATTACCGTTCCATTATTTGTTTAACAGTCAGCCGAAGGCGTACTCGAACCTATGAACGTACGCCTACGGCTAACGGCTAAACGATCAATCTACAAAAACGAACTCGTTCAAACTTAACATTGCTTGACACCAGTCGACCAGCGCTAGCTGAGCGGCATTGGCATTGCCGCTCGCGGCATAGTCGACCTGCTGTTGACCAATAAATTCACGGGCTATGGCAACTTCCTCGACCGACGGCCCGCGCGAGAAACACTCGCGATAGACACCTCGCACTTGCGCATCGACGGTGCTGTCTGCTTGTCCTGTGGCCTTGCAGGCCAGCCCTTCTGCATAGCTCCGGACGATTGGGCTATTCATCATGAGCAGTGCCTGCGGGGCAATGGTCGTGTTGCTTCGCTGCGCCAGATCTTGCAAGGTGTCGGGGGAATCAAACAGACTTAGCATCGGAATCAATTGACTCCGTTTCACGAAAAAGTAAATGCTCCGGCGGTTCATTTTCATGTCAAGCGTTCCAGCCCCGAACTGCTTCGGGTCTAGTTTGCCACTTACGAACAAGAGCGAATCGCGTAGGATCTCAGCCTCCATTCGTCGAGGCGAGTAACGCCAAAGCAGTGTGTCGTCGTGGTCCGCAAGCATTCGGGCTGCGTCCCCCGTGGAGGATTGCCCGTAAGCTGCCGACAGCATCATTTGCTTGTGAATACTCTTGAGTTTCCAGCCGCTGCGGATCAATTCGGTTGCGAGGTAGTCTAGCAGCTCTGGATGAGTTGGTCGCGCGCCTTGCGTTCCAAAGTCACTCGGCGTAGCAACCAGCCCTCGACCGAAGTGATGTTGCCACAGTCGATTGACGATGACTCTGGCGGCGAGTGCACCCGCTCCATACTCGATATCGGTAATCCAATTGGCCATGGCGGCGCGGCGAAAGCTCGTGGTCGCGCCTGCTGGAGGCGGAACAATCCAATGCTTCGGTCCATCTGGATGTTTCATCAACACGGTTAAGAATCGCTGTTCCGCTTCCGTCGATTTTTGATTCGGGTCCCCTCGTTTGAGGATGAACGTCTTTTCGTAGAAATCTGGGCCTTGCGTATGAAGTCGAACAGCAGGCACCCCTTCACTGCAAATGAGCATCTTTACCAGCGTCGGTTTCGGTTTTGTCGCCGCATGCTTATCCACGGCTTCGGATAGGTCTTTTCGAACCTCGTCCCGTGGCTTGTACCAATCGAGAAGTAATTTGCGTTGTACGTCCGTTGCTTCGGCAATGGGCTTGGTACCCATCGCGGCCAACGTTTCTTGAACCGTGACCAAATCACCCCCAATTTCAACACGGGCGGGCCTGGGAGCGGTTGAGATACTGAGCCTTGTTCGTCCGAAATTGTGCTGGTCATTCCCCTGGAACTCTAAGTGGAACTCCAATTCCGTTCCACCGTCGAACCCGATGTTCACGCTGGTTTCAAAAACGGCCGCTTGGTCCTTTCCAAACTGAGGATCGACCGCCCAGCCACTTTTGCGATTGTCGTCGATGGCCATGGCCACGCTCAAATGAGCCCCTTGTTCGAAGGTGGCCTGTGGATTCTTGAGAATAACATCCACGGGTGAGCCGCTCCCGTTGGCCGGTCGGGCAACCACGCGCAGGTGTGTCATATCAAAGTTGCCATTGGGTGCGCGACCTGGTCCATTTTTGACCATCGATGCGTCGGCTAAGGCTTCGATGCGTATGGCCGTGATATTCCGTTGTTCCGTTCCTGCGGTAAACTTGTAGGTGTCGAATTTGGGGTTCTTACCCGAGGCGAGGAACGAACCGTCACTCTGCTTCGTAAGAGTAGCACCGCCAGAGGAGGTTGCGGCAGTCGGTTCTAGGATAAGCCAATTGGAACTGGCTAATTCAACGTGGTTTTTTCGCCAAGCATCGAACCGCGGACTCAGTTCTTTACGGTCAAACGCTTCTAGCTGTGCGACCAACGGAGCGTGTTCGGCTTCGTATTTGGATTGGCGAGTCTTGTCACCGTCCGGATCCGTTGGAACATCGTAATCGCTTCGCACTGTAGTGGTGAAAGCACTCACCATCCCATAGTAGTCTGCATTGGGAATGGGATCGAATTTGTGGTCGTGGCAACGTGCACAACCGACGGTCAATCCAAGCATCGTCGTCCCAACCGTTCTCGCCATGTCGTCCAATTCATCGTAGCGTTCCTTTTCCGCTTGGTTGGCGGTGATTTGGGTTGCATGCACACCGGCTGCCAAAAAACCGGTGGCCGCGAGGGCTTCCGGGTCGTACGGCGATAGCTCATCGCCAGCCAATTGCCACTTGAGAAATTGGTCGTAGGGCATATCATCGTTGAGGGCACGAATGACAAAATCGCGATAGTGGAATGCATTGGGTCGGTCGTAATCTTGTTCGAAGCCATGGCTTTCAGCGAAACGAGCGATATCGAGCCAGTGCCGCCCCCATCGCTCGCCATAATGCGGGCTCGCGAGCAATCGATCAAGCACCTTTTCAAAAGCCAACGGATCGGAATCGTTTAGATATGCATCCACTTCTGCAGGTGTCGGTGGCAGTCCAATCAAATCAAAATAGGCCCGTCGCATCCGTTTGATTTTGTCTGCCGGTCTGTTGGGTGCAATGGAACGCTCCTGAAGTCGAGCTAGTAAAAAGCGATCGATGGGGGATTGAAGCCAATTCGGATCGCTGCCCGCCAACGGCTCGGGAGGCTGTACTCTTAATAGTGGTTGGTAAGCCCAATGATTGCGTTCCGATTCGAGATCGATGGTGCGTTGTTTGGCGTGCTGGGCCGCCTGACCGCGTGGGTCGGGCGCTCCCATTTCGATCCACTTCGTAAAAAGGGCAATCTCGCTTATGGGCAGTTTGCCTTCGGGCGGCATTTGCGTGGTTGCACTTTCCGAATAACCGATGACTTGTATCAACAAACTTTCAAGAGGTTTTCCAGACACAATGGCGGGACCGCTGTCGCCCCCTTTTTGCCAACCAGGTCGGCTATCCAAGTATAAGTTGGCGTGCAGTTCGGTGGCTTTGGCGCTATGGCATTTGTAGCAACGGTTTTCGAGGAGCGGTCGTATGTGCTCTTCGAAGAAAACAAGGTCGGCAGGATTCTTTTGGCTGTCGTCTGATGTCAAAGCGGTATTTTGAGCGCTCAGGGTGGGCACCAGACCAAGCGCAAACAGCAGGCAGGCCGTTTGGAATAAGATGCGGAGCATCATTACGCCAAGATCTCCGACACAACTCGAGCGGATTCCACGCCGGTCAGCTTTGCATCCAAACCGTTGAATGGATAAGTGAATCGTTCGTGGTCGACTCCCAGTTGGTGCAAGATGGTCGCATGCAAATCGCGAACATGCACTCCGTCCTTAACAATGTTGTAGCAGTAGTCGTCCGTTTCGCCGTGCGTGACCCCCGGTTTGATGCCACCCCCTGCCAAGAACAGGCTAAAGCATCGAGGGTGGTGGTCTCGACCATAGTTTTCTGTCAATGCCCCTTGCGTGTAGACCGTACGGCCAAACTCACCGCCCCATACGATGAGCGTGTCGTCTAGGAGTCCGTGCTGTTTTAAGTCCTGGATCAGCGCCGCCGTCGGTTGATCCGTATCCTTGCATTGGCCTCGCAGGGCGTTGGGCAAGTTTCCGTGATGGTCCCATCCCATATGAAACAACTGGATGAACCGAACCCCACGTTCCGCCAATCGCCTGGCTAGCAAGCAATTGGCTGCGTATTTGCCAGGCATGTTTACTTCAGGGCCATAAAGATCGAGCACGTGCTGAGGCTCACTTTTGAGATTAGCCAATTCCGGCACGCTGGTTTGCATCCGAAATGCCATTTCGTACTGCGCAATGCGAGTTGCGATTTCTGGATCGCCAGCTTGTGCTAGTTTTTGTTCGTTCAGGTCGCGGACTTCGTCGAGCATCGAGCGACGAAGATCGCGGTCCACGCCAGGCGGGTTCGACAGATAAAGGACTGGATCGCCTGCGTTACGGAACTTTACTCCCTGGTATTGGGTTGGCAAAAAACCACTACCCCAAAGTCGATCGTAAAGCGGTTGGTCGTCTGTGCGTCCCGTCCCCTTGCTCGTCAAAACAACGTACGCGGGCAAGTCTTGATTCTCGCTACCAAGGCCATAGGCCAGCCATGATCCAATGCTTGGTCGGCCAGGCAATTGGTTGCCGGTTTGGAAGAAGGTAATGGCTGGGTCATGGTTGATGGCTTCGGTGTACATGGTGCGGATGATGGCAAACTCGTCGACCATTTCGCCAGTGTGTGGCATCAACTCGCTCCAGTCGGCACCGCATTTGCCCTTCTTTGTAAACTTGAAGATGGACGGAGCGACTGGAAAGTTCGCTTGGCCGGACGACATACCAGTCAACCGTTGACCGTTGCGAATGCTGTCAGGCAAATTTTGGCCGCGATACTTTTCTAGTGTCGGCTTGTAGTCAAACAACTCCATTTGCGAGGGAGCACCGGACTGGAACAAATAGATCACACGCTTGGCCTTGGCCGCCATGTGCGGCAGGTCGACAAGCCCTCCCGCCGCGCGAGTGGCTAAGTCGCCCATTGCATTGCCCGCTCCAAGCCCGGCCAAGGCTGCGAGCCCAAGGCCGCCAGCGGTGTTGGACAGGAACGAGCGGCGATTCAGCGCGTCCTGAAGACGCAGCATTCGAGTTTGTTGGTTCATGCTATTCCTTGGTAACCGTTTCGTCTAAATTCAAAATCACGCTGGCCGTCATGGTGTATGCGGCAAGCTCAGTCGGATTGAGAGTCGTTAGAGGCTTTTTTTCACCGACCCTTAACAACTTTTGGGCGGATTCGGGATCGGCGTGGAAGCTAACGAGCCTTCGTTCCATGCCGGTTTGTAGCGTTTTCAGTTCACGGTCCGTTGGTGCCCGCGCCGTCGCCAATTGAAAAGCGAATCGAATACGTTCCGATGGCGTGTCACCACCCTCCGTCAGCATGCGCTCGGCCAGGGCACGCGACGCTTCGACATAAGTGACTTCGTTGAGCAGCGACAAGGCTTGCAAAGGTGTGTTAGTTCGAGAGCGACGAACAACGCACAGTTCGCGGCCAGGCATGTCAAAGATCAGCATGTTCGGCGGCGCGCTGGTCCGCTTCCAAATCGTGTACATGCTTCGGCGATAGAGTCCTGTGTCTTTGTCGTGTTTGTAGTTTCGCAGATTGCCGTAGACATTCATTTCGTCCCAAATCCCGTCGGGTTGATAAGGTCGAACGGGAGGGCCGCCTAATTTTTCTACCAATAACCCGCTGATGGCCAATGCGTTGTCGCGAACCAATTCCGCTTGCAACCGGAATCTTGGACCGCGACCGAGCAAACGATTCTCGGGGTCACGAGCAATTGATTCGTTAGAAACTACGGACGATTGACGATAGGTCGCGCTCATCAGGATTGTTTTGAGGATGGCTTTGGTATCCCAACCAAGCCGGATGTATTCCGTCGCCAGCCAATCGAGCAGATCCGGGTGGCTTGGATATTGTGACTGCATCCCGAAGTTCTCGCTCGACTTGACGATGCCAACACCGAAGAACAACTCCCAGTATCGATTGACTTGGACTCGAGCGGTAAGCGGATGCGAGGGATCGACTAGCCATTTGGCGACACCCAGCCGATTGTTGGGGGCACCTGCCGGCAATGGCGGCAAGGCCGATGGCAGAGCAGCGGTCACCTTTTCGCCAGGCTTGTCGTATTGGCCACGCACCAGCACAAAGCAATCGCGAGGTTGTGGCGTCTCCTGCATGACCATGACCGTTGGCATATTTTTTTCGTAATCCGCCTTAGCCTTTTTTGCAGCATCTAACTTGCCTGCGGTCTTGTTCGTGGGGCTCTCAGCCAGCGTCCGGAAGTGGTCGATGATGGCTTTCTTTTGCACCTCAGATCGTGACACCGCCGTTACGGACAGAGCGGCCACAAGTGATTCTGGCAACGGACCAGTTACCGATTCACTCACGTTGGGTTCGTCCGTGGAAGACAAACGGAACAAGCCTAGGTTGTGGTTGACGAGCGCTTCCTGTTTCAATCGAATCGTCAACGTATGACCAGCCTCAAGCTTCACAGGGTCCATGAAGACAAACACGGCGTGCCTCGCGATTTGCTTGGCGGGATCTAACCCATCGAGCGCCCAACCGGTGGATGGGTTGCCGTCGATAGCCGCAGAGATGTTCCAATCCGCTTGCGAATAATCGGCAAACGCTTTCGCGAATTTCAATACCGATGTGTTTTTGGGCGTAGACGAGTCGGATAGCTCAGCCTCCAGTTCACTCAAGACGATGTTGCCGTTCCCTTTTCGACCAAAGCCATTGGCCGCGTTGGTCGAATGCGGAATGGCTTCTAACTGGATGGCGGAAATTGTTTTTGGTTGCGAGGTGGCGATGGCGATGGAGTACACATCCATAGCAGGTGACTTGCCGCCTACCTTAATCGTGCCGTCCGCTTGCCTCGTCAATTTTGAACCACCGCTACTGGACAGTCCACCCTCGAGAACACGCCAAGCGTTCCCTCGCTCGAGCAATTTGGGTCCGAATTCTTTTGCCCAAGCCTCTGCCGCTGGAATCAGCATGGCCTCCGCTTCTTGGTTTGCTTTCTCCGCAACAGCGATGGCTGCCTCGAGTTCTGAAGCTTTAGCGTCGTCTTGTGGACGTGGAATTCGAACCAGCGGCGCAGTATTTCCTGCCGAGGCAACGCCGGTTTCTGGGACATTGTTGAAAAAAGAAAAGAACTGGTACATTTCCTTTTGTGAGATGGGGTCGTACTTGTGGTCATGGCAACGAGCGCAGCCGATCGTTAACGCCATCCACACGGCCGACGTGGCTTCGACACGATCGATGACCCCTTCGATGCGCCATTCCTCTGCGATCAATCCCCCCTCACTATTTTGTCGGTTGTTGCGATTGAAGCCCGTCGCGATCTTTTGATCGAGCGTCGCGTCCGGGAGCAAGTCACCGGCCAATTGCTCGATGGTGAACTGATCGAACGGCATGTTGTCGCGAAAGGCGTTGAGCACCCAATCTCGCCAGCCATGCATGTAGCGTTGGTCGTCCGATTGAAAGCCGTTGCTATCAGCGTAGCGAGAGCCGTCTAGCCACCACATGGTCATGCGTTCCGCATAGCGAGGGGATTCCAGCAAACCGTCGATGACTTTTTCGAAAGCTTTGTTCGTCGGCCTTGGATCGTTCACAAACGACTCGACTTCCGCAAGCGTCGGGGGCAGGCCAGTCAGATCGAGGGAAGCACGGCGAATGAGCGTTTCGCGGGGTGCTTCTTGCGAAGGCGATAGTCCCTCCGAAGTGAGTTTGGCAAGCACGAATGCATCGATCTCGTTGACGCCCCACTTCCGTTCCGAGACTGGCAGGTTGGGCCTGACTGGAGCGTCAAAGGCCCAGTGCTTTTTGTACACTGCTCCTTGGGCGATCCAGCTCTGCAGGGTTTTTTTTTCAGCGGCCGATAGGTTTTTATGGGAACGAACGGGCGGCATTCGAAGATCATCTTCGTTTGCCAATTGGATACGCCGAATCAGTTCGCTGGCGTCGGGGTTGCCTGGAACGATGGCGCGATCGCCGCTTTCAAGCTTAGCAGTCGCAATGTCGAATTGGTCTAAACGTAGGCCCGCTTCGACATGTTTGGCATCGGCCCCGTGGCACGCGAGGCACTTGTCGGACAGAATTGGACGGACATCGCGATTGAAATCGATTTTTTCTTCGGCGGATGCATTCGAGTTCCATACTGGGAGCAACCCTATCATAATGCAAATAATGAGGAGGAGGAAAAAGAAGCGATATCGCACGAATGAAATCCTCGGAAGTAGGTGGGTACAACCAATGTAGAACGGCACTCCGTGCCGTTTATCTCGGCACGGAGTGCCGAGCTACACTTTGCGTCGGCTGAATAACACATCATAATCGTTTGTGTGCAAAGTAAAGTCAATCTCCACTTTTCCATAGCACACGTAGCTAGCCTTGAAAAACACGGGGATCGGCAACAGGATGGCAGCCTTCCAATCCGATCCCAGCTAGAATACACTTGTGTCAATCCCAACTCCTCAGTTTCTGAGCGGACGATTGTCCCGACCGATATTCGAAGTGGAATGAGTCGCCATGGTTTCCCCTAACGTTCGCGGTATTTCTTCGGAAGAATTAGACGCTGCGGTTGCTCTTCATCAACACGATTTATTGGACAGAATGATGAATGCCGTACTCAAGGTTCGTGAGCGATTGGAAAGAACCAGCCGATGTCTTGCACTGGCCAATGTGCCGTACGCGATCATTGGAGGAAACGCAGTTGCGGCTTGGGTGTCTACGGTTGATCCCGGGGCCGTTCGCAATACCCGCGATGTCGATATCCTGTTGCGTCGCGAGGATTTTTCGATGGCGGTCGATGCGATGGCTACAGAGGGTTTTGTTCAGGAAGAAGCAGGCAATGTGACACTCTTTTTGGACGGGCCCGATGGTTTGCCCAGTGAGGGAGTGCACGTGCTATGGGCAGGTGAAAAAGTGAGGGCAACCTATGAGTCACCCACCCCCTCCATCGATTCCGTGCGCATGTTAGAAAACATGCGCATCGTTGAACTTGAGGACCTCGTTCGCATGAAGCTGAATTCGTTTCGCTTGAAAGACCAAGTACATTTGCAGGACTTCCTAGCTGTAGGACTGGTCAATGAAAGCTGGCTGCCTAGGTTTGCGCCATCTCTCGCTGCTCGACTCCAATCGGTTCTTGATAATCCAGACGGTTAGTAAGAAATCCTGGAGCTCGTCCGGCGGTTGACTTCTCATTCAACCGCCGAATTCCTTCAGCCACTTTTGCCTTTCTTCCTCGCTTAACACCCGGTTTTTCGACTCGGACTCATGGTTTTCGATTGCTTCGGGGCTATTTGCTCCTTGCCTGGCTCTGCGTGCTCGATTTTCTAGTTCACGATCGAGCCATACGTCGCTATCGATTACGGTCGCTCCGCGCGCCAACGCCTTGCGATGGATGGCGTGGTCGGAGGAAACGACCGTCAAAGTTCTGGGGGCAGAATGCCGTCGTATCTCCGACTGAATCAATTCGTCCGCCGAATCCCAATCGCGAGCAAAGACGATTTGGATGCCATGGTATTCGTATTTGTCGGGCAGACCGGGTGGAGCCTTTTTTGCATCGAACACGATCATGGTCCGGTCCCGCATCGACTCCTCAATGAGATCGACCAGCAAGTGCAACATTCGTCCGCGTGCGGCCCGCAATGCATTTTTGCCATCCAGCCCACGCTCGACCGAGGTGCTCTCGAACATCAAATTGTAACCATCGATTAGCAATCGCATTTGGACAGGTCCATCATCGATGAGCCAAACGGCTGTGGCTGTATCCGTAAAAAAAATAGACGACTAGGCCGACCAAACACCAGACGCCGAATCGCAGCCAGTTGAGGTGCCCAATACCTGCTATCAAATAAAGATTGGTAATCACTCCCAAAACCGGAATGAGTGACCAGCGGCGCAGCCAAGTAAACATCGAAAGGCCAAAGAATACCCCATAAAAAACAAAGTACGGGAACTTCTCCCAAGACCAATCGCGAGTGAGGTCATGGTTGAGAGGCATAGACTTCATGAACACGGAATACAAGATCAGCAAGGCAGGTACGATAAATTGGCCATTGATGTAGGGAACCCGAAAACCAGACCGGTCCGTTGGTTTCCCGCTTCGATCGGTTTCGGCCCGATCGATTGCATTGAGTTCTAGAATTCCACCACAAACCAATACGAAAGCAAAGAGTGTTCCGATGGAGCACAGATCCATCACGATTTGCGAATTCAGGAACAACGTTGGAATCGCGACCGCGAACCCTGTTACGATGGTTGCAAACGAAGGTGTTTTGAACCTCGGGTGGATTTTCGCGAATTGTTTTGGGAGCAGGCCGTCGCGAGCCATGCTCATGAAAATGCGTGGTTGGCCAAGTTGGAAAACGAGGAAGACACTCGCCACGGCTACTACCGCACTCAATGAGATGATCCCGGATAACCAATTCAAATTGTGCTTTGTAAAGACAATCGCGAGCGGATCATCCACATCGAGCTCCTTATAACTCACCATGCCTGTTAGAACAAAAGCCAAAATGACGTAAAGCACCGTACAAATTGCGAGTGTCAGCAATGTCGCCAGCGGCAGATCGCGTTTCGGGTTCTTGCACTCCTCGGCGGTCGTCGAGATCGCATCAAATCCGATGTAGGTAAAGAAGACAGCCGCGATACCTTGCAAAACGCCGGTGGCTCCATTCGGTGCGAACGGGATCCAATTGGACGGCGTGACATAGAACGAACCGATCACAATAACGCCAAGCACAACGCTTAGCTTCAAAAAGACCATCGCATTGCTCGCGACCTTGGACTCCTGAATTCCGACGTAGACTAAACAAGTGATGACCAGATTGATCATAAGGGCTGGCATGTCCACAATCATTCGCAAGCCCGCGATTCGAGGAGCGTTTTCCCAAATGGCCAGAAGCCCCGCGTCCACTTCTAGTTTGCGAAGCGTATCCGCGGCTTGAACGGCGGCCTCGGAACACGAGTAATAATCAGTCTTAAGCCAGCCTGGCAACGGTATCTTTAAACCCTCGAGTATGTTAGAAAAATAGTCAGACCAAGAAAAAGCGATCGTGCTGTTCCCAATTGCGTACTCCATCAACAGATTCCAACCGATCAACCAAGCGATCAATTCACCGAAGACGGCATACGAGTAAGTGTAAGCGCTGCCACTGACGGGAATTCTGGAGGCAAACTCCGAGTAGCAAAGCGCGGAGAACAGGCATGTGACCGCAGTCAAAACAAAGAGAACACTGACAGCAGGCCCGCCATCGGCTGCGGCCTTTCCCAATGTAGTAAAGATGCCCGCCCCGACCACGGCCGCGATGCCAAAGCAAGTCAAGTCGAGCAAGTTGAGGCTCTTTACAAGTGCTGTTCCAGCCGCCTCTCGATCGGACGATTCTTGATGCAGTTCCCCAACGCTCTTTTTGCGAAAGATGCGTTCCCAAAGCGATCCAGTACTCATGCTCGTTTTACCAATTTTCAGATTAGAGTTAATGGTTCATTTGATTTTCCGAGCGTTTGTCGATCGAGAGGATGCAATCACAAAACCGCTGAAGAGGATCAACGCCAGCCAGACTAGTGCGAAACCGTAAGCCTGACCGAGAGAAATTGCTTCTCCAAACAGAAATATTCCGAACAAGAATTGTAGCGAGGGAGCAATGTACTGGAGCATGCCCATGGCGGCCATGGGCACCTGCTTGGCCGCCGCCGCGAAAAGTACGAGCGGCAGTGTCGTAATGGGGCCGCCCAACATCAAAAGCAGCCAAGTCTTCACGGTTCGAGGCTCGATGTCAGCACTTACGTAATTTACGATGGAAAAATAGGTTAGCGCGATCAAGGTCAACGGGGTCAAGATAGCCGTCTCCATACCCAAACCTGCCACAGCTGGCATCGTGGTCTTTTTCTTAGCCGCAGCATACAACGCGAATGAAATGGCTAAGGTAATTGCGATAAAGGGGAACTTGCCAGTCTGTAGCGTCATGACCGCAACTCCAAGGCTTGCAATCGAAACCGCAACCCACTGAACCGGATGAAGTCTCTCGCGGAAAAACAGGACTCCAAGCACAACGTTCAGCATCGGGTTGATGAAGTAGCCGAGGCTCGTTTCAATTACGTAGTTGTTTTGAACGGCCCAGATGAATACCAACCAATTGATGCTGATCAAGAGGGCCGCGACCAAGCAGAGCGCAAGCCTCCTGCGATCTCGAATCACCGATCGAACGTGTGGCCATTGGCGTCCCAAGCTGATTAAAAACAGCAAAGTCAGAAGTGACCAGACGATACGATGACAAATGATCTCAAAGGAATTGACGGTGGGGAGTAGCTTCCAATATAAAGGGAAGACGCCCCACAGAATGTAAGCAGCAACGGCTTGTAAATAGTTCAATTCATTCTCCGGCTAAGTGTCGTCGATCGTTGACCCCGAAGCCGCAAGCGATTTCAAAATCGTTTTAAAAACAACCGGGAGAGTGAGGCTCCTGCCGAGCTGGCGCCTCAGTGGTTCGGCAGGAGCCTCACCCTCCCAGAACCCTCACCCTCCCAGGACATTGTGTGATGACAGGCTGGCATCATGTCCTACGATTTTAGCTTGCCATCGAGAGCGAGTTGATGGAAAAAGTGCGGTGTTGTTTCTTGGTTCTTGAGCAACCAGTCGATGGACGGCTCGTTGTTCATGGCTTTGGCAATGGCCTTGGTCGTCGCTTCGCGGTTTGTTTTGAAAAGCAATTCTGGATCGTATTCCACGTCCACGATGGACGGGTCGAGCCAGACCGAGACGATGATGCCAAGATCGTTGGCCTTGTTTTTTGGAATATGACCTGCACGAACTGCATCCAGAACGCCGTGCGCGATGGCGGCTTGTACTGTTCCCATCAAGATGTTGGTATAGAGCGAACTATTGACGGTCACTTTACTGACCATCACAGTTGCCGGTTTCACTTGGAAATCGCTGTTGAGGATCGCAAAGACCTTGGTGTGCCCTTTGACTTGGTTGCCAATCAACTGAGCGATTGCATAACCGACTGGACCGTCGAGCTCACCGATGACGATTTCGGGCTCAGCAGCGGACCAAGCGGGTTCGGCTTCGACCAGCGCTTCGCCGGTCCGCATAACGATACGTCCCGTCGATTTCGTTTTCGGTTTGGTTGCAGATTTCTTTTTCTTGGCCATGGTGGATTCTCGAGGATGGGGGTAACGGAGTTTTGAGCGTCCGGAAGCAAGTCAAATCGTAATGTCAGCCCGCGTCGAGCGGTATTCCAAACCCAAAATCGCACAAACATTCCCTGGGAAAACAAAGGGACTGGACAAGACAGGCTATGATCTCCCCGCAGGTTGCTTGCGAAAATCACCATATCGCACCCTAGGCGGCACGGAAAGCGGCATTGAAGCGGGCCTATGTCGAGAGGACATCGTCCACCATTCACAAACCTATCTGCGTATCGTAACTTTTAGTATCGAGAGGCGTTGGAACGTTGCTTTTCGTGAATTGCAATTGTCGCTTCCAGAATCAATGTTTGCAGCTCTATCGCGCGTTTTCTGTCCTTGTCCTTCGGGCGTTCCCATCGACCTAGCGTATCCAAGCATGATTGGGCTACTGCCAATTCTCCTAAATTGGCTTGGCATAATGATTCGCAAGCAAGTCCAAAGCCATAGCTTAGGAGGCTGGGATTGGTAAGCATTCCTTGACACTGCTGCAGCGCCTTGTCGTAATGGCCATTTCGGATAAGAGTGATCGCTATCGTCTCCTGGACCTCTGGCAGGAATCGTGAGTGCTCTTGCAGTAACTTGTCCACGTAGAGTTGCGCCAAGATCGGTTGTCGAAGTGATAAATCAGGC
>JAYTVM010000090.1:0-29818 GCA_043743995.1 Pirellula sp. | reverse complement strand
TTTCAAAAGTAACGTTAACCACGCACACTTTTGCGGAGCAAAAGGCGACACTAATAAATTCACAGCCTAGGAGCGAAAGGAGACAAAAAAATAATTATGAAGAAATCGCAGCGAGCTCAGATTGTCCAATTTCGACTGGATAGTCTCTATCCTGAGACACCTATCCCATTGGATCACACGGACAAATACACGCTGTTGGTGTCGGTGCTCTTAAGCGCCCAGTGCACCGACAAAATGGTCAATCGGGTTACCCCGTCACTATGGAAACTAGCGAACAATCCCTTGGATATGTCCATTCAAAGCGTTGAGAGCATTCGAGAAATCATCAAGCCGTGTGGCCTCAGCCCGCAAAAATCCAAAGCCATCAAAGGGTTGTCTTCGATGCTGGTGCTTGAACACGGCGGCAAGGTCCCAGAGTCCTTCGAAGCATTGGAACGACTGCCGGGCGTCGGGCATAAAACCGCATCAGTCGTTATGAGCCAAGGGTTCGGGCATCCCGCTTTTCCTGTCGACACGCATATACACCGACTGGCGCAACGCTGGGGACTTACCAATGGTCGCTCTGTTGTGCAAACCGAAACCGACCTAAAGAAACTATTCGATGAATCGACTTGGAATAAGTTGCATCTTCAAATCATCTTTTACGGTCGCGAACACTGCACCGCACGAGGTTGCGACGGAAAGGTCTGCAGTATCTGCACGGAACTGTTTCCCGGTCGTAAGAAAGCCGTGTTGACCAAGAAATAAGAAGAGAAGGAGCGTCTCGTTTTGATCCCGTTACGGCCTATCCAGTTCAAGCTTCCGAATCGATGGTACCGACCCTTTGTGGATCTTGTGTACCCACGTATGTGCTTGCTATGCTCCAAACTCATCGTGGATTGCGAGCAAGAATCGTTGTGTTCGAAGTGCCAAACCCAAATTAGGCCGACCGAATCGGGTTGTTTGCGGTGCAGTGCCCCCTTGCCAGCCGCCCACGGCACTCTGGTTGAGGCTTCCTCAACATGTTTTTACTGTGAGCGACGCAAATGGGCATTTCGACATGCTTACTGCTATACCGCTTACGCGGGGATTGCAGCCCGAGCAGCCAGAAAGATCAAACAACAGAATTGCGAATCGCTGGCAAACGAGCTAGGCAAGAGAGTCGGTCGATGGCTTCAAACGCATGCACCCTTCGATTCGAAAATCTATGACTTTATTGTCCCAATTCCTCAGCATTGGTTTCGAAGAATAACGGTCCGTTACAACCAAGCGGAAGTTCTTGCGGAAAACATTTCACGGATGCTAGAGATTCCCGTGCGACGGCATTGGCTTGTCCGAACGAGGTGGACAGACAAACAGGGGACCAAGACCATAGTCGAACGGCGTACGGGCTTAGTCGACTCCTTTGGCTGCAAGTCAATCGATGCGATCAAGGGAGCAAAGTTTTTGATCGTAGACGATATTGTGACCAGCGGAGCCACCGCCCACGAAGCTGCCCGCACATTGCGAAAGGCCGGCGCGACTCGCATTGACATCGCTGCATTTGCTCGCGGTGTAGGAGCTTTCAACAATTGCAAACCGTAGTCAAATGTGCTCGCTAAGTGCTAGCCCTGAAACCTCGCCGCCGGATGCATAATCGATCCTCACAGCTCGTCCATCCGCATCCAAACTGCGTCGTCCCGCCTCTAGAATTGCGGTCACCAGCAAGGTGTCCCTCGCCGTAGCCAGTTTGCCATGGAAGTCGTGCGGCTCTGCTTGTCCACACCGCACCGAATCAGCCGCTTGAATAAAAGCTTCGATACTGCGATAGCCATATCCACTCTGACCGGAGAAGAAACCATCCGCGTCCGGTGTGTACTTCATGAACAGCGGATTCGGGGAACTGAAACCGGCTGCATCGGTAGATGTGGTATAGCCACGATGAGCTTGATCGACAGAGATTTCTCCACCGTGTGCCATCCAATGAAACCGTTGTTGAGAATGCACATCCGACCGCGGTGCGATCCATGACGAAGTGTAGATGGCAGTTGCCCGATTGCCGCTAGCATCGTTGACCCAATCGACCGTCAAGGTAATTGTGTCTTCAGTACGGATTCCGTACGAATAAGCCACGCCAGTTGCGGCCGAGCCGCGGACGACGGTCGGTCTTGCTCGATGTCCAATTGCCCAAACATTAAAATCGATGTGGTGCGAATTCAGATAGTAGCTGATGTCGCTCGACTTCCCTGCCCACGCTTGAAACGTCGCCAACTGCGATTTGGGTTGACTCATGTACGATTGAAAGAAACTGAAATCGCCCAAGTTGCGAATGCGGTCTCGAGCATCTACGTAAATAGGATCCCAACGCTTGTGAACCTCCATTGCAACCAGAACATGGCTGTTTTCTGCGGCAGCGATAAGTTCGAGGTGTTGGCTGAGGGTTTTTACCATCGGCTTAGCCACCAAGACATGGCACCCGCGTTGGATAGCAGCGAGAGCGATCTCAAAATGGGAATCGTCCGGGGTGAATACGATAACCGCATCACCAGTCTGAACCTGCTGGAGGGCATTCCAATAGGCTTTCGGATCGCTAACGACGTCGTCGCCTGGAAAACTCTCGAATTCCACGTCCATGTCGCGATAAGTTTGAGCGACCGCCTTTTGCAGATGGGAGCGTATGGCTGGAAACTTAGTACCGTTCGTACCGGCCATGAGCAAACGATCGACAAGCCCACGACGTCGCAGGTCGAACAGGGTCGTACCGATCACACCTGCTCGCTTATCGGATGCAGCTACAGCGTCAGGTACATAACCCGTCGTGTACTCACCAGTCCCAACCATCAGGACGCTCATCTTTTTCATTTCGAATTTCCTTGGGAGAGTCGGCGGGTTCTTCATACTCGGGCGATCTTAGCTATGACGGTTGTGACCGCTCAAGGAGAAGATCTTATTTCCGGTCTGATAAGTCCGAAAGACCATTGCATTTGAGGCAACGACAACATAACGTCAGATAAGCAGGTACGCCCCTCAAATTTTCTGTGCGATGACAGCGCCAACCCGCGAATCGAATTCGTCAATGGATATTCGCACCAACTTTCCAAACGCAAATCCCCACTTCACGTTACGGGTTCGCTTAATCGTACTGCTCTCGTTGGCTTTTCTTGGTTGTCAACGCTCCGAGCCAATTTCGGCTGTCGAGGAGCCGACCAAGACGGTTGTTCGGTCCGCATTCGACGGCCCGTCGGCGGGGAATGAACGCGATGTCTTCGGCATCCAATTCTGCTGGTGTCCGTCGGGTAAATTCATTATGGGTAGTCCTGCGAGCGAACTCGAGCGGCGGCCCGGCGAGGATCAGGTCGAGGTCACGCTGAGCAAAGGATTCTGGACCGGGAAGTACGAAACAACGCAAGGTCAATGGAAACGAGTCGTCGGTAACCTGCCGGGCGAATTCACCTCTGAGTTGCCTGAGGATGATGACCTCCCCGTTGGAAATGTTAATTTCGCCGAAGCGGTAGAATACTGCCGGAGACTCACCGAACTCGGCCATCGTTCTGGAGACCTCCCATTCGATTGGGATGTCCGCCTGCCGACAGAAGCTCAGTGGGAATACGCCTGTCGAGCTGGGACGACGACAGCCACCTCGTTTGGCGACAAGATCAGTAGCAAACAAGCGAATTTCAAAGGAAATCCGTACAACGGGGCAGAGAATGGACCGTCACTTGGTCATGCGGCGAAGGTAGGAAGCTTCCCCGCTAACCCGTGGGGACTGCATGATATGCACGGAAACACATGTGAGTGGTGCCGGGATTGGTTCCATGCGAAGCTGACTAGTGGCCGCGATCCCGACTTATACAACGCAAAAACGACGGCAACGAAGAATCGGACCGGCGACTTCTCTCGAGTGCGTCGCGGAGGCACTTGGACTGACGATGGCTGGCCCAATCGATCGGCATTTCGGCAGCGGTTTGAGCCTGAGCGACGCTACGACCACATTGGCTTTCGGGTAGTTGCCGTTCAACCTTAGTCACTCGGATACTTGAGAGTTGAGAGTTGAGAGTTGCCTTGCCGTCCTGTCAATCCTTGGTTGCTCTTGAGCAACTATTTCAAAAAGCTGTTATAAAGCAGATGGATTCAATTGCGTGACTTTGTCGTCCTCGAATGCAATCCATTTCGGTTTCTATGGCGAGGAGAAGTGGTTGATGAATAATTCGATACTGCAGAACATGATTATGTGGCTCGGCTACCAAGTACCAGAACTGCTTGTGTACATGGTCGCATTCGTACTTTCGTTAGTCTTCATGCGTCGCGCTTTGCTTCCCTCGATTCTAACATTGCTGGGGATTGCAGTTCTCGTCATAACGACATTTGCGGCAATGGTTCTTCAGGCTTATTTGATTCAGTACCGCAATCTAGGATGGATGACTACTGTTGGAATCGGTAGCAGCTGCGTTCGTGCGATTGGCCTTTCGTTGTTGGTTGCAGCGATCTTCGTTGGCCGGCGGAAAACGATGGTTGGCCCTTTCGATCCGAGAAATGCACATGCCCGCAACGCCCCGACGCTTCCACCGGGAATTCAGTCTCAGTCGCCGCCCGTAATGTGAAGAGAGTCGCCACGATTATCGCTGGATAGTTCATTCTTGCTATATTGACTCATTGTATCTGTTGTTAATTTATCCCTTTTCGACACTTTCAACGCGATGCTGACTGCGCTCGATTCTAGAAACTACACCTTTCTCGGTACGACGCAAAGTCTCTGCCCGGAGTGCTTAAGCGTCGTGCCAGCCAAGATTATTGCTCGCGGCAAACGGGTCTATTTCCGAAAACGCTGTCCGACACACGGACTGCGAGAGGATTTCGTTTGCAGTGATCGACGTTGGTACGATCGCTACGATTACGCTTTGCCTCCCAAGTTACCCAAGAAAACGTTTGTTGAAGCGTCACGAGGATGCCCGCTGGATTGCGGACTGTGCACCGAACACGAGCAACATACCTGCGTCGCCGTTCTGGAGATCACCGACAATTGCAATTTGTCCTGCCCCTTGTGCTACGCCGACAGTCGACCGGGACTCAAACACAAGTCCGTGCAACAATCCATTGCAGCCATCGATGCCTTGGTCCGAGCCGAAGGCAAAGCCGATGTCTTGCAAATCTCGGGAGGAGAACCGACAACGCACCCTCAGCTTGAGGAGATCCTCGAATACGCCCTGTCGCAGCCTATCGATTACATCATGATCAACACCAACGGCATTCGCTTTGCCAAAGATATTGCGTTTGTCGAGCGACTCGCGATCCACAAAGATCGCCTTGAAATCTATCTGCAAATGGACGGAGTTTCGGACCAAGTCCACCAGGCCTTACGCGGCGAACCGCTGGCGGATATCAAATTTAAAGCCCTAGATAATATTGGCAAGGCCGGTCTGCACGTTACTTTGGTTTGTGCCTTGCAAGCTGGAGTCAACGAACAGGAGTTGGGAGATTTGCTGAACGTAGCCAAGGCACGGCCTTGGGTTACCGGACTCAGCCTCCAACCGGCAACCTACAGTGGGCGACACTTCTTGCCCGACGAATTGGAACAACGCATTACGACCCCGGATTGCATCGAATTGCTGTGCCAACAATCCGATGGATTGTATTGCGACGAAGATTTCTTTCCGCTCCCCTGCGCCCATCCCAATTGCCATGTGCTGTCCCTTGCGTTTCGAAATGAGGGGGAGCTCGTGCCGTTGACGCGATTCATGGATGCCAAGCTGAACTTGGACTTGTTGGCCAATGGCTTGTCGTTCACTCGCGACGAAGGCAAGCGGTTGGTTCAGCAGTATCTCGCTCGCAACAATTGTTGTGGTCCAGCCGGGTGTTGCGAGGCTCCCGTTGCAATGGAACCAAGCATGAACGCCAGCCAACTTTCGATACTTCGAGAATCGGAAAATTCCTGCTCTCATTCGACCTTAAGTACCGAATCGCAAACTGCTGAGGAGCGATTCTTTGAGCAAGCCTTGCAAAAGCAGATTGGAGGCGAGCAGCTTTTTCGTATCACTATCACGTCGTTTCTCGACGCATACAATTTCGACGTTCGACGGGTGATGAAGTGTTGCACCCATCATATTTTGCCGTCTGGGCATATCATTCCCTTTTGTGCCTACAATGTTTTGTACCGAAACGGCCATGTGCCACTCCCTCCTTTGCTCCAATAAGAAGACCATCGATGAGCAAGAGCGTGAGGGAACTAGGGAGGGTGAGGGTGAGGCTCCTGCCGAACCATGGCGGCGTAAGCTCTGCAGGAGCCTCGCACTACCGACTCAGATTGTTTACTGTCAGCTAGGTGAAATCGGATGACAGTGTCGTGGCGAGTTGCTTATGCATGTGTTTTGTTCTTCTCGATTGCCGTAGCCATGCGGCTGGCGCATGGCCGACAAAAGCGATTGGACCTAACGCATTGGCAACGGATTCTCATTGGCGTCTCGGCCTTTGTCGGTTCGATGATCGGTTCGAAAATTCCGTTTTTGGGCGATCGTGGCTGGGGTGCTTTCTTCGATGGCACGGTCTGGTTCGCCGATGGCAAAACCATCCTGGGTGGGATCGCGGGCGGTTACGCCGCCGTGGAGCTTGTAAAGTGGATTGCAAATATTCGGACGCGAACGGGGGATACGTTTGCTCTGCCCGTGGCTGTGGCGGTTGCAATAGGACGAGTTGGATGCTTTGTGGCGGGATGTTGCTATGGGCGGGTGACGACTGTGCCGTGGGGAGTTTCTTTTCCGCTGGCCCAAGATGAGGCAGGCATCCTCCGCCACCCAACCCAATTGTACGAAGTTGTTTTTCATATCCTGGCAGCGATCATTTTGGCTATCATGGATCGCAAACGGTGGTTGGTTGGCAACCAGCTCAAGGCTTACCTGATCGCTTATTTATTTTATAGGTTCCTGTCGGAGTGGCTTCGACCTGAATCGCCAATTTTGTTAAACTTAACAATCTATCAGTTGGTTTCTGTAGCTCTGGTGGCTGTTCTTATCCTGCTTTGGGTCCGAGACAGTCAACCGAGTGCGTAGCGAATTGGTAGTTCGACTGTACCGAGTTCGACCCCCATGGCCTTGTGCCATGGGTGAAGGAGTTTTGACGTTAAAATTGAATCCTCGCTGCTCTTCCATTTTCCGCATCCTGCCGCCGAAGGCGGCAGGATGCGGAAAATGCGAGGATTCTTTCGGGTAACCTTCTTAATTGCAAAACTTATTCACCAACCAGTCAAGCTGGCTGGGGCCTAAACCCTGGACTTGGGACAGTCGAAGTAGAATCAATTGCCACAATTCCCACGCCCAACACTCTGGGCGTGCTACATGCAGTTGTCGCCTTTTGCTCCGCAAGTGATGGAAGTGATGGATTGAAACCATATGAGTTCCAAAAAATCGACATCCTGGCATATCGCCAGCCGCTGGCAGGAATTTGAAGGGGAGGTTCGGTCCGCAGTTCTACGATCGATCTTGGTCGTTGTGTTTTATTCCATCCAACTCACCCATTACATATCGCTGGCATCGGTTGGTGAGGCGGATCGAACCTTTCATCGTCAAGTCACTTTCGCTGCGATTGCGTGGCTGTTTCTTTCGATGTCGGTTTTGATGGCGTTGCGAGGAGGATTCATGCCTCCTTTGCTCAAATATGTTACCACGGGCATCGATCTCGGTTTAGTCACCGTGTTGGCTTGGCTAAGTCGCGGCCCGAGCAGTCCGTTGGTCATGGCGATGTTCTTGGTACTGGCCGTCGCTTCGCTTCGATTCCGAATAGGTCTCATATGGTTTGCAACGCTCGGAGCCATGACTTGCTACATGCTCTTGGTTGGCTCAGGCGATGCACATTGGTTTGACCCAAATCACGACACCCCAGTTCTGACGCAGGCGATCACATTGTGTTCGTTGGCTTCCACTGGAATCGTCCTCGGCCAGATCGTGCGAACGCCGCGAAGGATGGCTGATGCGTTTCTAGAACGGACGCACCAAATGAAGACGGAGGTACAACCATGAGTGTCCCCCCTGTATTGGCAACGCAAACTTGTGTTCACTGTGGAGCATTGTCACAAACCACCGAGGGGAAGTGCTGGCTCTGTTACGAAAACAAGTCAACACCCAACCCGTTCGCGGTCTCGAGCAACCTTGTGACGGAGGAGACGCCACATTCACCCATGACCACTTCGGATATGGTTTTCGGTGCACTTCTAGCGATCTGCGTGCTGTTGACACTGCTCATTGCCGTCGGCTTGGCCGTCGAAGATCGAGGGCTGCTCATCCCGTTTGCAATATTCCTGGGGCCAGCTTATGCCGTCACCTTTTTTCGAGGAATCGTTCCGCGAGGGGCCAAAGGGAGTCCTCGTCCAGCCAGCCTTTTTCTTACTTTTGTCGTATCCCTATTGGTTACCGTATTGATCTCAGTCGTCTTGGCCGTTGCGGCAGTGATTATGCTCTTCTTAGCATGCGTCGGCGCGTTTGGCGGAGGATGGTGATCGTTTAACAAAGCCCAATCTCGCGAAAGTTTCGTTTAACCGTAAGCCGTAGGCGTACGTTAGTGTTATTGAGTACGCCTTCGGCTGACTGTTAAACAAATAATCGAACGGCATTGGGGTTAGACGCTTAGTAAGTCGGTCATGACATGACCGCCTATATCGGTGAGGCGAAATTCTCGTCCCTGGTATTTGAATGTCAGCCGTTCATGATCAAGACCTAGGAGATGCAGCACGGTTGCGTTCAAGTCATGCACGTGGACAGGTTGCTCGGTAACGCTAAAACCAAATTCATCGGTTTTGCCATACGACACACCGCCGCGTATTCCACCTCCGGCCAGCCAAAACGTAAACGCATCTTTGTGATGATCGCGACCGCCTGTTGTCTTGTTGCCGTTTCCATCGACACCTTGTGCCAACGGTGTGCGACCAAATTCACTTCCCCAGATCACCAAAGTATCGTCCAGCATGTTGCGGCGTTTTAAGTCCGTGATCAATGCGGCGGCGGCTTGGTCTATATCCTTGCACTTGCTCGCTAACCGGCTATCCAGATTGTTGTGGTGATCCCAATCGCTGTCGTAAAGTTCGACCATTCGAACTCCGCGTTCCACAAGTCGCCTGGCAAGCAGGCAGTTGTTTGCGAACGAGCCCTTGCCTGGCTTGGCACCATACAACTCCAATGTCTCAGCCGTTTCGTCCTTGAGGTCCATGAGTTCGGGGACACTCGATTGCATTCGATACGCCATTTCGTACTGACTGATGCGGGTCGCAATCTCAGGATCACCGACATCCGCCAAACGGACCTCGTTGAGCGAGGCAACCGTATCCAATACGCGTCTCCGACTGTCCGATGAGTGGCCTTCTGGGTTGGAAAGATACAGAACGCTTTCTCCCTCAGAGCGAAACGGAATCCCTTGATGAACACTCGGCAAAAAGCCACTTGAATACATGCTGGAGCCAGCCCCTCCGGCCGTTCCACTTTGCAATACCACGTAGGCGGGCAAGTCTTCGCATTCAGACCCTAGACCATACGTAACCCACGAGCCGAAACTAGGCCGTCCACCTCGACCAAAACCAGTATGCAGAAAAATCTGAGCGGGTGCATGATTGATCTCTTCGGTGTGCAGTGAATGAACCAAACACAATTCGTCGGCCACTTTGGAAAGATAGGGTAACATACCCGATATGGAATGACCGCTTTGACCGTGCTGTGAGAATTTTTGCCTCGATCCGGCTAAACGCATCTCCCCTCCGATAAATGCAAACCGGCGACCGGACAGAAAACTCTCTGGACATACTTCGTTGTCATGTTGGACGAGCGCAGGCTTCGGATCGAAGAGATCCAACTGCGATGGCGCGCCGATCATGTGCAGATAGATAACACTTTTTGCCCGAGCAGTCGAACTCCCTTGTCTCGAATGGGTTGGATTGGCCGCGGGGACAGTCGACTGATTCAAGAGGGAACCAAGGGCTGCGGCGCCGAGACTAAATCCAGAGTTGCGGAAGAACCCACGGCGGTCCTGAATGTTCGATAGAGTTGCCATGGGTCTATTCCTTGGTTATCGTTTCGTCGAGATTCATGAGGGCCGATGCGACGGCAAACCAGGCTGCCGATTGAGCTGGAAGAGATCCGTTGGTCAACGCTGCCGCAAACTCGTTCTCGTAACAATGTTTCAGGGTATCGCGTTCGCGTTGGTTCGGTGACCGAGCGACCGCAATACGAAACGCATGTTCTAGTTGTTGTTCCAATCTCGCCCCAGGTTTTTCCTGAAGCACGCGTTCCGCTAAGCCCTTTGCTGCTTCCACATACACCGGGTCATTCAATAGGTTCAAGGCTTGAAGGGGAGTATTGGATCGACCGCGATTGACTCGGCATGCAAGTCTGGCGGTAGCGTCGAAGTTGATAAAGCTTGGATATGGGGACATGCGTTTGAGCACGACGTACACTCCGCGACGAACCTTATCTTCACCGGGGCTTACTTCGTAGTCGTATTGTTGCCCTCCTACTTTTTTCCAAAGTCCGTCCGGTTGAGGCGGTCGGATCGATGGTCCAAACTGCTTGAGACTCAGTTTGCCCGAAATCGCAAGTGCGTTGTCACGAATCGATTCGGCGGCAAGTCGAAACCGAGGGCCCCGAGCCAGCAAACGGTTCTGAGGATCATGCTGGCGAGCTTCTGCTGAAATGCGAGACGACTGTCGATAGGTCTTGCTGGTCAAAATCTGCCGAATCAAATGCTTTTGCGACCAACCATTCTCCATGAAATCAACTGCCAACCAATCGAGCAATTCCGAATGGGACGGCGTATCCCCTTTGAGTCCAAAGTCCTCTGGTGTCGCCACCAGTCCAACTCCAAAGATCTCGGACCAAAGGCGATTGACAACAACGCGTCCAACGAGTGGATTGTCCTTAGAAACCAGCCAACGAGCCAAAGCCAATCGATTGCGGTCTCCCTTTTCTTGAAATGGATGCAGCACTTCGGGCGTCGAGGGCTCAACTATTTCGGTTGGGTTACGGAAATCGCCGCGAGCGAACAGGGTCGACGTTCTCGGCTCCTTGACCTCGCGCATCACCAACGACTTGGCCACGACTTTTTTTTCTCGTTCCTTTTCGAGACTTTCGAGGCGCTTGCGAAGCTTGACGATCGCCGGAGATTCTTTCTGTTCGACCGGTAAGGAGTTTTCGTAATCACCGACCAATGCGGACAAGCGAAATCGGCCGATCGTGCGGGCATTACCAAAGTTCTGAACCAATCGGAAATTCAAGCGTTTCGCTCCCTTTAATTCGTTTGGTTCGGACATTCGAAAGGCAGCCCAATGTGGACGCTGGAACTGCGTCCCGATCGCCCAAGCCGACTTAGGATCATTATCGATAGCGTTGGCAACGTCATAGTTCTTCTGAGAAAAGTCTGCTCGCGCGTCCGTCAATGCGATCGATTGTGACGTGGAGGCGTCCGAGTTGTCGGCCAGACGCACTTCAAAGCTATTGAGGACAAAATTGGGGCGAACCGCGTCCCCACGACCAGGTCCAGTGCCAGGTAATGAGGGATCCGTCAGCGTTTCGAGAAGAAAGCCGACGATCGGTTCGGGCTCTAGCTCGACCGTCACCGAATAGGTGTCCACATCGGGAGGATCATCCTGAAGTAGGATTGAGCCGTCGTCAAGAATTTTATGTCCCGCGCCGCCCAAGGAATCGAACGCAACCGGCTTGAGTACCTGGACTGCAGAAAAGGATGCGTTGTGGCTTTTACTGCCCACAGACTCTTTGAGAGCCAAGTCTAAGTTGGCACGAGCCAAAGCGATTGTTTCATCCAGCTTCTTTCGGTCACGTTCTTCGTCGATACCGGCGAGATTCAAGTAGGGGCCAACGAATCGAATGGAACCAGGCACGTTGGGATTGGAGCGGTCGGCTTCGAGTTCGGTTTGATTGAAGAACGCGAACAGACCATAATAGTCGCGTTGCGTGAACGGATCGTACTTATGGTCGTGGCATTGAGCGCATTCCAGAGTCGATCCTAGCCAAACGTATCCCAACGTATTGACGCGATCAACGACTTGGTTGAAACGGTTTTCGGCCGGGTCCGTTCCCGCCTCGACATTGCAGGGAGCACAACGATTGAAACCAGTTGCGATCGATTGGGATTGTGTCGCGTTGGGCAGCAAATCTCCCGCCAGTTGTTCGATGGAAAACTGATCAAAGGGCATGTCGTCGTTGAGTGCTTGAATAACCCAGTCGCGGTAGGCCCAGAGTTCGTGTAGGTCATCGCGTTGAAAGCCATGCGAGTCGGCATAGCGAGCCGCATCCAGCCAAGGTCTAGCCCATTTTTCGCCATATTGAGGAGACAGCAGCAAACGATCCACCCAACGATCGATAGCCGCTGGTAAATCCGAAGCCGCATCTGCAGCGAAAGCATCCACTTCTGCGGGCGAGGGTGGCAATCCAATCGTATCCAAATAGAGTCGCCGAGCCAGAGTATGGAGTTCGGGCGGCGGAGCGATGGCAAGCCCGTCCGAGTCCAATCGCTTTTGAGTGAAATAGTCAATAGGATGTTGAGTCGGCTGATTCGCCGACAAAGCGACTAGCGGTTTGGTTGGAGCGACGTATGCCCAATGTTTTTTTTTGGCCATTTGGGAGAACAACTGGCCGCCACTCGCGATCCATTCGCGAATGCTAGAGACCTCGCGATCTGTTAGGACGGCGCCACGTTTGGGCATGACCTCATCGTGCCCTTTGGGTAAACGTATTCGTCGCATCAATTCACCGTCATCGGGCTTCAGGACGTCGAAAGGACTGCCGCTATCCCCACCCAACTCGATCGCTGGGTTTGAATCAAGGCGGAGTCCTCCCTCTTGTCGGAGCGGGCCATGGCATTCGAAGCAGGATCGGTTCAGGATCGCATAAGCGTCCGCAGCGATCGGCGACGCGACCTTGTCATCCGCTAGAATTGCGTCGGCCATCCATCCAGTTAAGCAAATCAAGCCGGAGGCAACAAAGACAACCACTCTTAGCCCTAATCGCGATCCCAATCGCCACCACCTTAAATTGACGTCTTCGAGAATGGACACCGCTCTTAGTATACAATTTCCAAATTGCAACCTACAGTGGTAACTTTGAGAACGGTTGTCAAGTTGGGAGAATTGATTTCGCAGGAGTTCCTATTATGATCCAAGAATCCGATTGGAAGAGGTTTCGAAGCCTGGTCCCGATGCTGCGAGAGAGATTTTTGGCCGAACAAAACGCAATGCTTCTCGAGATCCTAACCGATCCAAATCGAAGTGAGACGGAACGATTTTGGGATGCATTCAATCGAGGGAAAGAGGTTCGCGAAATACTCACCCGTTGTCTCGATGGCCACTCGAGATCGAAAATGGTGCTTTTCATGCAGTTGATGCTTCGAGCGAACATGATTCGTCAAGACGATCTGGTAAGCTTTAGCGACGAACTGCAGGCGCAATTGAAAATTGAGTTCTGATCGAAAACTTGCCGGCGACAGAGCAGCAAAAGGTAGAAGAGGAACCCTATGGAATATCTTGGCTGGCTTCTTGTTGGACTATTGCTTGGTGGCGGTATTGCTTTCTTTGCGTTTCGGTACAAGTCGGGGGTTTTTGGTGGAGGCGAGAGTGAATCGGTCGTGCCGCTACTGTCGAAGCATTTTCATCCAGTCGCCACATCCAACGTGACGATCTCGGAACGAAAGTTTCCCTTCCGCGTGCGGGCAGACTTGCAACGGGCAATCGACCGACTATTCAGCGAAGAGACAAAGATCTTGCACTTTTGTGGCATTCGAAAGGATTTTGCGCACGAAGGGGTGTCATTGACCGATTGCCTAGTTACAAGTTCGCATTATCCGACAGTGTCCGTTCCTCCTCAGTATGAAGAGCTTGATGTTGGGGATGCTACGCCGGTTCGCGTGTTGAAAATTGGCCTATGGCTTCTTGAAAAGCGAGGCGTTCGTTTTGCTGTACTGTTTTCCCCTGCCGGCGGTCGTTATGAACAAGTGACGGGGATTCAGTTTCAGGTTGGGACGCCAAACTCGCCTGAGGGGACGCAGATTTCTAATGATTTCTTCAATCATTTGGAAAAGGCAGTTCTCAATGCGGAATCGTACCGTGGAAAGGTCCTTTCACTGGAACAGGCACCCCATTCCTACACCGGCGAATCCTCCGGCATTACGGTTCACAAAATCCGAACGGTCTGTCGCGATCAGTTAGTC
This sequence comes from Pirellula sp., assembly GCA_043743995.1. GTDB lineage: Bacteria > Planctomycetota > Planctomycetia > Pirellulales > Pirellulaceae > JBKCUI01. The sequence goes on along the minus strand of JAYTVM010000090.1, from coordinate 15,667 downwards.
TTGCCGGAGTCGACTCTGAAACTACTTGAACGCAATGTGATTCAATTTGTTAAGCAGCGCGAGCGACTCACCAACTTCAAGCAGGAAACAAAGAAGGGCATCCTGTTGTGTGGACCCCCGGGAACCGGAAAAACCCATACCATTCACTACCTGATCAATGCATTGAAAGATCATACGACGCTTTTGATCTCTGCGGAACAAGTCGGATTGTTGAGCGAATACATGACGCTCGCCCGATTGCTCCAGCCAAGCATCGTCGTCATCGAGGACGTTGATCTGATTGCCCGGGATCGAGCATACTTAAAAGATCCGTGTGCCGAAGCCATGTTGAATAAACTGCTCAATGAAATGGACGGCCTGAAACCGGATGCGGATATCCTTTTCATACTTACAACGAATCGGCCCGAATCGCTCGAAGCGGCATTGTCATCGCGACCTGGACGCGTCGATCAGGCAATTGAGTATCCGCTCCCTGACGAAACCGGCCGACACAAGTTGATCCGACTTTATTCGGAAGGTGTGCGACTTGCGGACGAAGTTATCAATGAGATGGTTCGCCGAACCGAAGGTGTCAGTCCCGCATTCATCAAGGAACTGATGCGAAGATCCGTTCAATTTCATGTCGAACGCAATGGAACTGGCGACATTAGCATGGACGATGTCACGAGTGCCTTAGACGAAATGCTTGCCTGCGGACTCAACTTGAAGTTGCTCGGTGCAAAACTGCCGATCGGCTTCAACGGATGAATGGAAAGTGTCGACTTGCACTGCATCGTCCGGTGCAATGGTTGGAGAATCGCTGTGATGTGAAAAACCCGATACGTAAGAGAGGGACCCGCTAGCCCTCGAAAAATAAGGACTTTGGTCGCTTGTTCAACGACAAGCGATTATGACTGACACGAAAGGTGCGATACTTTACCCATTGATCAGCAAGAAGGAGGAATGGATTATGACCCAGAGTAAAGCCATTGGGTTATTCGTAGCTATCCTGATCTTTTTGACAGGTGACCGTGTTTTTTCTCAAAGCCATGAGGCTGAAGAGAAATTGACTTGTCTTATGATATCCCAAGCAGATTTCCCAAAGCGTTATGCCGTGCAATGTGATTTCGAATTTCATTTCAACAATGACGAGGGCTTGGTTCTGTACCGTTCGAGTCAGCATTTCGCTTGGGATTCAGATCGTAGAATTGCAAGGGCTATTGCAAATCAACAAAAGTTTTTGGATTTTGTACCTCAGGAGGAAATGGATCTGAATATCTGGAAAACCGAAAATGGCGTTGAGTGGTCGCCTGGACTACATGGCGTTCAGTGGATCAACGATGGTCATAAGTTGTTGCCTATTTTCGACCCTAAAAATGTGGTTGTTTCGAGACCAGAAACTATGGATGAGACAATTGGTGGCAAGAAAACAATAACGAGTATTCTTGAGGGGCGAGAGTGTGTGGAGTCGGTCGAGAAAAATGGAGTTGTCGTTTCGAAATGGGCGTTGCGAGAGGTGGTGGGATTAAACAGAATTACAGTACTAAAACATCGAGGTGGCAAACCGGGACCACCCGAGGAAATTCTAAGCTTACAGTCCATTAAGGGTGGTTGGAATCCAGAGAAAGACAGGGAAACATCTCTCTCTAAACCGGTTAGACGTATAATAGATTGGTGGCAGGCAAGCGATACTGTTTGGGTTCCTAAAAAGGTTCGAATTATTGCTCGCATAAAAAAAGATATGGATTGCGAGTCAAGTTTTGTTATGCGATGGGCGTTTGGGGATGCAGTTTCCGACCGCGTCTTCGAGGACCCACGGGGCAAGAAACCGGAAGATCTGCTTTCGAGAATCAAGTATGAGGAGTTCCCATCGATTCCAGTTTCGGAAAAACAGGTACGCCAAAGTGGAATGGGCGTCCCGCCCATGAATTGACGGGTGATACCCCCGAGCCACGTAGACATCAACCCGAATTTGCAAGTTGGACAAAGCCCTAGCCTTGAGTTCGACCGCCAAGACCCTTCCAATTTCAACCTCTCCTTTCTCGAGAAAAACATCTCAAATGCGCCGATTCATCTGCTTGCTAAGTTTGGTATTTCTGCTTTCCGCCGACACCATGATATCCGCTCAGCAGCCTGCCGCGGAAGAGTACGCTGTTCATCCGGATTCTTTGCAAAAACCTGGCGTACCCGAAGGAACGATTTCGCAAGGGACTTGGAAGAACTCGAAAGTATTTCCAGGCACGGTTCGGGACTATTGGATTTATGTTCCCAAACAATACGATGGCTCGAAGCCTGCCGCACTTATGGTTTTTCAAGATGGAGGCGGGTACGTCAAACGCAACGGAGGAGCCAATGTACCTAACGTCTTCGACAATCTCATCCATAGCGGTGAGATGTCTATCACAATCGGGTTGTTTATCAATCCCGGAATCGTGCCAGCCAAAAACGAAGATAGCCAAGCTCGGTTCAATCGGTCCTACGAGTACGACAGCGTCGACGATCGCTACTCCCGATTTCTCATCGAAGAATTCATTCCGATGATCGTGGCGGAGCACAAACTGAACTTGAGCCAAGATCCTAACGATCGTGGGCTATGCGGTTCCAGCTCCGGCGGCATCTGTGCCTTCAACGTCGCTTGGCAACGCCCGGACGTTTTTCGACGTGTCTTTACTACTGTTGGCACTTACGTGGGATTGCGCGGCGGCCATGAGCTCTCGACAATTATTCGCAAGGTAGAACCCAAACCGCTTCGAATCTATTTGCAGGACGGTTCGAACGACAACAATATCTACGGTGGCGACTGGTGGATGGCCAATCAAGCCATGCTGCGGTCACTGGAGTTCTGCGGTTATGAAGTGGAACATGCATGGGGCAATGGCGCTCATAGTGGCAAACACGGTGCAGCTATTTTCCCGGACGTGATGCGATGGCTTTGGAAAGATCATGGCAAAGTTCCGGTGACCACTCATCTCGAAAAATCGAAGAGTGAAGCCAAGAAATTTCTTGTTGAAGGCTCCGATTGGGAACTTGTCTCGTCAGGACATCAGTGGGCTGAGGGATTGGCTGTCACCGAAGATGGCACTCTGTATTTTACGGATGTTCCAGCCTCGAAGCTCTATAGCCTGACGCCCGAAGGCAAACAAACGCTGCTTGTCCAAGACACGGGCGAGGCCAACGGTATCGCATTGGGACCTGACGGAAAATTGTACGGTGCGTCCAGCAAGGCCAAGCAGATTCGCGCCTGGGACTTGAAGACGATGCAAATGGAAGTGGTGTCGGAGGGTACGAACAGCAACGATCTCGTGGTAAGGCATGATGGAACCATCTATTACACAGATCCGGCCGCCGGAAAGATTTGGAGGATCGATGGCAAAACGCGCCAGCGACGTGAAGTCGATAGCTTCCGCGATTGCAACGGAATAGCGTTGAGCGCGGACCAAACGCAATTGTTCGTCGCTCATTTCCCTGGTCGATTTGTTTATGCATTCACCATCGCTGACGACGGTTCGCTCGAGAACAAGCAACCCTACTTTCACATGGAAATACCCCCGAATGATCCGTCCGGGCGACTTGATGGAATGTGCGTGAGCACCGACGGTTGGTTGATCTCCACAACGGAGGCGGGCGTGCAGATTTGCGATCAACCTGGACGAGTGCATTTGATCATGTCTTTGCCTTACGGATCGAAACGGCCATGTTACGCACGTTTTGGTGGACCTGACAATAAGACGTTGTACGTTGCAAACGTCGACAAGATTTGGAAACGCAGGACGCAATTAGTCGGTGCCAAGCCGTATGCGCCACCTGTCAAGCCGCCCAAACCTCAACTGTAGCACACCCAGCCCGGCCTGGGCTAGGCAAACGAACGGGGGCGTTGCCCCTATTTCGCGGAGCGAATGGCGATAGTCAGTGCTGCTCGAATGAAAAATCGCGATACCAAACTTCGCTGCCATGATCGGTCAGCATCAGCTTTCCGCGTGGTTGCTGACTAAAGTCTTCGTATTCACTAAATTTACTCTCGCTGATGCGTTTTTTCCATTCGCCATCGCCAACCGTTGCGGCGACGACCTTTTGACCATTGAGCCAGTGCTCGATGCGATTATCGCGAACGATTATCTTGGCTTGATTCCATTCGCCGGCTGGTTTGAGTTGCTTGGACGAATTCGGTTCGTAAAGATCATAAAGCGAACCGGCACTATTTCGAGGAAGCATTTTCTTCTTTCCCTCGTCGTCATAAATTTGATATTCGCAGCCAAGTACTTTGTTGCCATAGGAACGCACACGGTATTTCACTCCGCTGTTACCGCCGGGGGCAATCTTCCATTCGAAAGTGAACGTAAAGTTCCCAAATTCGTTAACGGTAACGATATGTCCCGAGCCCTTGCCATCCTTCTTGAGATGAATCATACCATCGACCACTTCCCAACCTTCGGTTACCGGTTTTCCGTCGATCTTGGTCCAAGCGGCAAGCGACTTGCCATCGAAAGGGTTGGGTGAATCCTCTGCCTGAACGAAAACGCCAAAAGTCGCAGAAACGAAGGCCACCATTAGGAATGCCGCGCGGTTCCGCGTTCTTGGTTGATCGGAAGTAACAATGAGTCGAATCAATGCGGACGTAGAATTAACAATGGACATGGTGGGAATCCTGCAAAATCGAATGCGAATAGCACTATTTGAGTCAGCGAGAAGAATAAGGGATCATTGTGCTCGAGCGGAGAACGAATAGCGATTTTGACACGTTTTGGAGTGAAATTCTAGATAGGAAAGACACCACAACGCATAAAGTGTTGATTTTTCCGTTGGCTTTATTCGTACTCATGCTCAGTCCGACTGAGGATACCGATACTCATCTCAGGTGGAACTTGGCGATGCCTTTTTACCGTTCTCTAATGGTGCCTCATTGAGGCTTGCCTCCTTTCCGAATATGCTGATTTCGGCAAGAGAGAAAACCGATCATCAACTTGTTCCTGGTAAAAACACTCATAACATGGCCAAAAAGAAAAGCGGAACGCCGACAGACATACTCGCTTCGTCCTCCAGCGGAATGACTAACCCTGTTGCGGGGACAATGCCACAGTCCCCCATGCAAATGGGCTTGCCCGGTGGCCAAGTGCCCGGCAATGCAATGGCTGGCAACCCTATGTTTGCCATGATGCAAATGATGCAAGCCATGATGGGTGGTGCGGGAGCACCCATGGCGATTGGCGGCATGATGGACCCATCGGCCATCCCGTTTGCAGGCAGCGCCCCCGCGACAGATGACGATGCCGGTCTCAACTCCGACATTATCCGACCTATGCTCCTAAAGAACCGCATCAAAACGCAACATGGGATCTCTTTAGGCTGCGTGCTCGATCATCTTTGCTTGACCAATGACCGCAAATACTCACTCGGCGGCGTTCCGAAAGGTTGTACCATCGCTTTGGCTGGCCCCCCAGGTAAAGGTAAGACACGATCTAGTTTGGCAGGTCTCTGCAAAGTTGCGCTGACTGGAATGCCGGTAGCATTCGTGATCGCGGAAGAAGGATTTTACAATCCGCCAGAATTTGGCCGAGACGATCTTTGCAGTCGCATGACCAAGATAGGTATGAAGGCAACTGGCCTTGGCGAGGAGGAGTTTGCACAAAAAGTTCTAAGCAATATCTTCGTCATGCAAAGCCAATACCACCGCGGCAAGAGCTGGGATGATTTTGTGGGCAAGTACCGGTACTTGGTCGAAAAAGAAAACATCCGATTCGTGGTGATCGATTCGTTGAACATGCTTGACCCGACTCGCAATCGGACAGCGGACAATCTTTCTGCCTTGAAGACATACAATCATGAAAAAGGAATCACATGTCTTTGCATTGGCCAGATTCGAGATACGGGCATGCCCGTGGGTGGTGAAGCCCTCATGCACACCGCCGACGTGGTCTACTTGGTCGAGGAAATGAGTCTCGGCTCCAAGGAAATTGCGGATTTCTGGGGCGGTAAATACCGAGAGAAAATCGAGGTCGTTACGGCCATCAAGAGCGTCACGACTCCGATTTTGCCTTATCCGATTCGGACCGACCGAGATCCGGAGACCGGTGTCATGATTGCGCACGCGTCTCAGCCAGCCGACTACCCGATTCTGCCGACACTGCCGTAGTGTGTCCTGGCCGACTATCGTGGCCGACTATCGTGGCCGACGCTGCTAGCGTCGGTTCGGATGCTGCAGCGGTTCGGATGCTGGCAGCATCCGCCACGATGCAGATTCGGAATACGCCTCAGCCGTTAGGATCGTCTAATAGGTCTTTTAGGCGACTTCGGATTGGGTCTGGATAGCGTGTTAACCAAGAACCATCGACTAGCCCAACCGAGATCATATCTCGAACGTGAACGCGGTCCTTGTCGCGGAACGAATTGAGTTTCATTCGCACCAACGCTTCCAGTGTGATCGTTTTGAAATTGTTCGCTCGAGTCATCGGTTCGATGTCTGGATTGGGATCGAAATCGTCTGGCTTGACAATCTCGCCGGTTAGAACCACATGGACGGCATCCCGCGAGGAGCCGTCGGGGTCTTCGACAAACATATTTAGCCCGGTTGTCTCACGATAAAAAAAACCGGCTCGCGTCATGGCTTCTATCAAGAGCGGCAAGTCCCCCGGGCGGACAAGGATGTCCACATCGCGCGTTGTTCGGACCGCCGCTTCGTCGACCTGTGCCACCCAAGCGCGTACGGCATGTCCGCCGACCACCGCATAGGGAACATTGGCGTCTTCTAGGATAGTAACCGTTCTGCGCAATCTTTCGTTGACTCGTTCCACAGCTCGTTCCATTCTGTTCCAAAGTTCTTCACCGCTATATCGAAACTCAATCATTTTCGCGTTGACTCCTCGTCGTTCTGGGCGCCTGTAGTACAGCAGGCAATCATGATCACGTAGCGTGATGTGGCCGGCGCTGCCAGCGCCGGCTCAGATGCTGGCAGCATCCGCCACGATTCTACTCGGCCAAGCGTTCTACTCTTAAAATCCCTTTGCGGCATGTCACGGCGACTTTACCTGGCAGCTCAAGACGTTTTGGATGGGTGGTTTGTGAGGCAATTTCAATGAGCCTTTGTATTTTCCGCCATTGCTTGTGATTCATTTCTCGCAAAGGCCAATTCATTCGATGCCAAATCATCACCATGGCCTCTCGTATTATTGGCCAAGGTTCGTTTCTGCACATGGGAACGGGAACAGAAAAATGACTCGGTTGGTTGGGCTCCTCTGGTGGAATGCCTACCGTCTCTTCGGGTGCGTAGCCAACTTTGGCGAGCCAGCGATCCGCCAGTTCCCGAAAAGCAGCATGTTCCTCGGCTATTAACTCGCGAGCCTGAAGCAAACGACGGTCGACTGAGTCCGATCCGGTAAAGCGCCTCAACGCAGGCAATAACTCGTTTCGGATTCGATTGCGGGTGTAGACCGGCGACTCGTTCGAAGGGTCTGTTCGAAATGGTTGGTTTCGTTCTGCAAGATAGGCTTGTATTTCCCAGCGATGAATTCGGAGCAGCGGTCTGGCAATATCGATCAACGAATCGATGGACCGAATCGTTTGGATGCCGGATAGGCCGTTGGGACCGCTGCCGCGTAGCAAATGGTGCAAGAAGGTTTCCACTTGATCGTCGGCTTGGTGCCCCATGACGATCCAGCGGGCGTTGTGAGTTGTGGCCACATCCTTCAGGAATTGGTATCGTAGTTTACGTAGATTATTTTCGGAGGTATTCGCAATTTCGGTCGTGCTGGCTTGTTTGGTTGTGCATTTCATTCCTAGCCGTGCCGCGTGCGATTCCACAAAGGCTTGATCCGCGTCACTCTCCTCACCTCGCAATGCGTGGTTGTAGTGGGCGACGACGGTTCGTTTGGAATCGGGTCTGATGTGGAATAGAATCTCGAGAAGGGCCGTGCTGTCAGCACCTCCACTGACTGCGACGACGATGGTTGACTCTCGCCACAACTCGATCGGCCACAAATTGAGGACCGCCTGCTCCAGTTTGTTCGACAATTTCATCGCAGTTCAGGGCTCATCAATGGCCCTGCTTTCGTTATTTCCAAAGGGCAAAAGCCTGAAATCAGGATAGCGACTCGGTAGCGTACGGATTTGTAGGAAGTTCTGGAAATGGATTCGTGGGACTACTGGTACGACCAAGCACAATGAGTATCCTACTACATACCGACAAACGCCGCTAAGTTGTCCCAACGTTTTCATGTGCGGCGGAACCCAACCACTCCGCTATTGCTCTGCGCGATGGCACTTTTTTATACCTCTCTGATGTTTAGGTCACTGATATGTTGAGAAAACCCACAGTAGTCCTTTCAATGCTTGCAGGCCTATTCGTTTTTGCGGGCTGTACCAATTCCGACAGCAAGAAGCCAACGGCTGGCAATTCAAGCAGCTCGACCATTGTGGCCGCCGACAGCACAAATACCCCTAGCGGTTTAAGGCGCATCGTACTGTTAAACAATACCGACTCGCCTTTCTGGGACGCAGCGAGGGCGGGTATCAGCAAGGCAACCAAGGACTTCAAACTGGCCGAAGCCGGGTTTTCCGCCGGTATGGACACTAACGATGGTACCGACCAAGGTCAAATTGAGAAGCTTCGACAGTACGGAACGCAGAGTGACATTGTCGCTATCGTCATCTCGCCAACGTCCGCTTCCAATCCTGCCGTCGCTGATGAATTAAAGAAACTGAAGGCCAAGGGGATTATTGTCGGTTGTTTCGACAGCGACTTGGACGAAAAATTTCGATCGAATCGCGAATTCTATGTTGGAACGGACAACGAAAAAGGTGGCAAAGTTCTCGGGACTGCTGCCAAGAACCTCAAACCGGACGGTGGTGAGTACGCTCAGTTTGTGGGACTGGATAGCCAATTGAACGCCATCCAACGCATGGACGGATTTACCGCGGCCGTCGGAAATAAATTCAAACAAATCGCACGTCGAACCGATGACGTGGATCGCCAGCGAGCCCGCGACAACGTACGCCAAAGCATCGACCAGAATCCAAACTTGTCGATTCTAGTTGGCATATGGTCCTACAACGCGCCCGCCATTGTAGATGTTGTTAAAGAGCGCAAACTGCGAGAAAAGATGACGATCGTGACCTTCGATGCGGAACAACTTGCTATCCAACAAATGGGAGATGGAATGATTGATGCCATGGTTGTCCAGAACCCGTTCGGAATGGGCTATGAGTCGGTGCGGTATTGTCTCGCAAAGCTTAGCAAGGATGACAAGACCGTTAAGGAAATGTTCCCGAAAATGGGCACACCTGGGGGCGATATTTTGGATACTGGTCTCAAAGTCGTGGTACCGGACAATGGTTCCGCTCTTAAGCCAGAGATGTTCACCGAATTTGGTGCTGGCGTTGAGTTCATTTCTATGAGCAAATTTCAAGAGTGGCTCAAACAATACGGTCTGACCAGTTCCTAGTACGATGGGGCAAGGACGGGGCAACAAAGTAATTGATCTAAGAAAACGTTTGATTCTTTTGTAGGAATTGTTTATGAGCCCGAATCAGCCCAGCCTTTTCTTTCGACTGTGGTCCACAGTTGAGTTCAAATTGATTCTGGCTTGGCTATCGGTGGTCGTCGTTACGGTGTTGTTGGATCCTGGTCATACGTACTGGAACAATCCTGGCAACGCAGCGGAACTCATCATTCGCAACTCCGTGCTGCTTGGCTTTTTTGCACTAGGTAGCGCTGTCATCATCATCTCAGGAGGGATCGATCTGTCGAGCGGTTCGGTGATAGCCATGAGCGCCACCGTTTTCGGCTCACTGTTGATTGCCCTCGATCCAACTGGCTTTCGCGAAGGACACATCGCGACGTGGGCTGTCATCGTCGCTTTTTTGGGGACACTGCTGTCAGGCGCCATGGTGGGAACGCTTCACGCATGGCTCATCACCTGCGTTGGGTTGCCTCCATTCATCGCGACGCTTGCAACCTTGGTGGGGCTCCGCAGTTTCAGCCGCGGTGTAACTCTAGCTGTGACGAACAACAAGTCACAGATCGATTTCCCAGACTTGGTTCTTCGAGATTCGTTGAAGGATGTTACTAGCGTCTCTGTCGTCTTCCTGGTTTTGGCTTTTGCCATTTGGTTTCTAATGAGCCGAACGGTCATTGGCCGGCATCTCCATGCGATGGGTGGCAATGAGCAGGCCGCTAGACTGAGTGGAATTCGCACGGATCGCCTCAAATGGTTGGCTTATGTCATCGGTTCCGTGTCGGCATCGATGGTCGGTATCGTTTACTTTGCCGATACCGGATCTGCCAAGCCGGATATCTTGGCTCGCGGTTACGAGCTCAACGCGATTGCCGCTTCGGTCATCGGTGGCTGCTCACTGCAAGGTGGAATCGGCACGATTCCGGGGACTATTCTCGGCTGCTTATTTCTGAGGACGGTTATCGATTCCGTAAATAAGATTGTTGGCTCCGGAGCGGATGTGTATGAGGGGATGATTGTTGGCATCGTCGTCGTGATGGCGGTTACCTTTAGTCAAAGAACGGGCTTGGCCAAGGCCCAGAAATTCTTTGCAACTCCGATCGGATGGGCTTGTATCCCTGTGCTGGGGCTCCTAATCGGTATCTCCTTTCTGCTCTTCTTCCGCGACAAACCTTGGTTTTCTTCGCTGCATGCGATCGTGTTTGGTGCAATCGTGGCATGCATTTTGGTTGTACGTGGCATCATGGAACATCGAGTCAAACGAGCATGAGAGTCGCGAGCTAATAGGCCATGACATTACCCACTCCAGTAATTTCCATTCGCGGGATCGGCAAGCAATTTAACGCAGTTCAAGCGTTGAACAACGTGGGCTTTGACGTATTGCCAGGCGAATTGCACGCCGTCATGGGTGAAAACGGCGCCGGCAAAAGCACCTTGATGAAAATCCTGTCCGGCGTCTACAGCGAGTACGACGGAGAGCTATTGTTGAGAGGCAATGCCGTCCGCTTTCAAAGCACGCGAGATGCCGAAGATGCTGGTGTTAGCATCATTCATCAAGAGTTGAACTTGGTGGAACAATTAACGGTGGCAGCAAATATATTCTTGGGCCGAGAGATAAAACGAGCGATAGGCATCTTGAATCAAGCCGCCATGGATAAAAAGTCCGCCGACTTGCTTGCACAGCTCGAGTCCAATATTTCACCCAGGGCGTTGGTAAGTTCATTGCGAGTCGGTGATCAGCAGTTGGTGGAAATTGCAAAAGCGATTTCACTGGAAGCGGAGATCCTCATCATGGATGAGCCAACCAGTGCACTAACGGAATCGGAAGTCGCAAGGCTGTATGGCGTCATCGATCGATTGCGGAAACGCGGCGTCACAATCCTCTATATTTCCCACAAGATGGATGAGGTGTTTCGACTGGCAGATCGCATCACGGTTCTCCGGGACGGCCAATTTGTGCAAACGGTCGACAGAGCGGAGGCAACGCCACGCTCGATTGCACACCTGATGGTCGGTCGCGACCTGGAACCTGCACGTCGTCGCGAACACAGTTCCGATTTCAATGTTGTCTTAGAGACCAAAGCCCTATCGCTGGTGTGGCCGGGTCATCCAAGAGGCTGGCGTCTCAAAGACGTTTCCTTTCAACTCAAAAGGGGAGAAATCCTTGGGTTTGCGGGCCTGATGGGTGCTGGTCGCACTGAGTTGCTTGAGTGTCTTTTTGGGGCTAGCCATATGCAACCTCAGGGGCAATTGCTTGTTCATGGGCGGAAGGTACAATTTTCCCATCCGGCCGAAGCGATGAAGGCGGGCATTGCGATGGTTACCGAAGATCGCAAACGACTTGGGCTGTTTTCGCAAATGACAGTTCGAGAGAACACGACTTTGTGCTCCCTGATGAGTTGCTCGACGGCTGGTGTTTTGAGTCGTTTGAGTGAACTGACAGCGACCAACAAGCAAATCCAAGCCTTGGCGATTAAATCCAGTGGGCCCGAAGCGCCGATCACCAGCTTGAGCGGCGGCAATCAGCAGAAGTGCATCATCGGTCGATGCATGTTAACGAAACCGAGCATTCTACTATTGGATGATCCGACGCGGGGCGTAGACATCGGTGCAAAGGCCGAGCTCTATCAATTAATGGAGCAGCTCGCAGCGGAAGGCGTCGCCATCGTTGTCACTTCCTCTGAGTTGCCAGAGTTATTAACGGTGAGCGATCGTATCCTGGTACTTTGCGAAGGAGTGATTACGGGCGAGTTTACACGCGAGGAAGCGACCGAACAACGCATCATGGAAGCAGCTACGCAGCAGCCGCATTTTGCGTAGGTCAGTCGCTCCGCCGACTGACGGTCCGTGTAGCTGAAACCCTCCAGCATCGTGACTTCTCAAACCATCGTCGAGCGATTCGAGGGTGTAGTATCACTGATTATCCAATGCCCTTTGCTGCAAAGTGGACATCCGTCGCGGAGCGACGGATCTACGTCGAAATCTGCGATTCCCACTTCGGATCGTAGTCACGTCGCCAAAGGTTTTTAGCAATCCCTTCATCCGTCCAGTGCCCATCGCTACTTAGCGAATGGACAACCCGGTCGGTTCGATGGGCCACATTCCCTAAGTGGCAAAGCAACGTGCTTTGATGCCCGCTCAGAATCGGCTGGTTGAGTTTCGACGGATCGTTGGCTCGAATGCAGTCGATGAAATTCTTCATGTGCTCCGGCTGTCCATCGCTGGTCTTTTCTCCAGAATCGACCACCTTGTTGGCTGAGTTATAGATCTTATAAGCGCCGTCGGCTTCGATTTCCATGTACCCTTCGGTGCCATAAAAAGAGACGAATGGGCCAGGCGCATGTTGCGAACAGGAGACACCTTGGTAGGAAATTTGCTTTCCACCTTCGAATTGCCATGAAACGTCGTGTGTGTCCGGTGTCTCTTGGTCGTCTTGGAAGCAGTAGCGACCGCCATTGGAAACGGTTCGGATCGGAAAGTCTGCTTGCAAACCCCATCGGCAGAGATCAAGGCCATGCACGCCATTGTTCCCCAACTCGCCATTGCCCCAATGCCAGAACCAATGCCAGTTGTAGTGCAGTATGTTTTCGCGATAGGGTCGACGCGGAGCAGGCCCTTGCCAGAGGTCATAGTCAAGCGATTCGGGCGGAGCAGCGTCGGTCTTCACACCGATGGATCCTCGCAATCGGTTGAAGAACGCCCGGGCTAGATAAACCTTGCCCAGGACGCCGGCATGCAGTTTCGCCATAGCGGCCTGGTAACCGGGACTGCTCCGCCGTTGGTTGCCAACTTGGACGCAGCGGTTATTCTGCTGAGCGGCCCGTACCATCCACTCCCCTTCTTGTGGATTGTGGCAAGCGGGCTTTTCGACGTAAACGTGCTTGCCTGCTTTGCAGCCGAGAATAGTGGCTGGTCCATGCCAGTGGTTGGGTGCTGCACAAATGAGTGCGTCGACTTCTTTGTCGTCTAGTATTCTGCGAAAATCTTGGATCGCTTCTGGACGCCCACCGGATTCCGATATGAACTTCGCACCCGCCGCGGCTCGTTTGGAATCCGCGTCGCACGCATATTTGATCTCGACCCCTGGAATTTTTAATAGATTGGCTGCGAGATCTTTGCCGCGATTGAGCCCCATTATGCCAACCACGATGCGTTTCGGCTCTTGAGAGGTAGCCGCGTTTAGCGTAGTTGACTTAGCGATTAAATGCGTTGCGGCGAGCATGGTGGTGGATTGGACTAAGAATCTACGTCGTTTCATGATGGCGGGAATCTTGGATTGGCGGGAGGGGAAAAAAGCTTCATTCTGCGAACCCTTAGTGTAATAAACTTATAATCAACGTGCCGTCCCCATTTTGATTTCTTGGTGGCTAGGATAAGTTGGTGAACGTATCTCCAATCGACTAACTTAGGATGTTGAAAAAACCTCCGAAAACCTAGGATTTTGCCCCGACGATGAATGACAAACTTCAGCGAGTGACGGTCAAGACACTGCAAACGATGAAGCGTAAAGGGCAACGCATCACCATGCTGACGGCGTACGATTATCCAACCGCCAAAATGCTGGACGAAGCAGAAGTGGATTGTATCCTTGTTGGTGACTCGCTCGGAATGGTGGTCCAGGGCAAGACGACAACGATTCCAGTCACATTAGAAGAGATGATTTATCATGGCGAAATGGTGGCCAGGGCAACCGATCGAGCTATGGTGGTGGTCGATTTGCCTTTCCCGGTTGGCCAGTTGAGCATCGAGCATACAGTGGAGTCTGCCGCGACCATCATGAAGCGGACACAGTGCCAAGCCGTCAAGATGGAGGGTGGTCACCAACAGGCAGCTGCGATTCGAGCGCTCGTTGACGCTGGCATCCCTACGATTGCGCACATTGGATTGCGACCGCAGAGTGTTCACGCACTGGGCGGCTACCGCGTACATCGGGATGCGGACCAACTGATGACGGACGCCAAAGCGGCCGAGCAGTCTGGCGCCTTTTGCGTATTGATAGAATGCGTGCCGCCAGACTTGGCAAAACTCGCTACGGAGCAATTGAGCATTCCGACCATCGGAATTGGCGCTGGACCTCATTGCGATGGCCAAGTTCTAGTGACGAACGACATGCTCGGTTGGAATAGTGGTTATGTACCGAAGTTTGTTCGTCGATATGCGGATCTTCGAAGCGCTGCGGCACAAGCAGTTAATCAGTACTGCCAAGACGTCCAGAAAGGGACTTTTCCCAGTTCAGAAGAATCGTTTTAGAGAAGCCGTGTTTGCAAAGACTCCGAGATGAGCTTGCAGGACTGGAGGAATTGGAGTGACTAGATAAAACCGTTAAGCAACGAAAGCGATGTTGGTGAATCGCCAAAGCCACAACTACTAGACCCGCAGCAATTCGGCCTTTCTGAGCTGCTTTGGGTACTCGTGCTGGTTGCGGTGGTTCTTGCGATTGCGACGCCATTGATTCGAGGGTTGCCGCCCGCTGTTTTCAACGCCATCATCGTTGTGGTTTGCATTCAAACGATTGCCATCGTTTTGGTCGTTGGACTTGTATCTCGACGACGGAAGAAACTACTTGCGAGGAGCGGGACTTTACTCGCTATCGGGAGCAGCACGGAAAGCCAATCCCGGAGTTGGGCACTTGCTCATTCGCTGTTTTGTATCCTAATGACGATTGCATCGCAACTGTTCATAACAGCCCTATTGAGTCTGCTAATCTCATCGATATCTAGCTTCAAAGGCTGGACTATTGTGTGGTACTCTTTGATGGTTCTTTGCAACTCTTTAGCCCCGACCATAGCTCTCATGAACGGTATTCGCTTCTTGCGATGGCGAATTCATCCGAGCACAGTTGAGTTTTTTGACAAAGGAGTCGCCGTAATGGATACGTTGGTTCCCTGGGACAAAGTGGAGTTGCGACGGAGTGCGCTAAAGCGAGATCGCATTATGGTGGTCTACATTGCTATGCAAAGCTCAGCGATGGTATGGCTGGACGAGTCTCAGATCGACGGCCTTCTCGCATACTCAACCGAAAAACGAAATGTCAAGGATCCGTTCAGTGAGTGCGACACAAAAACCTGACATGCGTTTTGCGACTAGATTCGGGGCGATTCAGGTTATTAGGCGAGGGGCAGTTTGAAATCTACCTATAAACTGGGTGGCACGCTCTGAGGTACGAAGGGCGTGGTGAATCGCTAGCTAGAGTCATTTGCCACACTTCCCACGCCCATCGCTAATCGCTTTGGGCGTGCCAC
>JAYTVM010000089.1:0-7768 GCA_043743995.1 Pirellula sp. | reverse complement strand
CCATCCGATCCATATTGAACTCCTCGGTTGGGTCTTGCAAATCGTCCACGGCAAAGCCCGGTCCCTCGTCATCAATGACAAAACGTACTTCTCGATCCGATAACGTAGCAACCATCCGCACCCTGCGATCCGAATAAGGCTTTATGCAACGACGTTCCTCCGCAATTTTGAAATACTTCTCTTCGTCGTTCTGCCTCCATTCCGAATCCAGCTCCAGGTTGCCATGGTGGATTGCGTTGGTCAGCGCCTCGCACAATGCAATGCCAATGCGTATCAACTGTGATTCATCAAGAATTCGCATCAAGGCTATTTGTTCTTGAAGGTAGCTCACCAGAGGAGGAATGTAGGTGATATCGTTATCCAGTACGAACCGCGAATGAACCTCGGTCAACGCCTGCAGGACTCGCTGCCGGTTTTTTTTGCCTTGGGAAAGTGCGATTACATTTTCGGCAGTTTTGATCAAGTGTTTACCGAGAACGGATTTTGGAACGTAGCTGGCCGCTCCCGCATTCAATGCTTGTAACGCGATCTCCTCATTACCAAAACTCGTCATCAAAATTACGGGGATACCAAACCCGCCTTCAGCAACTTTTTCGACCAGACCAAGACCATCCATTTCAGGCATCCGCAAATCCGTCACGATCAAGTCAGGCAACTTCAATGGAAGCGATTCAAGAGCTGCCTTACCATTTTCCGCGTAAGAAACAATTGCTGCGTCCAACCCTTTTTCCAATAACCGCCCCACCCGCCGTCGCTCGGTCGCAGAATCGTCTACCACCAATATGTGCGTCATGATTTCACGTCGATTTCAAAACCTGTCTCTTGGGTTTTGCCCAGGTGGATAAAGGGGCCCGTACCGTTTAAGTGGCAATGTCTATCATATCAAACTCTACGGTGATTGTTTCGTTCAACTCGCCCTAGGCGAGCAGCGGATAACAACCAAGCGACGACTTCGGGTCAAGAATAGACACCTGGATAGGCCGCAAAGCACTCGTCCGCCTGGCGTTTGGCGGCCATTTCGGCACACAAACATCGATTATTCGAAACTTTTCGCGGATCGCCACCCCTTATTCTTTCGATTCGTGCTCGTGTTCAGCAGCCTAACTGGGCCACTTAGGATGCATTTCGAAATGTTGTCGGACCTTTTCCAGGAGCGGATCGATGGTGGCGGCTTGAATTTGGTGTGGCGGCGACCAGTCCATCCATTCATAGCCCTCATGCTCCGTCAACCGGATTGGCTTGTCGTGCATTAGAAACCCCAAGTAGACCGTTAACTCCTTGTACCGCTTCTTGTCGGCGTTCTTGTTGTATGAGACCCAATAGCGGTTATCAAAGAGAAAATTGGGGTCAAACCATACGTCGGAAGCTTGTAGTCCGGTTTCTTCGCTGAGTTCCCGCAACGCCGCTTGCTGTTTCGTCTCACCTGGATCCAAATGCCCTTTCGGTAGATCCCAACGTGTACTGTGCTTCATGAGCAAGAATTGAAGTTGATTTTGTTTTCGAAACAGCAGAAAACCGCTTGAAAATACTTCGGGTTCCATGACTAATAGTGAGCCAATCGGGATTGAATGAAAAAACTCCAACATGTTGGGCGACAAACGCACATGAAGATATACACGAAAACTGGCGATGCGGGTACGACGGGACTCTTTGGTGGACCGCGTGTGGCAAAAGACGATCCACGTATTTGCGCTTATGGATCGGTGGACGAACTCAACGCTGTCCTTGGTATTGCTCGGGCGACGGCATTGGGAGACAAACTGGACTCGATCATCGGCTCAGTCCAGCACCATCTCTTTTCCATCGGTGCCGAATTAGCGACTCCGAATCCCGAGGAACACTGCCTCAAGTGGGCTGGCGCCAGCCACGTCGAACAAATGGAGCATTGGATCGATGAATTGGAAACCAGCCTCAAGCCGCTGCGCAATTTCATTTTGCCTGGTGGCAGCACTCAAGCAGCACACCTGCATCTGGCTCGCACCGTTTGCCGCCGAACCGAACGGGAAATAGTTAGTTTTTCCCGCGACCGAAGTGTTAGCGACGCATCGCATATCGTGGTATTCTTGAACCGACTCAGCGATTTGTTGTTTGTGATGGCTCGATTTGCCAATCATCAAGTCGGTGTGGTCGACGTCAATTGGGAAAGTCCAAGGAAATAAAGGATGCTTCAAGGATGGCTACTCAAATCGCGGTGATTGACTTCGAGACGGCCAACAGTCGTTCCAGTTCTGCTTGCCAATTGGGTGTGGTACGATTGGAGGATTGGCGGATTGTTCAGGAGAAAGAATGGTTGATTCGACCGCAGCGATTGTATTTTTCGCCGCAATGCGTTCGAGTGCATGGCATTACCGCGCGCGACTGTTTGACGAGCCCCGAGTGGGATCGCGTTTGGGACGAGTTGCATCCTCTGATTGATGGCTGCGTCGTCATCGCCCACAACGTCGGCTTTGATGCGGCGGTCTTGCAAGGGACATGTCAACTCTATGATATCGCTGTGCCTCAATTCGATTTGCAATGCACTCGACTGATTGCCAAACGAGCTTGGCCAGGTCAATCAGGCTACGGGCTTGCCGCAATTTCGGAACGGCTGTCGATCCAGTTTCGTCATCACAATGCGTTGGAAGACGCTCGAGCATGTGCGCAAATAGCAATCGCAGCCGCCGAGAAAGTCAATGCAGCCGACTTGGAAATCCTTGAGGAGAAACTGGGCTTAACGCGTGGTCGCATTTGGGTAGACCAAATTCGACAACCCCGAACGGTTCGGCGAACGCGAATTGAGTCGGTGGCGGAACCGCAAGCACGCTATCAACCCAAATTATTTCGCACAGACGGCACACCTTCGAGTACGGATCAAATCCGAAGAACGCGATTGAGGGCCGACGCGATACTGGCGAGCTGCGAGGATGTTCGGCCATTGGCGGGCAAGCACGTGGTGTTGATGCACACGCTGTTGGGTTTGGACCGGGATGATTCCGTTTCTTTTTTGACGAAGCTCGGAGCTGTGGTTCAGGCCAAAATGAATATGCAAACCCATTACTTGATCATGGGTACCACGGCTTCCTCAGACACAGTCAATCCATCGGAAGAAAATAGCTCCGGGGAATCCCTTCCGGTGGAGCAAGTTGCACAACGCAACAAGGAGGGGCAGCCAATCCGGATCTTAACCCAACGTCAGCTTCTGGCCTGCATTCCGTCGGGATTGACGATCGCCCGCGGCGATTGGTAATAGTTCGTTCCCCTGGGGTGCGTTGCTTCTTAGGCAAGGGGCAGTTTGGAATCTCGCTATAAGCTGGGTGGCACGGGTGGCACGGGTGGCACGCTCTGAGGTACGAAGGGCGTGGTGAATCGCTAGGGCCATTTGCCACACTTCCCACGCCCATCGCTAATCGCTTTGGGCGTGCCACACGGTGGTCGGGATACCCAGCACTAGCCCTTTTGTTAAACTGCTTGGCTGTTGCGTGCGCCGCTTGAAGAAACACTTACGAATGAAAACATGTTTCGCATCCTGTTGAAAAAATATGTCAATGAAGCCATGTTGTTGTGGTGTGCATGTGCTTTGGTGCTCTTTTTCTTCCCCTGGGTCCGAATTTGGACCGTCAGCCAGTTTGAGTTGAGCGGTTTCGCCCCGCTGATCGAACAGTTTCGAGCTTTTGAAAAATTCTCGCCGGTTCCTCTCGAACAGTTTCTTACCTACCATGGCATGATCGGGTTTACCTTCGACGAGCCGGTGTTAATCCTCTGTATTCTCGTGTGGAGTATTGCCAGGGGATCCGACGTCATCAGCGGCGAGCTGGGTCGAGGAACCATGGAGATGCTGCTGGCCCAGCCTTTGAGCCGCGGGCAAGTCTACGCCGCGCACGCCCTGGTCACGATCACCGGTTTGGTTCTTTTGTGCGGGTTGGTCTTGTTGGGCATCTACCTCGGTATTCAGACCAATTCAACTCCGGTTAGCAGTAGCGGTGTATTTCGTCTGCCCATTTTCAATTTCAACGTAAGCAATCCGTTTAGCGCGACCACGACCAAGTTGGTACCTCTTTCGGAGTTGGTGTCCCCCAGCGTCTACATTGTACCGACGCTGAATTTGTTCGCGCTTGGCTTTATGCTTCTCGGTATGAGTGTCATGGTGAGTTCGTTCGATCAATATCGATGGCGGACGATTGGCATCGTGATTAGCGTGTATGTCTTGCAGCTTTTGCTCTTTATCCTGTCCAAGTCGACGCCGAGGCTTGGTCATCTCAAGCCGTTTAGTTTCCTAGCTGCATACCAGCCAGACTGGATTGTCCAAACGGTGCATCATTCTCCTGAGCTCGCGTGGTCCTGGTGGGTCGTACCCGAGGCGACCGGCCAAGGGGGCATCGCACTGCCTCCGTATCTCGGACCAATGTTCTACGTCTCAACGCTGCTTGTGTTAGGATGCATCAGTTATACGATAGGCTATATCAGGTTTAAGATGCGGGATTTACCAGCTCCTCAATAATGCTTCCTCAATAATGCTTCCACAAAACGAAAAAGCCTCCAAACGAAGCTGTTTGGTCCTATCCATTTTGCTTTTTGTGGTGTTGCCATTTTCGATAATCACACTGTTGCTTCTCCTGTGGTACGGCCGGGAATCTTCAGGTCGGAGTCAAATGAGAGCACGAATCGCCAGCATCACCAAGCAAGGCTACCCAGTCGACGATGCTTCCGTCGATAAGTATTACAAAGACCGCACCGATTCAGCCAACACCGAAGCTTGGCTGGCCGTATTGAACACGATGACCAGCCAAGATTTCAAAGCTTCGGCCAGCGCCGTGCCTATTCTTGGAACAGAAGCGGAGGTACCGATACTGCCCGAGGAAGAGTGGAACGAAGAAGAGGTTTCATTAGCTT
This sequence comes from Pirellula sp., assembly GCA_043743995.1. Classification (GTDB taxonomy): domain Bacteria; phylum Planctomycetota; class Planctomycetia; order Pirellulales; family Pirellulaceae; genus JBKCUI01. Next base: position 2,899 of record JAYTVM010000089.1, on the reverse strand, counting down.
TTTTGGAGAAATGGAAATCGCTACATTCCGAGGTGCTTCGACTCTCGATCGATGCGAAGCCGGTTCGGTTTCCAATCGTCTTCGACTCTTTTGAAACGCTCTTGCAACAAACTCAAGAAATGAGGCAAGCCGCGAGGCTTGTTCAGTTGCGTGGCCGTGTCGGGCTGCGGGCTAAGGACTCGGCGGTGGTAAGAGATGCTATCGATGGCTTGCTAGGGATCAGCCGGGTCAATGCGGGGGAACCGATACTGGTTTCACAACTTGTCTCCATCGCTATCGACGGCATGGCGATAGGGTTGCTGAAAGATTCGCTCAAGGTCGATGTTTTTAGCGAGGCTGATTTGCAAAGCCTGCTGCCGATGGTAATGGCGACCATCAACATAGGCAGGGAGTGGGAAATGGTGGTTGCGGGTGAGCGAGCGATTGCGTTGCCAGTCTTCGTCGATCCCAAGAAAGCGCGGACCCTAGGGGTCACGTCGTTTCCCGGTCGGTCGCGTGATGCGCTTTTCTATTTGGATTTAATACAAGGAGTAATTGAACTACCGACAAACGACCTCAAGGAATTCAAAACCAAACTGAAGGATGCTCAGGCGAAGGTGACGGAGAAAGCAAATGCCAATTGGATTACCAGATTCGATTCCATCTTAACGCTTCAGACCACCCCAGCGTTCGCTGCAGCCGGCGATGCTTTTATTCGACGAGCTTTGCAACATCGAATGGCTGCACTGGCGATTGGGCTTAGGCTGTACGAAGATCGCCATGGAAAATTCCCCACTTCACTGAAGGACTTGACCGATCTACCGATGGACGTGAAACCATTGGCACTAACGAAAGAAATGTCGTTTGGATTTCAGCTTGAGGGGAACAATGCGAAGCTATGGGGAGGGTCGTTTCAAGACGCGTTCTCCATTCCCGTGGAGCCACCGGAGATTGTGGTGGGTGAGCCGGATACGACAATGAAAGAGCTTTGGTTATGGGAGTTTCAGGTGAAGAAATAGGGTTCGCTCCGTTGCGGAAGACTGGAGCCACAGGGATTTTGATGATTTTGCCGCTGCAAGCGAACGCCAAATTGCTGAACGTCTCGGCATCGAGTACACTTCCGGTCCCACAACTACCCCAATTTACAGATTCCATTACCGAATTCCCTTGTCGAGTCATGCATGGGTCAACTGCGATTTCGAATTCCAAATGCTCAGAGCTACGACGCGCAGATATGGGGTACTGCGTTTGTATCAGGCATCGAGGGGATACCTTGGGCCAGCAAGAATTGGATTGAAAAAGACTGTTTGGTCATTGATCGATCGGTCACCGAATCGGGGAAATTATCGATTGTTTGGCCGACCGAAGAGTACGGACCGATCATGCTTTCGACCGCTTCGCTTCGATGCCAAGAAGCCCCTTATTTGCTGCACCTCGAGTTGGCGCGAGGCACGATCCACCGGGTGCGGGGGCGAGGAATCGATTGGCAACGCCTTGGACTGAAACTGCCTGAGGCCTTCACTTCGTTGATAGACCGTTCGGTATCGGCCTTTATTCAAGCGATTCTAGCCGCGGACGATGCAGAGCGTTGTATGATGCTGGCCCAAACCGCTATCGATCTTGCGGTGAGTGCGTCGAAACCGCTTTCCAGAGCCTTTATCTCACAGTCATTGCAAGCTCGGCATCAGTCCGAAAAGCAACTCAGCACTTTGCTAGGCATCAAACTGACGCCGTCTCAGTCTTGGGAACAAGATGCGGAATCCATATTGCCTGCAATCAATACGATTAACATCTCGATGGAAATGGGTCAACTCGAGACCGAATCCAAGAGTGCCGCCCTCTCGCTGATCGACTCACAACTTCAGTGGGCTCGTCGGAATTCGCTTCGCATCTTTGGCGGCCCGCTAATCAATCTGCAAGCACATGCCGTCCCAAAGTGGCTCTACTTGCTCAGCGACTTTCAGTCCATGTACGATGCGGCTTGCAAGCATGCAACGCTTATGGTCGAGCGGTACCGCGGTCAAGTGCATCTATGGTGCGCAGCCGCCGGACTCAATGCTCCCAACACCCTTGGAATCACGGACGAACAGGTTTTGCACTTGGCCGTTGGCGTGATACAGGCAGTTCGTAGGAGCGATCCGAAAACGCCTGTCGTATTGACCATCGATGCTCCATGGGCTGAGTACCTTGGGCAGAAGTCAGACGGTATTAGCCCGTTGCATTTTGCGGATGCGCTGATCCGAGCCGATCTCGGACTTTCCGGCTTGGGGTTGGAACTGAATCTTGACTATTGGCCTGGCGGCTCGATGCCTAGGGATTTGATCGATATTTCCGACTTGATCGACCATTGGAATATTCTGGGCCTGCCGCTCCTGGCTCATGTTTCGGCTCCATGTCATTTGCAACCCGATTCGATGGTCCTTTCGAAATCCAATATCGTTTCGAATTGGCGTTACCCCAATTATGCTTGGTGGGACCAATCCCAGATGTCGGACAGTGGCTCTATCGATATGCCAACCGCCGATCCAATCGTCTCGAAGTTACCGAATAGCAGCGCCGTACCTAGTAACCGCGACCGCATCCCAGTCAACGGCCTTGAAGTGATGCAGATGCTACTGGCCAAGAGCAACGTGCACGGTATTTTTTGGAATCAGTATTCCGATCGAGACGACCATGTTTACCCGAATGCCGGTTTAGTGGCTGCAAGTGGAAAACGCCGAAGCTTGCTCGACGGATTGGCTAGGCTGCGTCAGTTGCATGTGCATTAGAGCGTCGCCTCTCGCTCCTAGGCGAGGGGCAGTTTGAAATCTACCTATAAACCGGGTGGCACGCTCTGAGGTACGAAGGGCGTGGTGAATCGCTAGAGTCATTTGCCACACCTCCCACGCCCATCGCTAATCGCTTTGGGCGTGCCACACGG
>JAYTVM010000088.1:0-29823 GCA_043743995.1 Pirellula sp. | reverse complement strand
AGTAAAGAAAGACCGCGTCACCGGATAGTTTGGGTGCGAAGTCACGTAAGAAACGTCGATCAACCCAAGCCCAATCGGTTCTCGGAAGGCGGCGAACGCGATCGGGCACAAGAATTCGTTTTTGGATCATAAATGTTGCTCCCTTGTGAAGGGGACAACGATACATGCGAGGGTTGTTGCCCCGAAGAGTTCACGGTCTGCTTTGGCCATCGATAGATCGAGGAACCATGCGGTCTGGTTCTTTGCCGAGCTCGATGAACAGCGTTTCTGCAGGCAGATCCGCAGTATTTTGGGGTGTTGCCGTTCGAAATGGCTTTAGGGTCAAAGCAGCCAGGTCGATCACAAAAATCCTTTGGAATTTGTGTCCTGTGTGACAACGCGGGTGGCTCCGGAGGCTTGGGTGGCTCCGATGTAAGTGATTCAGCCTGAACGAGCAAAGGTTTAGAAGTGACGGCAATGCGATTGAGTTCGCGACGTTGCTTTTGCGATTCGGCATCCTTGGCCCTAGATGCGGGATTTTGTCGGCGTTTTCGTTGGCGCTTTAGGTTTTTCCAACGTTTCAGCTCGAGCTCGCACGAGGGCACTTTGCAGTAGCGTTGACTCTGTTTCTTCGGAAGGAAACGATGAGAGCAACCCTTGCATAGGCATCGGCGTTCTCTTTGTGGAGGAACCGATTTGGAATTTTGATTGGGGAGAGTATCTTTGAAGAGAAGATTCCCGGAGGAGTGCTTTCCGATGGGAGTTGCTTGGTGGGCCATTGGCGTGGCTCACCAAGCGTTTTTCAGCACGACGCTCGTGCGACTACTTAAAAAGTAATCGAAGTATTAGAAGAATTAAGACAGTCGAGAAATTTTCTCGTTTTAGAACGAAAGCGAAGAAGTAGAACTGGCTGCGCCAAACCGATGGTTTTGGCTCAAAGTAGACCGTCGGTCACACTCTGCTACCGATTCGGCAATCCTAAGTGGGCCTGAGAAGTTCTCACAAGTAAAATCACGAGCAACCGTGAGCATGAACAATCACCACAGGCTGGCTAGGGAATTCCCGACGGTTCGAACTATTCTCAAAGCCACACCCGCAGTGCAAAAATCTCGCTACGTCCATGATTACCCAGTCCAAGTAGCAATTGCGTCGATGGCCAGCTTTCGCAACATCTACACGTCACTCATGCTCGTCATCGCCCGTTCGACTGAAAAGGAATTGGCCGGTCAGGTTAGTTACTTGAAGGCTGAAAATCAGATCCTGCGCAGTCGCGTTCCGGATCGCTTTAGTTTAACTCAAGGTGAGAAGAGCCGCTTGGTCCGATTCGCAAAGAAGATCGGATCGGCGCTGAACGAATTAGCGACCATCGTGCACCCATCTACGATCCGCCGCTGGATAAGAGAGCAAGAACCAAAGAAATCTAAGAAACAGAAAACGAGCAAATCTGGGCGACCTCGAACTGCAGAGCAGATCGAAAAGTTGATCTTGAAATTGGCAAGCGACAACGGTTGGGGCTACACCCGAATTCTCGGCGAGATACGAAAATTGGGCATCCAATCAGTGACAAGAAACACGGTCAAGGCGATCCTCAAGAGGAAGGGTTTTGACATAGGGCCAAAACGCGGACCAGGAACTTGGGACGAGTTCCTCAAGCGACATGCCGAAACCATGTGGCAATGCGATTTCTTTTCAAAGAAGATAGTTTCCAAAACAGGCTTACGCGACATATTTGTCGGTCTTCCTTCACGTAGAAACCCGGCGGGTCTACGTCTCGCCCTCGACCTACAAACCCGATGAAGCATGGATGATCGAACAAGCCGAGGCCTTCATTCAACACACCAATACAGAGCAATTGCCGTGTAAGATGGTGATGCACGACAACGATGGCAAATACTCCAACCCATTCCTAAAAGTCTTCTCGAATGCTAAGATTAAGCCGCATCGAACCGCTATTCGCTCCCCCAACACAGTTGCCTTCGTTGAACGATTCGTCCAGACAATTAAACAGGAATGCTTGGACCATGTTGTAGTTTTCGGTCACAAACACATGGATGTCCTTTGTTCGGAATTCAAAGATCATTATCATCTCGAAAGGCCACATCAAGGCTTAGAAAACGATACGCTCATCAAGCCGACTGCCAAAGGCAAGCAAACATCGAAAAAGGCGAAGCCGCCCGACACGATTCGCCTTGCGACATCAGCTGCAGGGAGCGACTTAGGGGCTTGCTGAAGCACTACAGCCGCGCAGCCTAGTCGTCACGATGGGATTCTACAAACAGTTTCTATTTCAACAACTGCGCTGATGTTCTGCGCACACCTTGGAATCGGAAGCCATTCCGATTGGCTTAAGCTTTTTTTGATTCGATGAACGAACAAGCTAGCTCTGCTTTTCTCCCGCGAAACCCCGCGTAAATCCGTTTTAGAAATGAAATCTGGTTTTTGCACAGGGCGCAGTTTGACCCGGTAAACACGTACTAACCGGCGATTGAGAGACACCATGCACCTAGGTGCAACGACTTGAAAACGCACTCAAAGAGACCTGACCCGTTTTATATCTCCAAAGAGACCTGACCCGTTTTATATCTCGTGACCCGTTTGATATCTCGTGACCCGTTTGATTTCTCGTGACCCGTTTGATTTCTCGCTATTTTGAAAAAACCTCTTGTAGGCCACGCGACTCAGTCACCAATGGAACAGCTACAGAGCTGACCAAGTCATCTGTTATTGGCTTGAATGCAGTATGCTGCACTATCAAAACAAACCCACTCAAAAGAAACAACTTACCTTGCACCATTCGATTATCTCCCCCGGGGACTTCGACAACTTGCACGTATGCCAAAGCCCGTATAGGAATCTCCTTCGGTACGTGTTTGCCAACACTCGCGAAATCTCCAACTTCTGCTCTAAGCATATCGCTTGATACAGACAGGGATTGCGGATTTGCCCAAATCGGAATGCCACCAGGAAAAATCTCCTGCGCCGTATCAGCCCATTTGCTTAGATCAGCGGGTTCCTTTGGTGAAACGGGCCGAAGTCCGAACGACAACAGGTCCCCGCTCTTCACATTTCGAAAAACTCTGTAACTCCACGTATTCTCGTGACGCGAATCTTGGAATTGCATCCTGACCCAACCATCACCCAATCGAGGAAACGCAGGATCATCACCCCCAAACGCACAAGGAAAAATCATTACCGTTGCCAAACCTACAGCAACACCCGCGTAGATCTTGTTCAAATATCGAGACACTTTTGGAAACCCTAAGTAAGAAAAGCAACCAAGTTTTGTCAATCGCAACTGACACACGCGACACTACGGACCGGGGGTTAGCACTTGCGCGCCAGGGCAAAACGCATCTCTAAAATCATCAACGTTTGTTGATGGTTTTGGATCAAAACTTCGGCCGTAGTCATCCAGCGTCGGTTTGATGAACACACCGATTGGCGTCCGGCAATATCGGTATGTCTTCCAAGACGTGCTAGGTTGGCAAGGGCAGGACCTCGTTATCGAAGTATCGAACTGTATCTCTGCAAAAAAATCCGTAAGAACGTTGCTGCCAATATTACCGTTGCGGAAACACCGTTGGGCTCTTAGTGTGATCTTGCTCGTCAACGTGCAGCCATCCTTATCTACCTCTTCTAGCGTAAATGTCTTTATGTTGGACATTTGCCCCGAGCAAACCCAAGTATCCTCTCCCATCGGATCGACATTTTGAAGGCTACTCGACTCTAGGAATTCATAGAGATCGAATGGGCTTCCCTTATACCCGATGGGGTCTCTGCTCAGGAACCTACCAGTCAAGCCACTCATCCACCTTGCTCGGAAGTGGTACAAGCCGACGGTGCCATCCCATTCGCGACCCGTGTATGCATAGCGATTCGAGATCGATGAACTCCCAATTACAGTGCCCGAGCCGTTGCAGATCGTAGGCTCACCGTAAGCCGTGTAAGCGTAGCGTTCCGTGATGGCGGCGCTGGAGGAGGTGACGCAGTACACGGAATATTGTTGATTCCTATGGTAGTAATAAATCGTTCCTCCACTGCCCGAACCCTTACGAACGACCGGTTCGTCAATATAGCTGCCGTAAACGTATCGATACAGCGGCGAACTCGGAGCGTCGCCGAGGCCGTAGTCCACCAACGTCTGTTGGTCCGATTGAACGAATGCAAAAGAGCCACTCGATCCCGCGCGACCAACACGCCGTCCGAGTGCGTCATATTTGTATTCGACATCCACCGAACTGTCGTTCCCAACATCTGCTGATTTTAGCTTGTTGTCAAAATCATACACAAGACCAAGAGCCGAAGACTGGGCTACTAGATTAGACGGTAGAACAGTGATGTTCCCTTTCACGTCCGTCGTGACGTTGCTGCCACCGGCGGTCAGCAGTTCGTGCGTGTTGCCGTGCGTTCGGCTTTGTGCCGTGCCGTTGGTCGTCACACTCGACCAGTCACCCACCGAGGTCAGACTCCAGGATTGACTAAATGTGCTGCTGGTGCGTGCATGTGCCGTGAGCCGATCTTCGAAGTCGTAGGTTGTTCCAGACGATGCGAACCCATAGCCACTCATCGTGCCGGAGATCGCTTCACCAGTCTTGTTCTTGTTCGCATCCCAGGTGTAAGTCAGATCACCAATGGATGCACCGCTATAGCTGATTGTCGATAGCAGGTTGTCGTTGCGGTAGGTACGTGACTCTGTTACCCCATTCCCCAACGCATCGCTCGTCAATCGACGACCGTCGTCGTAGGTCCGCGTGCTGACCGTACTGCTATCCAGTTTGAGCAGATTGAGGGCTCCTGTTGCATGGTACGTACGCTCCGAAATCGAACTATCGGGCAGCGTGTACTTTATAAGTTCGTTTCGCGAATTGTAATCGTAACCAATGGTGTAGGTTTGGCTCGATATGGTTAACGCTTCGGACGCTTTGCGACCGATCGGATCGAACGTGTAGGTGACTGTGTTGGTATATCGGCCAGATACGGCAGTTAGCATGCGCCCTGCTCGGTCGAAGGTGAACGTGTCGCTGTCGGCAATGGTGCTCGATGGGCTGTTCGCAGCCGTGCGATAGTCGCGCTGAGTCATGCGACCTGCCAAGTCAAAGAGGTAGGTGCAGGTATCGCCCAGTTGATCGTCGCGGCGTTTCACTCTGCCTGCATTGTCGTACGTGAATAGCACTTTCCCGTACGTTGATTGACCAGGAGTCGCACCCGAGGTGTGGTCGGGATAAGACTCAACGGTTTTAGAACCACGAGCATCGTATGTGTAGCTTGTCGTTTGACTCTCCGCATCCGTAAGAGTCGCAAGTTGACTGAGTGCCGTATAGGTAAAGCCGGTAGCCCCCGAAATTCGATCGGTGACCGTTTTGCGACGATTGCGTGCATCGAAGACGATAACCGTATTTTTGCTCTTAGCGTCGATTTGTTTCACCGCGTTACCTGTTCGGTCATATTCTGTCTGGGTAACATCACTGTAGGTGTCGGTTCGCTGAGTATTTCTGCCTAGCTCATCGTAGACCATATCAGCTCCGACACTGTTGGGATCTCGGACGGAGAGCCGATTCCCACCTGCATCATACGTAGTCGTCGTGACTTTGTCCAACTGATCGAGCGTAACCATGGTGCGTCCCGCCGCGTCGGTCTGGGTTAAGGTAGCATTTCCTAGGGAGTCGATCGACCTAGTTTCCAAGCAACTGCCGTAACCAGAAAGCGACGTTACCGCGTCGTGAAGTGTGCAATTCCAGGTTGCCAACGTATTAAGTGCCGTGGCTCCAGAACCCCGGTAATTGTTGAGTTTCCCGGACATAACCGCTCGGCCAGCCGAATCCGAGATGGTAAAACTGATCTCGTCTTCGGAATTAATTACGACGGAGGCGGAACCGGGAGAAGTGCTGCTAAACGAAATACCGGCTCCGCCATTGGCTTGGGTGGCTGCGAGTTTGGTGATTGCATTGGAAAGCGATATGCTAAATGTGCTGGAGCCACCCGTGCCAAGCTTTGGAACCGAAACACCGGTCGAGTTATCGAGTCCGACACCATCGGCTAAATTGCTGTCATACAAATATTGGGTCGTAAGACCGTCGCTAAGCGAGACGCTATTGATACCAGCTATGGGTGGATTGGCTGGATCGACCGATCCACGTGCCGTTAGCCACGTGGTTTGGTAGATGGGTCTACCGAGCGCATCGAATTTTGTAGTTGCCTCGCCAAGTGTTTTCGAATCGGTAGGATTCGCAAAGCTGCCCACATGGGTTGAGACGTCGGACGCTTGAATAGTGTGCGCCGCGCGACGCATTGAGTTGGTATTGGTAATGGTCCCATGACCGAGCGGATCGACACTGGCCGTTTGCTTATCACAGCATGAGTCCTCTAGACGCGTCCAAACATTGCCACCGAAGTCGGTACGGGTTGCTTGATGATTGCCTAGGTCGTAAGTGAACGACTCGGTAGCGGCAACGCTTGCCGAGGGTGCCTCGGTGTGTGAAGCTACAAGGCCTCGACCATTGTAGGTCCATGTCTCGTTGGCTTTTTGGTATCCTTCGCTATCTGTAGAAACAAAGTAGCGAGGCGAACGAACTTCAATGTAAGCGTACAGAGCCATCGGTCGAGATTTTCGCCGGGGGTGACCGAGCGACCGCGGTGCGGGCTAAGCCGACAGGCCCGTCGGTCCGGACTTTCGCGAGGGTCGCCTAGCTGAGCGGGCGCGTCTAGGAAGGGCTTTGGCCGACTATCCGGCCGCTTGTTCGAAGCCTTGCTAGCTCCGCTTTGTCCCGACGCTCCTCGGCTCGGTAGCTCCGTATTGCCTCTGGGTGACTCAGCTTCCATACGTCAGGAAGCAATTCCTCTGGCTTCGCCGTGCCTCGGTTCAGGTGATTGATCACATCCTCAAGGTACATGTGCACATCCAAGTCGTGGCGATGCGCACTGCCTACCAATGTCATGATGTTCGCGTTGCGAATCCCCGCTCGTACCGATCCTACGAATAGCCAATTCTTCCTCCCGATTGCGATTCGCTTCATTAGTCGCTCCACCCAGTTATTGTCGATTGGTAGTCCGCCATCTTGGATGTACACGCAAAGCGCCTCCCAGTGGTTTCGCATGTATTGCAGCGCTTGCCCAAGCTTGCTTGCTGGCAACACACTCTTAGCCAATGCACCATTCAGCCATGTCCCCAATCGATCCAGTATGAGCTTCGATTCTCGCTGACGAATGTCAGTCCGCTCTTCGTTGGTCATATTCATCGCGATGCGCTCAACATCATAAAGTTGACCGATTAGCGCAAGCGGGTACGCCGAAACTACGCGGTCAACATCCTTGGCCTCGAAAACCTTTCTGCGCGCATGCGACATACATGCCATACGTGTCATCGAACTCGAATCTCCAAGAATTACACTTAGGTTTCCTGAAAAACAATCCGCCATCACATGGCCGCTATATCCTGCTAAAAACTCCTCAGGACCGTCGCGATGACGTGAAACTCGGAAGTCGAAGATGTCATAAGGTTGATCTTCGCTTCCAGAGTAAGCCCACATCTTGGCATCCAAACTCGACTTGCCGTCCTTCTTGGCTTCGAGCATCTTTTCAATCAGACGCTGTGTGCGAAGATCACCCTCGACAACTTCAGGGATCTCTTTGGGCATGATTAGTTTCACTCCCGTGTCGTCCATGCCGACGCATTGCGATGATACAACACGACGTGACATCAGCTTTGGCAACTCTTCAACTGCTTCGCTCATCAAGTCCATCAAGTAGTCCAGCGTCGAACGACTGGGGGTCCATCCACTGGACGAGAACATGTCTTGCAGGCGATAGTAAGGGATGTGCAGTTCAAACTTGCCGCATGCGACTGCCGCCACGATACTGGCATCGAAGCGGCCTTTCTCACCCAGGGCCGCTGGCAGCTCATTCCGCAATTGTTCAAGCTTTTCTTTGGAGGTTGGAGCAGCGACTGGAGCGGCGATTTGGTTGGTGCTCTCCGTTTGCGGTGTTTGGAGCTCTTGGCCCGCTGCAAGCTCTTGGCCTACTGCAAGCTCTTGGCCCGCTGCGATCTCTTGGCCTACTGCAAGCTCTTCCTCTTTGAGCAGCATTTGAAAGTATGCTTTGACGTATACTTCAGGTCGAATGTATCCGAGCGACTCGCGGATGAGTTGACGAATCACTTCGCGGCCTTGATCGGCCAGTTGTTGATCTGCTTCACTCAGCGGAGCAACGATTTCTTCGCGTCGCAAGTGAGCAGGGAAAGAATCCGACCTAGGTTTGGAATCTTTCTTTCGCTTGGTGCGAGTGTACGTGATCTTTTCGAGTTCTTCTTCGGCTTCACGCTTGGCTGCTTCGAGAGCGGCTTGCAACTCTTTGTCTTCTGGGAACTCGAGTAGCCCTTGGTCGGGATTGATGAATTTCTCGCGACGATTCCCTTCGAGCAATTTCTTGTAAGCGAGATACGATTCTTCGAGGTCATGCTTGAGCTGGTCTCGCTCCTTGGCAAGGTCGTTGATGGCCACAGATTGAACAAGGATTACCTCGTGGCAGGTGCTCAATTCTTGCGGTAGTTGTTTCTCGTCTTGCATGCTTGTACTATAGCGCTCTGCTTCAAACGCGTAAGTGGTACAAGTGCAATAAACATCAAAAATCAGGACGAAAGTTGCAATCATTTCTGGACATCCTTCGCTTCAAGTTTTGGCTTAGGTGCAACGTATCGTTTTCGCTTCTTGACGCTCGAGAGTTCGATGCCATTGAGGAGCAAGTTAAGCTCGGATGCATCAATGACAAGATGCTTTGCATTGTCGTTGGGTTGAGGATGCTGGAGGCTTCCGGACTCGAGCCGCTTCATCCAGATCGCGATTCCGTCTGTGTCCCAATACATGATTTTGATTCTGTTGCGACGCAGATTGATGAAGAGGAACAAGCCGCCGTCACGGACATCGATTTGAAACTCATTTTTGACGATGCCGAAGAGGCCATCGAAACTCTTTCGCATATCGATTGGCTTGGCATGCAGATAGATGGGAACCGAAGGAGCGATGCTGAGCATTACAGAGCTCGCTTTAAGTCTTGGAGGATGAGCTGCAACGCGTCGATTGGATCGCAATGCAATTCAATCTTGATTCCGTTGCTGAGAGTGACGACGGCTTGGGACAGAGAGGCTGTGCGAACAAGAACGGGTAAGAACGCTTGTCGGTCTGGCGCAGGTCTACTGGCTGGCGCAGATCGCTTGGACATCCCTTTGGAGCGAGGAGCTTGGCGAGCCAGTTTCCGCTTCCAGTAGTAGAAAGTCGGAGACGAGCAGCCAACGGATTGGCAGAATTCATGGACAGATAGCTGGCTATGCTGAAGCTCTTTAAAGCGATCTTGCCAGAGTCGGACTTTTTCCAGGGAAGTAGTGCGAGCCATTGTGAAACCCTTGCGAATGATTCGAGAACGAACGACAACGCAAGAAACCTACAACGCAATCCACCGCCAGACAGGATCAAAATGCTCAGGGCCGATGTACGCTTACGCATTATCGACCATCACGGTCGACTCGACTGTTTTGATGTCGACTCGTTGACCGTTCACTGTCTTTGCCCCCTTCAAACCAACAACCTGCTTGGCTAGGACTTTGCCTGCAACGACATGATAGGTAAGGATGCCCGCTAGCTTGCTTTTGTTTTCAGGTTTTAGCAGTGTTTCGACAGTACCCGGTGGCAACTTTGCGAATGCATCATCCGTTGGTGCAAAGACGGTAAATGGCCCAGGGCCCTTTAGTGTCGTTACCAAGTCCGCAGCACCGAGAGCCGCGGCCAACGTGTTGAATTTGCCTGCTTTAACCGCGGTGTCAACGATGTCAGCCGACATCCCGTTGGCTGTTAGAAAACAACCGGTAACAAGCGTCAAACATCCTTTGAACAAACTTTTCATCTTTTGAGTTTCCTATTACTGAGTTTACATAAGTGGTTTCGCTGGTCGTCTCGGACAAGAACAGATTCGCGGGACATGAATTCTTGGATTCAAAAAGCTGATGAATTCTTTGGATTGAGCTCCGAAACGGGACCAATCCTTTGACGCACTTGTTTGACATTACCAATCACTGGATTGCTTCTGCACTCCATTTCGGGGATACTCCTTCCGCTGTGCATTCGCAACATTGATTGCAAACATTCGCCCGGCTGAGTCGATTCGTTCGCTAGCATCCCATGCTTGACCGATTCGGCTAGCATCACCAAACCCAATGCAAGTGTGGCCAAACCGAATCCAAATATTCGTTTTTTTTTGAGGACATAGTATTATTGAGGAAGAAAAGAGGATGAGGCTAAAACCCAATCCGTATTGAGTCGCAATTCGCCTCAGCGAATGCGAATTGAGGTATAATCTTCAAGGATTGGAAGCGGTTTTGCTCTCGGTGAGCCATTGTTTTTGCACTTTAGACGTTACGCCATGTTTGACTACAACACACGAATTGTAATCCTTTGTGCCGGGTTGCTGGGTGTGATTGCAGGTATGGTAGGTGTCTATCTTATTCTCCGCAAACGCTCGTTGATTGGTGACGCGATTTGCCACGCGGCCTTGCCAGGATTGGCCATCTCATTCCTTTCTCATGTAGCCTTCGGGGGAGATGGCAAAAATCTTTTTTGGCTGCTGATTGGGGCTGGAATTTCGGGAACAGCCGGCTCACTTGCGGTGATTGGGTTGCGCAAGTGGTCTAATCTGAAGGAAGATGCAGCCTTGGGAATTGTGCTTAGTGTGTTTTTCGGAATGGGAATGGCGCTTTTCAGCATCGTGCAACAGTATCCGCAAGGAAACGCCGCCGGGCTAGAAAACTTCATTCTAGGCAAGACGGCTTCGATCGTCGCGAGCGATGCCACCACGATTACAGTGGCTTCGATGGTTGTGATTCTGGCCTTGCTGCTATTTCGCAAAGAGCTGAAATTACTTTGTTTCGATCCGTTGCTCGCATCGGCCCAAGGATGGCCAGTTTTGATGATGGATCTCTTGCTGTTGGCTTGCGTGCTCATCGTTGTGATTGTTGGTGCCAATATCGTGGGGGTGATTTTGGTCATTGCACTTTTGGTTATCCCACCGGCATCGGCTCGGTTTTGGACACATTCCCTTCCTAAAACCATACTCGTCAGTGCCTTGATTGGTGCAAGTTCTGGCATCTTAGGTGCGCTAAGCAGTCTGCTTATCGATCGCGTTCCTTCCGGAGCCGCGATCGTGCTGGCGGCCAGCGCGTTCTTTTGCCTGAGCCTATTCCTTGGGTCCGAGAGAGGATTGCTTTGGAGGGTTTGGAGCCTAGGCCGACAACGCATTCGGGCCGATCAAGAGCACGTACTGCGGGCGATTTTTGAATTGTTGGAATATCAGGGGAAGACACCTCATGTGCATGGTCAATTGCGATCGGATTCTGTCGTTCTTTCGGATTTAGTGCGGAAGCGAGCCTGGTCCTCTAAGAGATTCAAAAATGCTATTCGTCAGATTTGCAACCAAGGATGGGCGACCATCAATGAGGAAGGAGCAGCCACCTTGACGGCAAGTGGTATTCAGCAGTCCTTTCGAGCTGTCCGAAGGCATCGATTGCTCGAACTTTACTTTGCTCGTTGGGCAGACCTTTCGCCAGATGCCGTCGATCGCGGTGCCGACTACACGGAGCATGCCTTGGATGACGACTTGCTGGCCGAATTGGAGAAAGACGCAATTGTCATGGGAGATTCGATCGAGTTGCCCAAAAGCGTTCATCCGATCGGCTCGTGAATTAGTGACGAATGAACTTTGTCCCCTTTTGCTCCGCACAGTGTCGCCCTTTGCTCCGCAAAAGTAGCGTTAACGACGCCCACTTTTGCGGAGCAAAAGGCGACACAATAAAATCCTCAGGAAAAAACACCCCAGATGCGAACACCGCTTGCTTGGCTCAACACGACCTCCAGCATTTCCAAGTTAACGCTTGCCTCGTCCGGCATTGGTTTCGCAGTGATCTTGATGTTCATGCAGATCGGGTTTCTCAACGGATTGTTTGATAGCACGGTCCAGATTCTACGTTTGCTGGACACAGACCTGGTGATTATGAGTCCCGCTCGCTACACAGTACCAAGCGAGCAGCGATTCAACTTTGGGTTGCTTCAGCGTGCGAAAACAGCCTCCAACGTTTTAAGCGTACAGCCGCTCTATATCGATCGCTCCATGTCGGAGGTTCGAGTCATCGGAAATGTGTCTCGATCGATACGCACGATTGGCGTGCCATTGAACGCGGATGTGTTTTTGGATCCTGCGATGAACGCAAAATGCCGACTTCTGACGGACGTCCATTTGGCATTGGTCGATCGCAAGAGCAAAGAAAAGTACGGCTTCGAAAAAAAGGATCTTCAGAAATTACGCGAACAAGAGGTTGAACTTTCCGGTCGTAGAGTCGAATTGAAGGAATGGGTAGAAATTGGGACGGATTTTGTTTATGACGGTTCCCTAATTGTTTCCGATCTCGGTGTCGAACACTTTTTTCCACTTCGGAATGGCATGAAACCGCCGTTGGCAGCGGTCGACCTTGGGTTGGTTAAACTGGTCGACGGAGCGGACGCATCCATCGTACAAGCGGAATTGCAATCGATTCTGGGAGACGCGGTCCGTGTCTACAAAAAAGAAGTACTGATACGCCGCGAAATCAACTTCTGGGCAACCAACACACCCATTGGAATCATCTTTACCATAGGCACGGTGATGGGTTTGTTTGTTGGTGTCATCATCTGCTATCAAATATTGTTCACGGATATTCATGACCATCTGGCCGAATTCGCAACGCTCAAAGCCATGGGTTATGGTCCTTACTACTTTTTGCGTTTTGTCATGCTGCAATCATTCTACTTAAGTGTTTTTGGCTTCTTACCGGGTTGGTTGATTAGTTGGTTGCTCTACCTATGGCTGGCCGATCGCACCGGGCTAGTCATGATGCTAACGGTACCGCGCGTGTTCCTGGTTTTTTGCCTGACCTTATTGATGTGCACGATTAGCGGGGCGCTGGCGGTTAGAAAACTATGGTCAGCTGACCCAGCTACTCTATTCAAGTAATTGGTTAGCAATCCACAGATCTGCCCAACGATGCAGACGTTTGCCGGATGTTTGGTTATGCGACAAACTCTGTGCGCTATCTCGATGCATATAACCAACGTGACCTCCGAATTCGGTCTTGCGCAAAACGGTTGATGAGGACAAAACCGCGTTCTCGAACATCCAGGCTGGCACGATCGGATCATGCTTGTCGATCAGGATGGTCGTGGGGACTTGGATTTGGTCAAGCCAGGCAGCCGAGGAGCCTGCGCTATAATATTCTTCGGCATCTCGAAAGCCCGCTAAAGGGGCCGTTACCGTTTCGTCAAACTTCCTTATGGTTTCGTAGGAGGCATGCGGAAGACGTTCGGCCCATTGGGGCCAGATGGTTGCTCGCGATTTTGTCTGCTTACGTAGCGAACGCATGAAATAGCTCGCATACAACTTGTACACTCCTTGCTCCATATGTGTTGAGCAATCGGACAACCTTATGGGTGGTGCGACGGAGATAGCTTGCAAAATGCTCAGTTCTCGACTCCCGTCCCCACTGTCAATCCGTTCGTGCTTGGAAGCGAGGAGTTTGAGCAGTATATTGCCGCCGAGTGAGACACCTGAAATGCGCCACTTTCGAATTCCAAGCTTGTCTCGCAAATGGATCAGCATTCCCCAAATCTCTTCAAAACAGGCACCGTGGGGCGGCAATGGCGTAAACTGCCCTGAAGTTCCTGCTCCCGGTAAATCGGCACGGAAAACGCGTATCCCGCGAGCAAGTAAACATTGAGCCGTGGTGGTCATGTAGGTACCCGCATGCGATGACCCAAGACCGTGCAAAAGCAACACGCCTTCGTCGCTGTTTTTCGCTGAAGGACGACTTGGCGTGTTTTCAAAAACGAAGCTGTAGCCCTTTTCCCCCATCGGGATCTTGTGGTCAATCGTCGGCGGTAGCGGGGGCTTGGGTTTGTAGAATCCGGTAAGGATGGTTTGAAGATGTCCGTTTCGCAAATACCAAGGCGGACGAAATTGTTCAGGCTGTTGCAGCATTAGTCTCTCTCTCGTCCTATATCCGATTTTGATTCCTAGGCATCGTAGGCAAAGATTGGCTGGATCGCTACTGACAATTGCTTTCTAATCAGATATTTGGTTCCTCATTAGAGAATCGATTACCAAACCATGCGGAATGCAATACACTTGCTTATCGGTAACTGAAAAGAGGATGCCAACGGTCCGTCCCTACGTTTTTCATGAATAACATGTCCACAACTTCGGAATATGACCCCAAAACGGAAAACCGAGCGGTTGTCCGGCTAGCCCTGTACATCCTGTGGTTTGTCTTAGTCAGTTCCTTATTGCTGTCTATCAATACGTGGATGATTTATGCGCTGTCACAGGGCGTTGCCAAACTGCTACCCTACAACTCTGGTATTTCGATCTTGGTTCAGCTTGTGATCTTTATCGGTCCCATGGTCCTTCTTTACCTAGAATGGTTCGCTTGGGATGTGATTTATGCGCATCGCCTACAGGCACGAAGAAGCCGCGTTTCGAATTAGTCCAGTCCACCAACCTGGTAGGCCAGATGCTTCAACGCTTAAATACCGGCATAATGATGGCGTCGCCTTCGAACTTGGAGACTAGGCTGCGAATGGCGGATTCCTGTTCCTCCAATGTCTTTTCCGCAGCTTGCTTTACGCGAGCCTCTGCTTGAGGGAGGAAGAGTCTTGAAATACAGACATCGACCGTCATGTCCAAAGACAAACGAACTTCGGTTCTATCGTTTACTTTGACTGCATCCAGGCTTGTTTTGTATGTTTTCAGTTCACCGGCTGGTTGATCGGAGATAGTCACGATATGGATGTTGTCAGGCTGGATCTTACATTCTTGGCTCAACTTCAATTCCGATGCCTTCAATTGAGGATCATTTAGTTGAACGGTTAGGTGCTTAGTTGCAGAAACGTTCGCTTTCGATTTTCCCTTCAGTAAGTTACGGAGCGGACGAGAATCGTTTGATAGATCGATAGCGACAGAATCCGTTGATTCGTCAACGACTTTCATTCCGCCGTGTTCGACGATGGCGGCTGTGGCGTCGGTCCGCACGAGGATTTGACGAAACGTGTTGAAGTCGACGTCGATGGTAAAACTTTTTTCCGCAGTTCCCTTTACGGCGCATTCACTCCTTGAAAGTCCCCAAGCACCGAAGCCGAGTCCACCGACACAAGCCAGTCCCAACCACCATCCGATATGGATCATCGCATTGCGTTTCTTTTGAATCATGATTCGCTTCAGTTTCTACGTTCTGGGTCAAAAATGGTTTGGCTACATTCGCTCTGTTTCGAGACAAGGCGATTCCCGTGCCGCAACGCCCAAATCGACTGAGTTTGGCGTACTTTTTTTTCTCAGCAGGTCGAAAAGCTACCCGAAAACTGAGTTCACATAGCACCAGGAACAGACATCCGCGATGTCGGCAGCAGAATGTAATCGCGCTGAATGGCCGCGAGAACGAACGCTTTGGACTCAGCGACGCTCAGCTCGGTTTGATTTTCTATCAGATCCACTTCCGTTGCAAGATTCTCATCATGAATGCAGTCGTGAAACCACCTGCTGAAGTCCTTTCTTTTTAGGTGGTAGTCCCATGTCTCGTCGTCGATGCCTTCGGCAATTTGGTAAAAAAGGATGAGATTCTCTCGGTCACGGGTGCAACGCTAAAGGAACTACCGTCGCTAGCTGACCGAGAGAATTCTTCCCCTCTGAACCCCTATCAGAATCTGCTTCGATTTCCCGGACGCTGTTACTACTTGATTCCGTAATCTCAGTTGAATCGAAAAGCGAAGCGGTAGCGTAACTGATCATGCGACACGCTGCATGCAAGCGGTGAGATGTGTAGTCGACACCTGCCTCCTTAAACCTTCTCCGCACGCTGCTATCGAGAGTTCTGACTCGCCAATTCCCAACCGCTAGCCAGCCACTAAATCCTGCTTTTCGTAGTCTTCGCGAGAAAGCTTCGATGAGTTCCAATGAATTGTTAGGAAGGGAACTTATAAGGACGATGGAATAGTTACCCTTAACGATTTCCCTTGCTGTGGTTGCATCAAGGTTATGGCCCAGTGACCATTCTATTTTCGGGTCAAATATCTCGACAGCGCGAAGAGTTGCATCCGTGCGGTCACCACCAAGACTGATGCCGTAGGCCTTTGGTCCAACCCCTATGATCGTTCCCTCGGGAATCGAACCTTGGTCGCTAATTTTATCCTTGGGCGTGGACCTCGAGTTAGTTGCATCCATGATTTTCCAAATCAATCCGTTATTACGCTGACAGACTTGGCGATGCACCTCAGAAGAAATCGTATTGGTTTTGAGTTCGTGGTCTGCATGCCTCATGCTGCGAATGCCTATTTTATCGACTACAAAGGGCAAGCCTTCTTTGTTGCAAATAGATGTCAATAGTGCATCTGCCTCGTTGATGTCATTCGCCAATAGACGTTGAAAATAAACCAAATGTGCGGGCAACGCCCGCGCATCTCCCAAAAGGAAATCGAGCGATCGCAAATAAGGGATGTGTCGTCCCAAGGTTGCAAGCATCAAGCTCAAAGGCGTCGCCATTAATAAACCCAAAGGCCCCCATGCCCATGTCCAAAACATGATTGCAATCAGCAACGCAAAAGGATTCATTCCAACGGATTTTCCAAACAGCAGCGGTTCGATCAAATTGCAGGTTACTAATTCCAACGTCAAATAGGTCGCGACAACGCAAATGGGGGCAATCCATCCTGGCAGGAAAAGAAGACTCACCGAAAGAGGTAATAGCATCGCGATTAAACTGCCGAGAACCGGAACAAAGCGAAACACGAAGGTGACCGTTGCCCAAACTGCTGCAAAAGGAACTCCAAAGAGAAATAGAGCAATTCCAAAACAGACCGCAAAACTAAAATTGATCCCAACTAGCCCCAATAAATAGTTACTAAGCCGACTCGACGTCTCATTGACGATTCTGGTGACACTCGTCAATTGACTGTTCCCGAAAATTGCAAGAAAGCGGTTTCTCAGGTCTTCCCGTGATATTAACATGAAGACAACTAAGACAATAACGATAACGGCTGACGCGATAGGCTCGACGATCGGCAAAATAATACTTGGAATGGATGTCAACCATGGCATTGTCGAATCCCCTTCAACGACAACAACTTTTTGAACATCGACGGACTCACCAGAAGTATTGCTAACATCGATCTTTTGCAACATCTCCTTCGACAGGTCAATCAGTTGACCGACAGTTGAATTAGAGCCCGTTCGCAAACTAGCAAGTTTCGTTTCAATCTCTTGCTTGTGCTGGGGTAATTCCGCGACCAAGCGATTCAATTGTGATGCAAGTTGGGCGCCCAGCAACAAGGTTGCTGCGGTAAGGAGAGTGACGATTATGCCAACCGCAGGAATTCTTCCAACGCCATATTTTTCTAACCATCGAACCAATGGCGTGAGTACAAATGCCAGGATGAAACTCAAGGCCAACGGCGCAAGCAGTGGCTTGCCAAACAGAGTGATGGCAATGGCCATGCAAAAAATAGAGACTGCCAGGAATGTTCTAAATAGCGCATTGTTGGCCGAAAGATTCATAGACGTGTCATTGGGGAAAAGAGAATTTTTTGCCGCGAAATAGGATAACCGATGACCCTATTTCGTTGTCCGCCGAATCCTCTCTATGGTTGTCCAGCGTTCCGTCGAATTTGGGATTGCTTCAGACTCCACTTCTGCCTCTTGACACGTTGACGATCAAACTGACCGCGAACAACACCAAAAACAGGAAGAAAAGAATTTTGCCGATAGACGCTGCGCCGGCGGCGATTCCGCCGAACCCGAGAACAGCTGCGATCAGCGCCAATACGAAAAAAGTGAGCGCCCAGTTAAGCATTTTCGACTCCAATTTTGTTCATTGCTTTGTTTGACCAACCTAAACTCCAATGCTCTTGTAATAGGCAATCGTCGTGCCAATAAATGGAGGAAGCAAAGATTTTACTCGGAGGTGTTCATAAAACGATCTTTGGTGCTCGTACTGCCAATTATCGTAGGGAATTGGTCGATTATCGCTCACCTCGGTCGTTCTGCGTCAATTTTAGGCGTTGATTTCTAGGCATTCTGCCAATGGCACGACGATTGCGTTCTTTTCCGAATCAGAAGTCCGGTGGACGTTATACGGATTTTTAAACAACGTACATGCAAAGCACATGGAGAATGCAAATGATTTCACGCGAACAGTTAATGGGCAATTGGAATGGCGTAGTAGGTTCGATCAAAGAAAAATTTGGCGAATTCACCA
The DNA here is from genome assembly GCA_043743995.1 of Pirellula sp. GTDB lineage: Bacteria > Planctomycetota > Planctomycetia > Pirellulales > Pirellulaceae > JBKCUI01. Next base: position 11,534 of record JAYTVM010000088.1, on the reverse strand, counting down.
AAGATGAATTGGCGAAAGTAGAAGGGAATTTCGAACAACTCGTCGGGTTGATTCAGCGAAAAACCGGTAAGAGCCGGGAACAAATTGCGTCGTTTGTCTCCGAGTGTTGCGAGTCGGCTGGTACGACGTTCAACCAAGTCGCAAATCGCGCATCGCAGTATGCGGACGTCGCCGGAGATGTTATTCGAGACAACTACGACCGAGTCGCGACCGAAGCAAAAAAAGGTATGGAATATACAGCCAAGAGTGTCGGGCGTAGACCCTTAGAATCACTCGGGATTGCAGTAGCTACGGGAATTTTGGCAGGCATCCTTGTCGGAATGTCCATTACGAGCCGAAGGCGATAGGCATGAGCGTACCGACTCCAACGGATGAAGTAGACGAAATCATGGAACGCATGAGAGCCGTCCGAGCCTCGGGTCATGATCACGCGGGAGCCCTTCATGGCGAAGCGAAGCGATTGGTGGATTGGAAAGAATACGTCCGCTCCAAGCCACTTATTTCGATTGCGGTCGCAACCCTAGTTGGATTCAGTGTGATGCGGAGTACGTTTGGAGCTTCTTCACCGTCGACTACGACATCGCCATCAACTGGATTCCAACCGCTGGTAACTCCGTCGTCGTCGAACCATGCAACTTGGAAAAGTAGCGTGATTTCCATGGCAACGAACTTAGCAACGACCGCGTTAAAAAACTACTTTTCAACACTCTTACAACGAGGCAAGTCGGAGGGAGGTTTCCATGATAGATTTCGCAACTCAGGTTCGAAAGAAGAGAGAGTTGGATCCGATTGAGTTTGATCCGTTCAAAATAGCCAGTTCCGTTTTTTCCAACCCTTTGAGCGAGACGGGAGCTGCGCTTCCTGACGCTGCAAGACGAATTGTTTCTTCCAATCCGGTAGGATCGATTGCGATTGCGTTTGCGATCGGAGGGCTAATCGGATGGTTGACCTCGAGAAGATAAACGGAAAATACGAGCATGCTGGCCCTCTTGGGCAGTTCACGGAAACTGCTGGGAAATTTGCATGTGACCTATTAGAGCTATCCGAACTCCAAGCAAAACTTTTCAAGGCGGATGCACACGCTGTTCTAAGACAGTCGATCGGTGCAATCGCAATTGCTTTGATTGGATGTACTTGTCTCTTGGGTTGCATTCCAGTAGTGGTATTTGGATTGGCCTCTGCGGTAACGTTTTATTTTCAGATTGAAGATTGGGTTGCGCAGCTTTTGGTAGGTGGTGGATTGGCATTGCTCAGTTTTTCGTGTGTAGCAATTGCCTTAAAGAATCTTTCGAGATCGAGTGTACAGTTCCAACGTAGTACACAAGAATTTTCGAAAAATTTGGAATGGACAAAGGACGTCATTCGAGGCGTCTCAGAACGATGATTTTATTTTTCAAATGACTTTCAGTAGGAGTATATTCAGATGGTGAAAACAGCGAATGAAGAGAGCTTGGGTAAACGGCAGAGCAGTGTGGCACAGCAATATAGCGCCATGCAGTCGCCGTCCTGTGAGACACAATTCGAAGATTTCGAGGTGCTCGTAGGAGATATGCGAGACTCGCTAGGCGAATACTTGAAAAAGCGGCCCTTGGTTGCATCAGGATTGGTGTTCCTTGCTGGGTTCTATGTTGGCTGGAAGATCAAGCCTTGGTAGTGTTTTTCCGACACTTCTCGGCTAACGCCACAAGTAGAGTATCTCGTTCCCGGGCTCTGCCTGGGAACGCACTGCTTCGGAGGCTCTGCCTAGTTTGTGCGACAGATAACAGTTTAAGAAAATGCGATGATGCGATTTTTGTGCGGCTCTGCGATTTCCCCTCTCAGGGCTGCGATCCGGCGTTTCAGGTTGGTCGGGGGCTTGTCCCCCACCAACCTTGTTCTGGCGTACTAACGGCCGGCACTCGCGAATCCGTAGCCCTCGGCTTTGCCTGCCTCCGGCGGCAAAGCCGAGGGCTACGGGAGTTGGGACGCCCAATTTTAGTACGCCAAAACGCATCCGTCGGGGTGCAGTCCCCGAACGGATGCGGTGAGATTGGTTGCGAGATCGCATTGGATTTTGTGGAGGCTAGCGATGTTGTTCTGGGTTGGATTTCTAGTTTTTATTGTACTGATGCTAGCCATAGACCTGGGCTTGTTTAATCGCAAGCCGCACGTGATCGGGATGAATGAGGCCTTAGCTTGGTTCGGAGTCTGGATCGGTCTGGCGATTCTATTTAACATTGGCCTTGTTCTAATCCATCCACGCGGATTGCAGGCCGGGCTTGAGTTTCTTACCGGATACCTCGTAGAGAAATCCTTAAGCATCGACAATGTTTTTGTATTTGTTCTCATCTTTAACTATTTCAAAGTACCACCCGTATATCAGCACAAAGTGCTTTCTCTGGGAATCGTTGGGGCAATTGTCCTTAGACTGATTTTCATACTTGGTGGATTGGCGCTGCTGAGTCGCTTTCATTGGACTATTTATCTCTTCGGTGCATTCTTGCTTGCGACCGGGCTGATGATGATGTTTCGTCAGGAGAAAGAATTCGATCCAGGCAAAAATTGGCTTATCCACATGCTTCGCCGTTTTGTTCCAGTGACCGAAGGCTATGAAGGGGATCGTTTGTTCCTTTTTAAGGACGGACGACTCTGGACTACGCCGATGTTGATTGCACTGCTGGCAATTGAATCTTCCGACATTCTGTTTGCCACCGATTCTATCCCTGCTATTTTTGCGATCACATCGGATCCATTCATCGTTTTCACCTCGAACCTTTTTGCGATGCTGGGACTGAGGGCCTTGTACTTTGCTGTTCAGGACTTCATGAAGTTGTTTCATTATCTGAACAAAGGCTTTGCGTTGATCATCACCGTCCTTGGCGTCAAAATGCTGATCAGCGATTTCTATGAGTTCCCGATCTCGTTCTCGCTCGTATTGATAGTCTTTATTCTCTTGAGTTGCGTGATCGCATCGATCCTGCGGCCGCGGAAGGCGGACATAAAGCAACTTTTCGAACGGACCGAACAATTGGGTTTGATCCCCTTTCGGCGCTTGCTGTTGATCGAAAACATCATTGATCTCGGCGAGCGAACCGTATGCGGTTCGATGCGATGCAAGAGCGGGGTGCATGTCATTCGATTAAATCTTCCGTGGACAGACAATTCTAAGATTTTGAGCGAGACACATTTTTCGCGATACCCTGTGTTGGAACGAGACGGCACGAAACCGATCGGTTTTATTCATGTCAAGAGTCTTGCAAAAGGAGACCCGCGGGAATCGATGACCACGGAACGATTGGTTTCGTTATCGCGTCCATGCTTGGAAATGCCTGAAGGTTTGCCGCTAGAGGAAGCCCTCAGCCTCTTTCAGCGTCGGTATGAACGAATGGGAATCGCACTCAACGAAGCAGGAGAATGGACAGGCATTCTAACCTTCGAAGACGTTGTTCAAGAGATTATCGGCAATATGGGAGACGAATTTGATCGAGCGAGGGCTGGCGATTTCATTTCCTTAGTTAATGCGTTAACTCCAGGCCGAATCCTACTGGATCTGAAAGCCGACTCAATGAGTGAAGCAGTTCAGGAGTTCATTAATCGCATTCCGAGATCCGAACTTCCGAACGATGCGTCCGTCATTTCCAGCGCGGTCATGCTGCGCAAAAGAGTCGTACCCATGTATGTCGGCAACGGATTGGCTATACCTCATGGTCGTTTGGAGGGTATCCAACGTCCAGTGCTTGCCTTCGCACGCTGCGATGAAGGTATTGCGCTCGAGAACACAAACGAACGCGCTGATTTATTCTTTCTGCTCTTGACTCCCACTCGTTCCGCTCGATTGCAGTCGAGGTTGATAGCCAATATTCATGCGCTTTTTAAGAGCCAGTACGTCTCCGAACGACTCCGCAAAGCCCAGACGCCGCAGGCGGTCATAGAAGCGATTCATGCCGGGCAGCAGGTAGCGTTGGATTGAGCCGCCGCCGGAAAGCTCGCTGGCAAGCCCTGTGACCGGGATGCTCGCTGGCAAGCCATGTGAGTTCAGAAGCAGTACCCGTTATGGATCCACTCGGATCAAAGGCTGCGGATTGCTGACACGACCGAGTTCCCGCGAACCAGGCACGGGACCATCGAGACCAAGATCCTCCTTCATTATGGCAACAAGCGCTTGCAACTCTACGACCACTTCTGGATTTTCTTCCGCCACGCTCCTCGATTCGCCAATATCGGTCTTCAAATTGTAAAGTCTTGGAACAATTGGTTTGTCGGAATTTGCATTGCTGGCAGATTTGCCCTGAACAATATGGAGCTTCCAATCACCATGCCGCACCGCCTCCAGTGTGAGGCCTGAGTAAAAGAAGAACGATTCGTGAGCTGGCTGCGCGCCGGGTGCACCGGAGAGATGCGGCCACAGGTTGGCACCATCGAGCTTTCGATCCGTAGGAAGCTTACCACCTGAAAGAGCAGCAAATGTCGGCAGGACATCGAACATTCCCGATATTACATCTGTGGATGTGTCGGCCGGAATTTGTCCTGGCCACCATGCAATGGTTGGAACTCGCATGCCACCCTCCCAGGTGCTTCCCTTGTTTCCCCGAAGTGGAGTATTCACTGCGCGCGGCGTACCACCGTTGTCGCTGGTGAAGATCACAAAAGTCCGTTCCGTTAACCCTTGTTCGCGAACCGTATCGAGCACTCGTCCAACGCTCCAATCCACTTCCTCCACCCAATCTGAGTAAATGCCGTTCGGTGATTTGCCCGCCCATTTTTTACCAGGATAAATCGGGAAGTGCACCGCATTGTGCGGTAGGTACAAAAAGAAGGGTTCTGACTTATGTTCCACAATGTATTTTACTGCTTCCTCTGTGTAGATTTCGACCAGCGACTGTTGGTCGTCGGGAAGCACACGTTTAACGACCTTGCCATTGCGAAGCAGAGGCAAGGGTGGTTGATTGGCTTTTGCCCCTTCCGGTAGTGGCTGCCCCAAACTGCTTTTCACGCCATCGCTGGCTGGCCCCATGTCGTTGGAATAGGGCAAGCCAAAGTGCAAATCAAAACCTTGTTGATTGGGCAAGAACTCGGGTTGGTCGCCCAAATGCCACTTGCCTATAATAGCGGTCGAGTACCCAACCTCTTTCAATACTTCGGCCACAGTGATTTCGTTGGGAGAAAGCCCAATGGGGTTGCCGGGGAACAACACTCCGTTGATAGGAAGGGCACGCTTCGGGTAGCAACCCGTCATCAAGGCTGTTCTAGAGGGCGAGCAAACTGGGGCTGCATAAAAGGAGGTCAGCTTGCGACCCTCCTTGGCCATCCGATCGAGATTCGGCGTTCGATTTAAATTCGAACCGAACGGCCCGATGTCCGCGTAGCCGAGATCATCAATGTTTATGAAAATAAAATTCGGCTTGGAGGGCAATTCGGCCCCCAACGGACTTCCAGACAGCAATAACGTAAGTAGCGCACAACAGGTAGGATTCATGGTTTTGCCTTGGGAAAATGAGAGCCTTGCTCCGACTAATGGCTTGGCAAGGTTATTAGGTGAGAGACAACATTGATTATATCGGGAAGGAGAGGCTCCTGCCAAACCAACGCCAAGCTCGGCAGGAGCCTCGCTCGCCCATTGAAACCCTTGGCATGTAGTTTTTGGTCCGCCGCTCGCCTTATAGAGATTGGCGGTCTCCACAAGGATAGCAGGTACTTCAAATTCGCCGATTTCAATGATCCAAAAGCATTTTCCTTATGAGAGCGAGTAAGCTTTATGCTTGACTGATTCCTAGAAATACCCAGCGAAAGCCAAATATGGCCAGTTCCAACAAGCTTACCCATTCTGGTCACGAACACCTATGGCTTTTACCGCTTTTTGTTGGCAGCGGTTGCTCCGCGTTGATTTACGAAATCGTTTGGTTTCAGTCGTTGCAATTGGTTGTCGGGGCATCGGCTATCTCCTTGGCTGTACTATTGACAATTTTCATGGGCGGAATGTGTTTCGGCAGTTTGCTCTACCCCAAGCTAGTTCCCGCTAGATGGCATCCGTTGGCGATGTACGCGACACTCGAGTTCGCGATTGGCGTATTGGCGATCGCACTGTTGTATACTATGCCATTCATTGAGCATTTTTATGTAGGAAGAGTTGGGCCGGGCAACACAAGTGTCCTGCTGAGGGCTATAGTCGCGGGGGCGTGCCTACTGCCTCCGACGTTGCTCATGGGAGCCACGCTACCTGCGATCGCGCGTTGGTTTGAAAACAACCAACAGGGCACTGCTCGGATCGGCATGTTCTATAGCGCCAATATTGTTGGAGCGGTCATCGGGTGTTTGGTTGCAGCCTTTTATCTTCTGAGACTTCATGATGTTTTGATCGCCACTTCGGTTGCTGTTGCGATCAATTTCCTGGTCGCCATCGCGGGCTGGGCCATGAGTTTGACATTGCCGAACCGACTGAGAAGCGAGTCCGAACCCTCGCAAATGGGATCGCAGAGCTACGGCTGGTCGATCTCCCACCTGGCCATTGGGTTGTCTGGTTTTTCTGCTCTCGGCGCAGAGGTCGTTTGGACTCGCGAGTTGTCCTTGTTGCTCGGCGCATCGGTCTACACATTTTCGCTCATTCTGGCCGTGTTTCTCATCGGTCTTGGTATTGGAAGTGGACTGGGTGCAGCTTGGGCACGCAACCATCGTCAACCAGGCATCGCGCTGGCCTGGTGCCAGCTCGGAGCAGCGTTGAGTGCCGCCTGGGCAGCTTGGATGATGGCAACGTCATTGCCATACTGGCCGATCGACCCTTCGCTCTCCTTGAGCCCGTGGTTTGGCTTTCAATTGGACATCGTTCGAGTCCTTTGGGCCGTGTTTCCAGCCGCTTTGTGTTGGGGGACGAGTTTCCCATTGGCCTTAGCCCACGCCTCTCGCGGTCAAGATCCAGCCAAACTAGTAGCAAGTGTCTACGCAGCCAACACGCTTGGCGCCATATTCGGTGCCTTGCTATTCACTTGGATTGCCATCCCTCGATTTGGGATCCAGCATGCTCAACAATTTCTTGTGGGAGCTCCGCTCGTGGCCACCGTCTTGCTGATCGTCTATAGCGGCAAGACCCTAAAGGGATTCACCGCACAACGACTTGCAATAGCCACCGGGGTTATTGCAAGTCTGATCACGGTTGCGTATCTGCCTGCACCACCGCTGGGGTTGGCTGCTTATGGACGCTATTTGGTAACTTGGAACAACGAGCCGAATTATCTTTACACTGCCGATGGCTTAAGCGCTTCGATCGCGATCTCCGAGTTTGAGAACGGAGTTCGCAACTTTCATGTTAGCGGCAAAGTGGTGGCTTCCAGCGAGCCACAAGACATGCGGCTCCAGCGTATGCTGGGGCACCTGCCAGCCCTGATCTGCAAAGAGCCCAAAAGCGTTTTGATTGTTGGGTGCGGGGCAGCAGTAACCGCCGGAACTTTTGTCGTGCATCCGTCGATTGAACGCATCGTCATCTGCGAAATTGAACCGCTGATTCCAAGAGCCGCAGGCCAGTATTTTGCAAAAGAGAATCACAACGTTGTCAAAGATCCGAGAGTGGAGGTCATCCTCGACGATGCGAGGCATTTCATGTTGGTTACCAATGAGAAGTTCGATGTGATTACTTCCGATCCAATTCATCCCTGGGTTAAGGGAGCGGCGGCGCTCTACACCAAGGAATATTTCGATTTGTGCAAGTTACATCTCAAGCCAGGGGGCGTTATCACCCAGTGGGTTCCTCTTTACGAATCGAGTCTACCAGCCGTCAAAAGCGAAGTTGCGACTTTCTTTGCGGCCTTTCCGCACGGATCATTGTGGTGCAACGATGATGCTGGAGCGGGCTACGACATGGTGATGTTAGCGCAGGACCAAACGCATCCGATTGACATGGATGCACTCGAGTCTCGCATGGCTAGCCCGGATCATGCTCGCGTTGTCGAATCGCTTCAAGAAGTCCGAATGGGATCGATGATAGAATTGGTTCGTTGCTATGCAGGCCGTAACACAGACATGACACCTTGGCTTGCAGATGCTGTTGTAAATACCGATAGAAATCTGCGGCTGCAGTATTTGGCCGGATGGGCACTCAATGCCAGGAAAGCATCGGAGATTCGTGACAGTTTTAGACCTTTTGCTAAGTTCCCTGAGGACCTATTGATCGGGAAGAAGCTTTCCGTTGCTGCACTCAAGTTTATTCTGAAAAAACCCCGGAACGAGCCCCCAGAGTAACCCAATTACGATCGCCGCACTTGATCGAGTATGATCGCACTTACCCATTTACCCTCACCAAACCTTGTGCAGTGCGAGTTAACACACGTTGATCGGTGTCCGATCGATATTGATTTATCGGTACGTCAACATAAGTGCTATCGTGATGCGCTTCAGGCGGCTGGTTGCACAGTTCGAGTTTTTGACTTCAATCGAGATTTGGCAGATGCGGTCTTTGTAGAAGACGTGGCGGTGGTACTGGATGAAGTAATCCTAATGGGCTGCATGGGGGTCGAATCGCGTCTACCGGAAGTCGCGGGCTGGCGAAAACTCTTAAGCGAATACAAAACGGTCGCGGAACTTCCAGGGGGTGCTACGCTCGAAGGGGGCGACGTATTGCGTATTGGGCGAGATTTGATTGTTGGAATCTCCACACGGACCAATAGAATCGCAATCGAAGCGGTCACGCAGATGGTTCGCCCATTTGGCTACGTTGTGCATGCGGTTCCTGTAATTGGCTGCTTGCATCTCAAAACGGCCTGCACGGCACTGGATGATGAGACTTTGCTTTTGAATCCACGTTGGCTAGATTGTGCGTCACTGCCATTTAAGAAAAAAATCTTTGCTTTGGACAAATGGGGTGCAAACGTGGTTCGACTACCGAACCAACTACTGACAAATTCCGAGCATCTTGCGACGATTGATCAATTAGACCAACTTGGCTACCGAGTTACGGCAGTCGATTTAAGTGAGTTCGCAAAAGCAGAAGCCGGTGCCACATGCCTCAGCTTGCTTATTGCTCCGCCGTAGTCAAGTCGCTCCGCCGACTTGAGTCCTCGATGATTGTAGCACCTTGACGATCAAGTATTACATCTGATCCAAAGCCTTCGATCGCCACCTAAATTAATACGCAACTCTGGGTCTGAGGCAGGTGCAATCAAAACAGGTACTTCAGAAACACCTAAGTGTCGCCTTTGCATGGAGCTGGAGTCCCAAGCTCCGCCACGAATGAGAGTGATGGTCTCCGAAGTGGAAGGGCCCTATGAGGCGAGCGCAGCCGCAAAGATCAACGGAGTCACGTATTGTTCAACAATTCTTCCATGGAGAGGTTTGAAAGCCGACTCAGCTCCTTGGCATGATTCCAATCATTCGGAGATGACGGAGAATTCAATCAAGACTTTACTTAGTAAATTCCCGACCAGCGATCTAGTTTGGGGTGGCGACTGGAACCATTCTCTTGTTGGCAAGGAACATGCAGGAAGCATGGGCGGACGCATTCATCTTCTTGAGGCCATAAAACAGTTGGAACTCAACGTACCAACAACTGGACTATCGCATCGTGGCAATTACTGCCAAGCGATCGACCATATTGGGGTCCCTCTGTCTTGGAAGGTAGAAAACGTAAAAAGAATCGATGCCCAAGAACTATCAGATCACGATGCATATGTTGTAGATGCATCCCCAGTCAAAATTCCCTTGCGACAATCAACAGGATGATTGCTGTTTCGCACGCCGTACGTAGCAAGGTCGTCTATGTTGACGTTGCACTGATTTGGATTTCCTATAAACCGTATTGCTCGTACCGCCCTCAATATCAAAGTATCCATCAAAGCAAATCAAGATGACGAAGTTGAAAAAGCTATTTCAAAAAGCCTGGACTGCCGTAACCAACCCCGGGCAAGATGAGAGGGTATTTTCAGTGGATCATTCCGTTCCGCTTCTTTCATTTTCTCGGCATTGCTGAGGAATCCCAAAACCGGTACCTCGCCTTGCGGAGTTTGGATCGACGGAAGAGCGCTTCGTCGAGCGAGTTCTCAATGTTCGTTGTTGCAACCAGCAGTCCAGGTGCATCGTATTCCTCCATTAACTGCAGCAGCGTGTTCACGATTCGAGCTACTTCCCCAATATCTTTTGAGGTCGTTCGAGAGCGTGCGATGAAGTCGCATTCGTCGAGTAGCAATACACATGGCTTTTCTCTAGCCGCATCGAAGACCGCACGAAGATTGGACGCCGACTCACCAAAATAAGAGGATACGAGGGCATCAAATCGAATCTTCATCAGAGGCAAGACAGTGTTCCACGCCAACCTTTTAGCGCCAAGAGTTTTTCCGCAGCCAGGAGGGCCGTAAAGAAGGATTTTCTTACGAGGATTCAGGCCATAGGCAGACAAACGCTCGCGAGCCGCAAACTCTTTTTCAATACGTTCGAATCTCATCTCGATATCTGGCGGCAAGACGATGTGGTGCTCTAACGCGTCGTGCGGAATCAAGCTGACCTGCATCTCTTGGCTGCGGCGGCTTATTGGGAGCGAGCGTAGGCTGCGATCGGAATCGATCCCTCCGCGACTGGAGCGTTTCGCCTTGGAGCGATCTCCAAGAATCGACTCTAGCTCGCTAGCTAAGCGTTCGTGGCCGCTTCTGCGTTCGCCGTCAACAATCGTTTCAGCCAACCGATCGAGATCCTCTTGCGCACCCATCGCAATCGCTCGAACCAGTCTTTTCAGCATTTCCGATTTCATTTCCCGATTCCTGATTCCGCAAATTTGGATGCGAGGCTAAAAGACCTTCTGTCTACGTCGACTCATGAGACTTACATCGACCTCTATAAGTAGTTTGGTCCATCGCTAGGGCATTATACCGCCAAATCGGACTAGATGCGTTCTCACTCCCGCCCCAGCGTCTTGGCAGAACTCGCCAGGAGCGTCGGGGTTTGTGTGATTTCCGTAGTTGACGAACTATTAGGTCTGTGACGACGCCCAGTCAAACGTCTCCTTGAGATCATTGAGTTGACTGTAAGCAATGATCTTCTCGTGTTGTAAGCGACCGACGACGATACCTGGTGCAATTCCAATTTCCGTTGCAAAAACTACGACTTCGTTGCGAGACCGCAATGACTTTAGTCTTTGACTGTGAGCGGGAGGTATGAGTAGATCTCTCGCGTAATGATTGGCATTGTTTTCCTGAGGATCATCCGAATAAGCGATGTCGATGTATGTCTCTTTCTTACTATCGTTGAGGATGTGACCTACCTCATGGAAGAGGGTGAACCAAAAAAGGTCATTCTTTTTGCCTCGCAAGTTCACCGCGATGAGAGCCTTCTCGGGCGACAACCATTTCGCGGCTCCACTTATCTTTGCTCCTGGAATCTCGGGCACTAAACACAATGCAACTCCCGCCGACGCAAACGAGTCAATCAACTTGGGTACGAAAACGTCCGGATCCGCAATCGTCAGCTCGCGCATTGATTTAGCAATCTTTCCGAAATGCTCTTTGCTGTATTTGGAAACGGCCATTTGTTGACCATGCAATTCAGCTAGCCGTAGCCAGCTCGCGAGCTTGCCATCATTC